>PWEV01000202.1 GCA_003553625.1 Halomonas sp.
CCAGGAGCAGGGCGACAAGGCCCATCAGGCAGGCGACGATGCTGGTCACCGATAGACGGACTAGCCTCATAGACGGGCCATCCCGTCATTCGGGAACCCGTCGGTACCCGAAAGGGCACAGAAGAGCGGCATCGGCACGAGGGGCGTTCGCATCCAGCACCATACCGGTCCGCGAAATTGTCGAATCCGCATGGGCGACGGTGTCCATCTCGAAGGGAGCCGGAAAAAACTTCCAGTCAGAATGTTTGTGGCAATCGGGGCCACGACAACGTCAGCTACCTGCATCATCCCAGATACCCCGGCGCACGTCGATCCGGCAAACCGGCTCGAGGCGCAGTGGTTTTCCGGTGAGCTGGCCGCTCAGGCGCCATGCAGGCATCGTCAAGTGCCAGCCCGGGCAGCAAGCTGACGAGAACTACTGTTAAGCCAATGATTTCAAAAATCATTCCCGGCTTTCTCCTCTAGCGTAACCGACGCCGGCCAGCGGGACGCCATGCGTTTATCCTGCCGTCTGGTGCTCCTCGGCTCCCAAGCCTATGCTTGCGATGTCACGGATGGAACCACTGTCATGAAATCGACACGATCGGGTTTCATCCTCATGGCCACAAAGAAGCCAATGACTGGAGCTCGTCCCATGATGAAGACCCGTTCACTGACCGCCCTGGCCGCCGGCCTGGCCTTCGCCAGCGCCAGCCTGCTCGGCACCGCCCAGGCCGCCGATTACTACGACGGCAAGAACATCCGCATGATCATCCCCTTCTCGCCGGGTGGCGGCACGGACACCTTCGGCCGCCTTATCAGCCAGTACCTGGGCCAGCACATCCCGGGCGAACCGACCATCGTGGCAGAAAACGTCACCGGCGCCGGGGGGCTGCTGGGCAGCAACGAATTCGCCCAGCGCGTCGACCGCGATGGCACCACCCTGATGACCGCCTCTGGCCACCTGAACCTGCGGGCCTTCCTGGGCCTCAAGGGCCTGCGGCTGGACCTCGATGAGCTGGAGCCGGTGGTGGCCTCGCCCATGGGTCATGTCACCGCCATCTCCACCCAGGTCGGCATCGAGGACCCCAGCGAGATACTCGAGGCCCGCGGCCGCCTGACCAAGGGCATCACCGACCCGGTAGGCCTGCTGGAGTCGCTGGTGGCACTCGAGATGTTCGACCTAGACTACCGCGCGGTACCCGGTTACGGCGGCCGCGGCGATACCCGCATCGCCTTCGAGCGCGGCGAGCTGATGATCAATACCCAATCCACCCCGGCCTACCTCAACAGCGTACAGCCGCTGGTGGATGAGGGCCGCGTCATGCCGCTCTACGCCATCGGTTTCATCGATGCCAACGGGGAGCCGGTGCGCGACCCAGCGGTACCCGACATGATCACCGCCCCGGAGCTTTACGAGCAGATCCACGGCGAGATGCCCTCAGGCACCATCTGGGAGGCCTTCAAGGTCACCGTCCCGCTGGTGCAGAACACCCGGGGCACCGTCTGGGCCCACGACGGCATCCCCGAGGAGGCCATGGCCGCCCTGCGCGTGGGCGTCGAGGGCATGGTCAACGACCCCGAGTTCCAGGCGGCGGCGGCCAACATCCTCGAGGGCTACGACATTATGTGGGGCGATGACCTCGGCCAGATCAAGGCCTCCATGGCAGCGGCCTCGCCGGAGGTCCTCGACTTCCTGCGCGACATGCTCAACGAACGCTTCGGCACCGAGTTCGACTGAGCCCACCCGCTGCCCTCGGCCGCCCGACCTCCGCCGGGCGGCCGTTTGCGTTACGGCCCTGACCCCGACGAGACGACGCGCGCATGCTCGACGCCCTGATCAACGCCCTGTGGATCCTGCTCGACCCCTTCCGCCTGATGATGCTGTTCGCCGGCGTGGCCATCGGCATCGCCGTGGGCATCCTGCCTGGCCTGGGCGGGCTGATGGGCATGGCCCTGGTGCTGCCCTTCCTGTTCGGCATGGACGCCTATGCCGGCGTGGCGCTGCTGATCGGCATCGCCGCTGCGGTGCCCAGCGCCGACACCTTCCCCTCGGTGCTGATGGGTATCCCCGGCTCGTCGGGCTCCCAGGCCACCATCATGGATGGCTACCCCATGGCGCAGCGCGGCGAGGCGGCCCGCGCCCTGGGGGCGGCCTTCACCGCCTCCCTGATCGGCGGGCTGATCGGCGCCCTGGCGCTCTCCGCCGTGGTGCCCTTCGCCCGTCCGCTTATCCTGGCCTTCGGCTCCCCCGAGCTGTTCATGCTCACCCTCCTTGGTCTGTCGATGATCGGGGTGCTCTCCGGCAACCGTCCACTCAAGGGCATGCTCGCCGCGGTCGCGGGCCTGGCGCTCGGCACCATCGGCGGCGCACCGGTGGCCGCCGAATACCGCTTCGCCGGCGACTTTCTCTACCTCTACGACGGCCTCTCGCTGGTGATCGTGGCGCTGGGGCTGTTCGCCCTGCCGGAAATCATCGACCTGCTGGCCCGGGGCGGCGCCATCGCCGAGCGCTCGAAGGGCCTCGGTCACGGCTGGGTGCAGGGAGCGAAGGACACCTTGAACCACAAGTGGCTGGTGATTCGCCACAGCATCATCGGCGTTGCCATCGGCGCCATTCCCGGCATGGGCTCGTCGATCATCGACTGGGTGAACTACGGGATCGCCGCCCAGACCAGCAAGGACCGCAGCCAGTTCGGCAAGGGCGACGTGCGCGGGGTGATCGCCCCGGAAAGTGCCAACAACGCCAAGGAGGGGGGCGTGCTGATGCCCACCCTGCTGTTCGGGGTGCCCGGCTCCTCGGCCATGGCCATGCTGCTCGCCGCGCTGATGATCTTCGGTGTTCAGCCGGGCCCGCAGATGCTCACCCGCGACCTCGACCTGGTATTCGTGATCATCTGGTCGCTGGCCCTGGCCAACGTCTTCGGCACCCTGATCTGCCTGCTGCTGTCCAAACCGATCTCGCGACTCACCTTCATCCCCTTCCAGTACATCGCCCCGGTGATCATCGTCATCGTGGTGGTGGGCGCCTGGCAGGAGACCCGCCACTGGGCGGATCTCGCCTTCCTGTTCGGTTTCGGGGTGCTCGGCTGGATCATGAAACGCAGCGGCATGCCACGCCCGCCGCTGCTGATCGGCTTCATCCTCTCCGGCCTCGCCGAGCGCTACCTGTGGATGTCCTACAACCTCTACGACTGGGAGTGGCTCTCGCGTCCCGGCGTACTCACCATCGGGGGGCTGGCGGTCTTCCTGGTGGTGGGCAGCGTGATGCTGAAACGCTCCACCGAGCGAAGCACCGACGCCCTGAAGCACGCCGATGAGGCCGAAAAGAAGAACCGGCAGGAGGAGTCACGATGAAGGCACGCCTGATCGCCGCCCTGACGCACCACCTGCAGACCCCCTTCGTGCTGGCAGTGCTTGCCTGCCTGGTCGCCATGTTGTGGATCAGCCAGGGTTTCTCGCTGGGGGCACGGCTTTTTCCCACCGCCGTGGCAAGCCTCGGGATTCTGCTCGCCGTGCTGGAACTGGGCCGCCAGGTGATTCGTCGCGGGGCGAAGGAGGAGAGCGACTTCAGCGACCTGAGTGAAGGGGAAGAGACCCCGGCCTTCTACGCCCGGGGGCTGCTCTTCTTCGCCTGGATGGCATCCTTCATCGGCCTGTTCTTCCTGATCGGCGCCCTGCCCGCCGCCGGGCTCTACGTGCTGGGCTTCCTCAGGCTGCAGTACCGCAGCCCCTGGCTGCCCAGCCTAGCGCTCTCCGTAGGCCTGGTGGCGCTATTGTGGGGGCTGGGCGTGGCGCTGCAGTTGCGCTGGCCGAATCCACTGCTGTTCTGAATCTCGCGGCTCTGGCGCTCCGAAACGCTGACTCAGCCATTTTCCAGCGGCAGCAAGGCATCCGCCATCACCACTCGGTTGCGCCCCGCCTGCTTGGCCCGGTAGCTGGCCTTGTCCGCACGCTCCATCAGGCTCGTGTCGTTGTCATCCTCGGTGAAGCAGGCAACCCCCAGGCTGGCGCTGACTCGGTAGAGACGGCCGCCGTGACGAAAATCGATGGCGGCCAGCCGCTGGCGAAGGCGCTCGGCAATCTCCCGGGCCGCCTCGCTGGACGCTCCGGAGAGTAGAACAGCGAACTCGTCGCCACCGAGGCGCGCCACGGCGTCCTCATCGCGCATCGCGTCACCCAGCACCTCGGCGACTCGCTGCAGCACCCTATCGCCCACCGCATGGCCGGCACTGTCGTTGACCTCCTTGAAGTGGTCCAGGTCGAGCATCACCAGCGCGAAGGCGTGATCGGCCTTGCGCCGCGTCAGGTCGCAGGCCGCCTTCAGGCGACGCGCAAAGCCACGCCGGTTGAGGCAGCGGGTCAGGGGATCGTGCTCCGCCTCCCAGCGCTGACGCTGCTCTCGCTCATGGCGATCGGTGATGTCCTGTACCAGGCCCGCATAGCCCAGCACGCGGTCGCCACCGCTGACGCGGCTGGCGTGCACCTCAAGCCAGCGCCAGTCGCCTTCGGCGCCGCGAAAGCGATAGCACTGGGTCAGGGTGCCGCCCGGCAGCAGCGCCTGGCGCCAACCCTCGAGGAAGAGGCTGCGGTCTTCCGGATGAACTCGACGCAGCCAGGCCAGCGGCCGATAGTCCTCGGGTTCGATCCCGGAGAGCCCCGCCAGCGCCGGGTTGAGGTAGTTCACCTGGCCTCGGGGGTCGGTAAGGAACATGCCCACCGGCGAGGAGGCCAGCACCGCTTCCAGGAAGGCTTCGCGGGCCGCCAGGGACTCCATCGCATCGCGGCGCCCCGCCTCCACGCGATTGAAGGCCTCGGCGACCTGCTGCAGTTCGACCATGCCGGTGTTGAGCTCCAGGCGCTCGGCCTTGCCCCGACCCACCCGGGCGATCTGGCGCTCCAGGCGATGCAGCGGGCGCAGGCCGAGCCCCAGCAGCCACCACAGCAGCGGCAACATCAGCGCCACGCTGCCGGTGCCCACCCAGCGCAATTCGCGTGCGTAACGCTTGACCGGCGCCTGCAGCTGCGCCAGGGGGAGATAGACCACCACCACCCAGTTCGCCGGCCACACCTGGCGAAAGGCGGCCAGCGCCGGCTCGCCGTCCAGGGTGAGCTCCTCACCGCTGCCCTGCCAGCCCAGCAGCGCCTGCTCGACCAGGGGATGGGTGTCCGCACCGGGCAGCGGCTGGGTCAACCACGCCTCGTTCGGGTGGCTGATCACCTGACCCTCGGCGGTGGCCAGCATCACGTGGCCCGCCTCCCCCAGCCGCCGTCCACGCAGGTTGAGGTAGGCCTGGCCGTCGCGCAGGCTGGTGTTGCCACCGAGGATCCCCAGGAATTCGCCGCCTTCCCCGAGCAGCGGGTGAATCACCATCACCTGGTCGATGCCGGTCTCGCCGCCGCGGTAGGGCTCGCTGACATGGGGGCGGCGAAAGGCCTTCACCTGCTGGAAATAGGAACGATGGCCAATCTCGGGGCCGCCCTCGGGAAAGGGTGGCCAGTCGGCCACGGGCCGCCCCGCGGCATCGAAGACCATCAGCCGGTCGAACAGCGCCAGCAGCGGCTGCTGGCGCTGCAGCTGCGACGTGAGTCCGGGGTCATCGATGGCGATGTCGTCAGCCAGTCGCGCCAGCATCCGCTTGCGCTCGGCCAG
This sequence comes from Halomonas sp., assembly GCA_003553625.1. Classification (GTDB taxonomy): domain Bacteria; phylum Pseudomonadota; class Gammaproteobacteria; order Pseudomonadales; family Halomonadaceae; genus Halomonas. The sequence goes on from PWEV01000202.1 coordinate 5,633, forward strand.
CTCCCGGGAGAGCTGATCCGCCACCAGCTGCGCCTGGTACTCCAGGTGGACCCGGTTCTCATGGCGCGTCAGGTTTCCGCCGCTCAGGTGGCTATAGCCGAGCAGCGCCGCCACCAGCACCAGCCAGCCGAGGCCGATCCCCAGCAGCAGGCGCAGTCGCAGCGACAGGTTCACCCAGCGGGCCAAGCGGCCTTCCGGATGGACAAGGTCAAGGCGAAAAGGGCAGGGGCAAGCATCGTCATCGTCGGGCGATCATCCGGCGGTCCATCGGGGCAGTAGAGTCATACCAAAGGTTGGTGCAAGTAATTATATGTTATCAGACACCGCCCTCAGCGTCGCAGTCCTGCCGCCCACTCAATTCACGGAGCTTGACCCCTGAAACGGCCCCGGGAGTGCCTATCACCCCTCCTCGCCCAGCGCCTCCAGGCCCTCGAGTGAACGAACGGTGAGCTCGCGCCCCGATACCTTCACCAGGCCCTGTCGCTGGAAGCGCCCCATCACTCGGCTCACCGTCTCCAGGGCGAGCCCCAGATGGCTGCCGATATCGGCGCGGGACATGGTGAGCTGGAAGCGATAGCGGGAGTAGCCCCGGGCGTGGAAACGCCGGGAGAGGCCCAGCAGGAAACCCGCCAGGCGCTGCTCGGCGGTGCGCCCGGAGAGCAGGCAGACCTGACGCTGGTCGCCGCGCAGCTCGCGGCTCATGCAGCGCATCAGCTCCGCCCGCAGGGCATCGTGCTCTACCGCCAGGGATTCGAGCTGCTCGAAGGGCAGTTCACACACGAAGGTGGTCTCCAGGGCCACCACCGAGGCGGAGCAGCTCTCCTCGCCAATCGCCTCGAGCCCCACCGCCTCGCTGGGCAGGTAGAAATGGATCACCTGCTCGTCTTGGCGGCCCGGCAGCCGGATAACCTGCTTGAGGCTACCGGTGCGCACCAGATAGAGGCTGTGAAAGGGCTGCCCCTGGCGGACCAGCGCCTGGCCACGCTTGAGCGGCCGGGGCTGCACGATGATCTCATCGAAGGCTTCGAGGGCGACCTGGGAGAGGCCGCGCGTCAGGCAGGTCGAGTGCAGCGAGCAGCCATCGCAGTGCATCTCGCTCTGCCGCCGATACGTCTGGCTGACAGTTGTCATTCGCGCATCCTTGGCGTCGTGGGGTGGCGTGGTTGACCTAGGTCAGGTTAGACCATGCCGCCCGAGGGAGGCCAAGAAA
>PWEV01000025.1 GCA_003553625.1 Halomonas sp.
CGAACCCGTCCGCCGCACAGTCCACGCAGACGGAAGAGGTCGTGAGTGCCGGAGGCCACGTTGCGGCCATGCAGCGACACACGCCCGCCGGGCAGATCGACGCCGAGCTGTGGCCAGCGTTGGATGGGAGTCGCGGCACCGCAGTGCAGTGTCTCCGAGAAGAGCGCATCCAGCTCGGCCAGGCTCAGGCTCTCCAGCGGATTATGGCGGTGTACCACCACCCCCAGGGCGTCCCGGGCCACCTCGAACTCCAGCGGCGGATAGCCGTGGCGCCGCGAGAACGCCTCGCGCTCGGCCTCGTTCATGGGACGCGACATGGGACCCAGGCGAGAAGTGCCGGCGATCAGCGCCGTGGGGGCACTTGCCGAACCGCTGGCCTGCAGCTGCAGGCGCACTGCCGGGTACTGCTCGGTCAGCGCCTCCCCCCAGCGCAGCATCAGCCCCGCCAGGGTGTCGGAGCCTACCGCCCCCAGAGTGCCGGCCACCTCGTCGGCGTCCGCCTGGGCCAGACCCGGCAGCACCAGCAGCAGCAGGGCCAACCCGCAGCTCACGGCCCAGCGCCTCGCCGTCAGATGCTGCCTTACATCCGGTCTGCCGGCGCTGCGCGACCCCTGGCCGCAGGCCGGGGGGCAGCGCTGGTGGCCAGCGATGACTGCATATACCATGGCCACCGATTCAGACATCCGTATGCCCCTTGTCGCTTACGGCCACAATAACAAGCCAGGATGATGACATCTTCATGACAGATCTCGACGATATCCCCGCTCCCAGGGGCGACCTCACCCTGAAACTGCAGGCCAGCCGTCAGGATACCAACCTCCACGGCGATATCGCCGGCGGCTGGCTGGTGGCCCACATGGACCAGGCCGCCGAACTGGCCGCCGGCCGCGAGGCCCATGGCCGTACCGCCACCGTGGCCATCGAAGCCATGGACTTTCTGTGTCCGGTGCGCGTGGGCTCGATGGTCAACATCTATACCACCCTCCGCGAGATCGGCCACAGTTCGATCCGGATCGACGTGGAAGTATGGATCCGCCAGCCCCAGGAGCGTGATCCCCGGGAGCTGCACAAGGTCACCGAGGCGAGGTTCGTGATGGTGGCCCTGGACGACAAGGGCCGCATCCGCGCCGTGCGCGAGTAGCCGTTGACACTCTACGCGCAACGGGGGCGCCAGTCGGCGCCCCCGTTGTCATTTCAAGCAGAGCGCGGTATCAGGCACCCAGCAATGCACGGGCCTTGAGATACTCGAACTCGCCGGCGTCGCTGAACGGGCGCACCAGCTTCTGGAAGGCCAGGTAGGACTCATAGGCCTTGGCGGAGTCGGGATCATTCGCCACCTGCTCCTGGATGACCTCCTCGGAGGCCTCGAAGAGCGCGACCATGACATCCTCCGGGAGGGTGCGCAGCTGCACGCCGTGTTCGTCCACCAGCGTCTCCAGAGCCTGGGCGTTGCGGTAGGCGAACTCGCTGATCATCGCCAGGTTGGAGGCGCGGGCGGCTTCCGTTACCACCGCCTTGAGGTCGTCCGGCAGAGCGTTCCAGGCATCCAGATTGACGGTACCCTCGAGGACGGCCGAGGGTTCGTTCCATGGCGAGGTGTAATAGTAGTCGGCCACCTGGTGAAGGCCGAAAGCCATATCGTTGTAGGGGCCGACCCAGTCCGCGGCGTCGAGTACGCCGGTCTGCATGGAGGTGAAGATCTCGGAACCCGGCAAGTTCACGGTGGTGACACCGATGCGGTTCATCGCCTCACCGGCCAGCCCCGGCAGACGCAGCTTGAGACCCTGCATATCGGCGAGGGAGTGGATCTCCTTCTTGAACCAGCCAGCCATCTGCGCGCCGGTGTTGCCCACCGGGAAAGGCTTGAGGTTGTGCTTCGCGTAGATCTCGTCCCACAGCTCCTGGCCGCCGCCGTGGTAGAGCCAGGCATTGGTCTCGGTGGTGTTCATGCCGAAGGGCACCGCGGTGAAGAACTGTGCCGCAGCGACCTTGCCCCGCCAGTAATAGGAGGCGGAGTGGCCCATCTCGGCGGTCCCGGCAGCGACCGCATCGAAGACCTCCATGGCCGGTACCAGCTCGCCTGCACCGTGCACGCGGATGCGCATGCGCCCATTGGAGAGCGCCTCGACGCGCTGAGCGAACTCGTTGGCGCCGGTGCCCAGCGCCGGGAAGTTCCTGGGCCAGGAGGTCACCATGTCCCAGGTGATGGTCTCCTGGGCGCTGGCGGTGGAAACGAAGGGGGCGGCGGCGATACCGGCGGCACCGGCGCCGAGGGTCTTCAGACTGTTCGTGAGAAAGCGGCGGCGTTGCATGGGGGCGTGACTCCGAAAGGCTTGTTATGTAGGGCCGCGCACCATGACGGCGCGCAGTTGTATCCAACAGCCAGTATGCGCCAGGGCCGAATTGGCCTACAAGGCAGAGACCTGACGAAAACGTCAACGGAAACCCACCATACGTCCTCGATCAGAGCGGCGTCAGCTTGGCAAAGCCCAGTACCAGCCACTTGTCCCCTTCGCCTTCGAAGCTGACATGGACCCGGGCGCGCTCCCCCTCCCCCTCGGCATTGAGGATCACTCCCTCGCCGAACACCGGATGCTGAACCCGCTGGCCCAGCGACAGGGTAGGCAGGTCGCCGCCGCCCTCCACCGAGGTCTGGCGTAACCCGGGAACCGGCCGACTCGCGGTCACGGGCCGTGATATCTGGCCGCGCAGCCGCACCTCTTCCAGATACTGCTCCGGAATCTCGCGCAGGAAGCGCGACGCACGCTGGAAGGTCTCCTTGCCATGGAGACGGCGGATCTCGGCGTGGGTCAGATAGAGCTTCTTCATGGCGCGGGTCAGGCCCACGTAGCAGAGCCGACGCTCCTCCTCCAGGCGACCCGGTTCCTCCGCCGACATGCGGTGGGGAAAGAGGCCCTCCTCCACTCCGGCGATGAACACCACCGGAAACTCCAGCCCCTTGGCGGCGTGCAGGGTCATCAGCTGCACGCTGTCCTCGAACTCGTCGGCCTCATGATCGCCGGCGTTGAGCGCCGCCTCGGAGAGGAAGGCCTCCAGCGCCGCGGCACCCTCGCCGGCCATGGGCGGATCGAAGGACTCCCCCTGGGTAAAGGCCCGGGCGGCGTTGACCAGCTCTTCCAGGTTCTCGACCCGGGCCTGGCCCTTCTCGCCGCGCTCGGCGAGGTGGTGCGCCACCAGCCCCGAGGCCTCGAGGGCCTGTTCGATGATCTCGTGCAGGGCCAACCCGGCGGTATCGTTGTCGAGCCGGTCGACCATCTCGGCGAAGGCCTGTACGGCGCTGCCAGCACGGCCCTTGAGTGAACCGTCGGCCAGGCCATCATGGAGTGCCTGCCAGAGCGAGACGCCGGTCTCCCGGGCCCGGATGCGCAGGATCTCAACGGTGCGGGTACCGATGCCTCGAGCCGGCAGGTTGATGACCCGCTCCAGGGAGGCGTCGTCGTCACGGTTGAGCAGCAGCCGCAGGTAGGCCAGGGCGTTCTTGATCTCCAGGCGCTCGTAGAAACGATGGCCGCCGTAGATACGGTAGGGCACTCCCTGGCGGATCAAGGACTCCTCGAGCACCCGGGACTGGGCGTTGGAGCGGTAGAGGATGGCGATCTCGCGGCGATTGAACCCCTCGTCCACCTTCTCGCGAATGGTGTCGACGATGAAGCGGGCCTCATCCAGATCATTGAACCCGCTGAATACCGAGATCGGCTCGCCGCGAGAGCCGGCGGTCCACAGCTCCTTGCCCATACGCTCGGTGTTGTGGCTGATCAAGGCGTTGGCGGCCTCGAGGATGGCGCTGGTAGAGCGATAGTTCTGCTCCAGACGCACCGTCTTGGTCTCCGAAAACTCCCGCTCGAAGCGGCGGATGTTCTCCACCCGGGCACCGCGCCAGCCGTAGATCGACTGGTCGTCGTCGCCCACCACGGTCATCGGCGTACGCATGCCGGTGAGCAGCTTCAGCCAGGCGTACTGCAGGGTGTTGGTGTCCTGGAACTCATCCACCAGCACATGGGCGAAGCGCTCCTGGTAGTGGGCCAGCAGGGCAGGGTTGTCGCGCAACAGCTCGAGGCTTCGCAGCAGCAGCTCGCCGAAGTCCACCAGACCGCCGCGCTCGCAGGTGAGCTGGTAGCGCTCATAGAGCTCCACCATCTGCCCCAGGTAGGCGTCGCCATTGACGTCCACCTGATGGGGGCGCAGCCCCTCCTCCTTGCAGCCGGAGATGAAGGTCTGGACCTGGCGCGGCGGGAAGCGTTCGTCATCGACGTCGTGGTCCTTGATCAAGCGCTTGACCAGGCGCAGCTGGTCGTCGGAATCGATGATCTGGAAGTGCTGAGGCAGGTGGGCATCCTGCCAGTGGGTCCGCAACAGTCGGTGAGCCGTGGAGTGGAAGGTGCCCACCCAGACGTGGCGCAGCGAGAGACCGAGCAGCGCCTCCAGGCGGGTGCGCATCTCGCGAGCCGCCTTGTTGGTGAAGGTCACGGCGAGCACGGCATAGGGAGAGAGCCCCTCGGCCTGCATCAGCCAGGCGATGCGGTGGACCAGCACCCGGGTCTTGCCGGAGCCGGCTCCGGCCAGCACCAGCATGTTGCCCTGGGGGGCGCTGACCGCCTCGCGCTGGGCGGTGTTCAGGTGGTCGAGGATCGCCGTGACGTCGTCCATGGGGAGGGCATCGCTGCTCGGAAAATGGGCGAACAGCTTAGCATATCGCCCACTACTCCTCTTCGGGGAAGCGCAGCGGGATCAGGCTCCTCTTCACCGACATGAGCTGTTCGGCCAGCTTGGGGCCACGGGTCTTGGCGACGCCCACCGCCAGCACGTCGACCAGCACCAGGTGAGCGATGCGGGAGCTCATGGGGGTATAGATCTCGGTGTCCTCGTGGACATCGATATAGAGCGGCAGCGTCACCTCCTCGGCCAGCGGCGTGCCACTGGGGCAGAGGCCAATCACCGTGGCACCGGCCTCCCTGGCCAGGCGTACGCTGGCAACCAGCGCCCGGGTGCGGCCGGTCTGTGAGATGGCCACCACCACGTCGCCCTCCTTGAGGGTCACCGCCGACATGTTCTGCATGTGGGGGTCGGAGTAGGCCGCGGTGGAGATCTGCAGACGAAAGAACTTGTGCTGAGCGTCGAAGGCTACCGCACCGGAGGCGCCGAAGCCGTAGAACTCCACCCGGTTGGCCATGGCCAGGACGTTGATCGCCTGGCTCAGCGCCTCGTTGTCGAGGCGGTCGCGCACCGACAGCAGGGTACCCACGGTGGAGTCGAAGATGCTCTGGGAGAATTCCGCCACCGAGTCGCTGTCGTTCATGGAGAACTGGGCAAACTGGCTGCCGGTGGCCAGCATCTGAGCCAGCTTCAGCTTGAAGTCCTGAAAGCCGTTGCAGCCCAGGGCGCGGCAGAAGCGCACCACCGTGGGCTCGCTGACCTTCGCCTCGGTGGCCAGGTCGACGATGCGCATGTGGATCACTTCCTCGGGGTTACGCAGCACGAAGCGCGCCACCTTCTGCTCGGAGCGGCGGAAGGGCTCCATGCGGCGTCTCATCTCATCGAATAGAGCGCTGCTCACTGGGAACTCCTTGACTGGGGTATCGCCCCGGGCAGCGACGATACAGGAAGGGTTTCGACACAGTATGCCCAAGGAGCCGGGCGTTGTGCAGCGCAAGGTGTTAGTACATCTCTTTACGCCAGCGTTTATCCTGCGTTGTAGCGAGAAACCCCCGGCTTCATCATTCTGTCAAGTGTTATATAGTAAAGATTGCAGTGTCGCGTAGTGACCACGGAGAGTCGATCATGCGCAATGCCGAACGGTTAACCTTCTTGAAGAGTGAACTCCTCGACATTTTCATGAGCATGGAAGTTGTCGAACATGAGCAACGCAGCCGCACCGCCGCCCAGCGCAATCTGCGTGCCAGGCGGGGCATCGAACTCCACGAGGAGTTCAAGCAGCTGTCCCGTGACATCGCCGATCTGCCCGAGGATGAGTTCGACGAGATGCACTGAACCCGGCCCTGCCGCCAGAGCATCCCTGGTGACAACGCGAGCCCCGCCGAAGCGGGGCTCGCGGAGTACTTCATCTCTTTATCGGCCCACCCGCCTTAGAGCAGACCGGTGACGAACACCACGATCACGCCGATGGGGGCCACATAGCGCGCCACAAGGTGCCAGAGCCGCTCCTTGCCGCCATCAAGATTCAGCTCATCGGCCACGCTGTTGCGATCCAGGCACCAGGCCACGAAGAGAACGGCACCCAGGCCGGTCAGGGGCAACAGCACCTTGCTGGTGAAGGTATCCAGCAGATCGAAGATGTTGAGGCCAAAGACCAGGAAGCTATCCCAGACGTTGAACGACATCAGCGCCGCGATGCCCAGTGCCCACACCGCCACGCCGCCCACCAGAGTAGCCCCCACGCGAGAAAGCGGGGTGCGCTCCTCCACCAGTTCCACCACCGGCTCCAGCAGCGAGATCGCCGAGGTCAATGCCGCGAAGGTAAGCAGGAGAAAGAACATCAGGCCCAGGATAGTACCGCCGGCCATGTTGCCGAAGGCCACCGGCAGGTTGACGAAGATCAGCCCCGGGCCGTCGGCCGGGCTCATGCCGTTGGCGAACACGATGGGGAAGATCGCCATGCCCGCCAGCAGCGCGATCACGGTGTCGAGGATGATCACGGTGCGTGCGGTACCCAGCAGGTTGACGTCGGGCCCCAGATAGGAGCCGTAGGCCATCATGATGCCCATGCCCAGCGACAGGGTGAAGAAGGCCTGCCCCATGGCGGCCAGCACCACGCCGCCGGTCACCGCGCTCCAGTCGGGACG
>PWEV01000299.1 GCA_003553625.1 Halomonas sp.
GCCTCCAGCGCCGGGGCGGGAATCGGCGACCAGGCGACCGCATAGAGCCGGGTGCGATAGTGGCGCCCGGGCAGGGTGTGTCGCAGCCAGGCGCCCAGGGGGTCGCGCTCGGCGTGGCCCACCAGCAGCAGGTCGAGCCCGAACCCTGCCGCGCGGCGGGCGGCGGCGCGCAGCAGGGCGATCGCCGCGGGTTCCTCGCCGGGGGCATGGGCCAGGTCTACCACCTGGCCGCAGCGCAGCGGCTCGCCTACCCGCGGCAGCCGCGGGGTGCCGGTAAGCGACCGGGCCAGATTGAGCGTAGGGCGCAGCATGGCCAGCCGGCCGACGTAACCACGCACCACCAGCTGGCGCCAGGGCGTGGCGTCGAGCACAGCGAGCCCGGCCAGCAGGCGCCCCCGGCGCCGTGCTACCAACCGCAGCACCCGCGCTTCCTCCGGTCCGGCCAGGGCCAGACTGGCCCGTCGGCGGCGCGCCAGGCGCCAGGCGAGGATCTCCTGCCAGTCAGTCTCGTCGGCCTCGCGAAGTTCGACCCCCTGCGGCTCGGGCAGGGCGCGTCCGGTGGCCAGCGCGTGGACCCGGTAGTCGCCGATGGCATGGTAGCGAGGCTGGCCAGGCAGGCCGTGCTCCAGCAGTCGCCGTGCCGAGCGGTTGTCGAGGGTGATGCTGGTGAGATCGAAGGGGGCCTCCTCACCGAGGCGGGTGGCCCCCAGGCGCTGCCAGGCCTGCCGGGCGGCCCGGGGCGGCAGCCGATGCCCTTCCTGCAGGCGTATCTGGCTCAGGTAGCCCAGTGGGCCGACATCCCCACTCCGCCAGGCAGACTGCACCAGGCGACTGCCCATGCCGATCAGCTCACCGCTATGTGCACCCTCCACCAGCAGGGTGTCGTGGCGCAGGCTCTCTCGGTCCAGGGAGGCGAAGTAGTCGGGCTCCCGCTCCAGGGTCAGGCGGATCTCGCCATCCAGGGCGCGTTGGCGCAGCAGGCGGCGAATGGCGGCATCGTCGCCGGGTACGGCGAGGCGCACCCGCAGCGGCTCAGCGCCTGCCGTTCGAGAGGGGGCAGCGGGGCGGGGGGCGGCGAGGCTCATGAGGCCGCCTCCAGCAGTTCTCCCCGGAAGGTGTCATCGCCCAGGGGCAGACCGTTGCGCCCCTCGATGTCCCACTGGTGCATGGCGTTGATGGCCACGAAGTTGGCCAGCATGTAGGGAGTGGCCCGGTTGACCCGTTGGCGGCCCCGGGCCAGGATGCTGCGCCAGCCGTAGAATCGCCGCCGCGCCTGAACGCAGTGGTGCTCCAGTTCCTCCGCCGACATGCCCTTCGGATGGAAGGGCACCATGTTGTAGCGGTAGGCCTCGTCGAGCCACCAGCGCTCGAAGCGCAGCCGCCCGGCCTCGCGCAGGCGCGTCTCCAGCGGGGTGCCGGGGAAGGGGGTGATGTGGTTGAAGGCGGCGATGTAGAGCCCCTCCTCCTGGGCGAAGCGAACCGTGGCGTCGATGGTCTCCGCGCTGTCGGCGTCGTAGCCGAAGATGAAGGTGCCGTAGATGCGGATGCCGTGGCGGCGGAAGTTGGCCAGCGCCTGGTGGGGGCCGCCGTGCATCAGGTTGAAGCGCTTGTTCATTTCGGCGAGCCCCTCGGGGTCGAGCGACTCGAACCCCACCAGCACGCCCTGGCAGCCGCTGCGGCGCATCAGGTCCAGCGCCTCCTCATCGAAGGCCACATTGATGCTGGCCTGGCTCACCCAGCGCAGCTTCAGCGGGATCAGCGCGCGCATCAGCGCCTTGGCGGCCCTGAGGTTGGAGACCAGGTTATCGTCGATGAAGAACACCATCTGCCCGCGGCGGCGTACCTGTGCAAGCTCCTCCAGCACCCGCTCGATGGGCCGGTGAGACTGGCTGGCGCCGAAGAAGGCGGTGATGGCGCAGAAGTCGCACTTGAAGCGACAGCCCCGGGCGAACTCCACCAGGCGGATGCCCAGGTAGCGCTTGCCGGCGAAGATCGAGCGGTCCGGCGTCACGGAGAGCGCCGGGCGGCCGTCGGCGCGATAGACCTTCCGGGGTCGCCCGTGGCGGTAGTCGTCGATCAGCTCGGGGAAGGTGCGCTCCGCCTCGCCGATGACGATGGATTCGCAGTATCGCGAGACCTCCTCGGGACACAGGGTGGCATGGAAGCCGCCCATCACCACCGGCACCCCGCGGCGGCGATACTCGCTGGCGATCTGGTAGGCCCGTCGGGCGGTGTAGGTCTCCACGCTGATCGCCACCAGGTCGGTGGGGGCGTCATAGGCGATGGGCTCGAGGCGGTCGTCGAAGAAGCGTTTCTCGACGTCCGGCGGGGTCAGAGCGGCGACCATTGCCGCCGGCACCGGCTCCATCTGCCAGGTTCGGATATAGCCCTTCATGCCGGCACGGCGACCCACGCAGGGGTGGATGAGGGTCAGGTGGAAAGGACGCGAGGGGCTCATCGCTCCTCACCGTCCGCGGGCTGTCGGTGCAGTAGCCGGCCCAGACTCGGCGGCTCGATCATCCAGTCGCAGGTGTAGAACTGCTTGAGATGATGGGCATAGCGCCGGTAGCCATAGTTGGTCAGTGCCGCCACGTGCCAGGGGGCCGCGGTGTGGCGCAGTCGCCGGGCGATATTGGGCCATGAATAGGCCTGTTTCCAGGCCGCCTCGGTGCCCTGTTCGAGCTCTTCGACGCTCATTCTCGCCGGCTGGAACACCACGTGCTGGCCGTCGTAACGCTCCCAGTGGCGATGCAGCAGCCGCCCCTCGCGCTGGAGACGCCGGAACAGCGGCGTGCCGGGGAAGGGCGTGACGATGGCGAAGCGCGGCAGGTCGATGGCGGCCTCCACCGCGAAGCGGGCGGTGCGGGCGAAGACATCCGGCTCGTCCTGGTCGAGGCCGAACACGAAGCAGCCCTGCAGGGCGATACGTCGCTCGTGCAGCCGCTCCACCACTCGGGCATAGTCCTCGGGACGGTTGAAACCCTTGTGCGATTCTCGCAGGCTCGCCGGCGAGATCGACTCCAGCCCCATCAGCAACCCGCGGCAGCCGCTCTCGGCGGCCAGATCCAGCAGCGGCAGGTCGTCGGCAAGCAGGGTGGTGGCCAGGCCATACCACTGGATGCCCAGCGGCCTGAGCGCGGTGAAGAGTCGCCGGGCATAATGGCGATCGGCGATCAGGTTGAGGTCGACGAAGATCGCCCTGCGAGTCTTCATGCGCCTGAGGTCCTCGACGATCGCCTCCGGCGGCTTCTGCAGCGGCTTGCGCCCCCAGGCGCTGGGGACCACGCAGAAGTCGCAGGTGTGGATGCAGCCGCGGCTGGCCTCGAAGACATGGGGCGTCAGATAGCGCCAGCGCGGCAGCACCGACCGATCCGGCAGCGGCGATTCGGCCAGGTCCAGGTCCGGGGCCTGATCGTAGCGCGGTGCCATGTGCCCGGCAACGAAGTCGCGCAGCAGCCGTGGCCAGCTGCGTTCGGCATAGCCCACCACGATGGCGTCGGCGTGAGGCGCGGCGTCCTCGGGGGCCAGGGTCACGTGGGGGCCACCCAGCACCACCGGGATGCCGCGAGCCCGGAAAAGCGAGGCGAGGGCGTAGGCGCGGGTAGCGGTGCCGGTAATCACCGTCATGCCGACCAGGTCAACGTCGAGGTCGGTATCCACGTCCTGGATGCCCTCGTCGAAGCAGGCCACAGCGATATCGAGCTCCTCGGGCACCAGCGCGGCAAGTGTCGGCAGTGTCAGGGGCATGTAGCGCAGACTCTGGCCGAAGATGCCACCGCGGTGGCGGTAGAGCGGCCCCTTGGGAGAGATCAGGGCCACCCGGTGGCGACCGGCACCGGTGGTGACAACCGGAGGCGGGTAACTACCTTGAGGGGCAGGCGACATCCATCGAACCTCCTGTGAGGCGCCAGCGGCGGCGACAGGACAATAAAAAACATCGTTCGATAACTAGACTAGCCCAGATTCAGCGGCTGGCAAGGGTCACAGCGAGTCCGCTTTCCACACGAGACGGAGGAGAGGCATGACAGAGCCACGCGAGCAGCCCGCCGAGACGGTGCAGGAGCGCGACCGTTATCCCGACGCCCTGCGGGCCGCCGCTCTGCTGGTGGTGGTGCTCGGCCACTGGCTGGCCACCCTGCCACGCCTGGAGGAGGGGCGCATGGTGGACACCGATCATCTGCTGGTGGTGTGGGAGGGGGCCGGCGTCTTCACCTGGATCGTGCAGGTAGTGCCGCTGTTCGTCTTCGTCTCCGCGGCGGTGAGCGCTACGGGTGTCCGCCGGCGGCTGAGCGATGGCCACCGGCAGCTGCACTGGTGGGCAGGCCGCGCCCTGGCGCTGGCCCGGCCCACGGTGACCTACCTGTCGGTGTTGGCGGCAGTGGCGGTGATCTCGCGCCTGGTAGAGGGACGCTTCCTGACGCCCTTCAACCACTCGCTTACCATCCACCTGTGGTTCCTGCTGATGCTGCTCGGCGTACAGGCGCTGCTGCCGCTGTCCGTGCGTGCCGACCGCCGCCTGGGGCTTCGCGCCGTGGGACTGCTGGTGGGGGTCGCCGCGCTCATCGACCTGCTGCGGGCGCAGCCCGGCTCGTTGGCCGATCTGCTGCGCCTGGGTGAGCTGGCCACCGACCACGCCACCGTGCTGGGCTGGGTCAATCTGCTGGTGGTATGGCTGCTGCCCCAGCAGCTCGGCATCGCCTGGCGGCAGGGGCGTTTCGCCGGCACGGGTACCGGGCTTGTGCTGATCGCGCTGGGCCTGGTGTGGCTGGGTGCCACGGTCAACTCCGGCTATCCGCTGGCCATGGTGGATGGCGAGGTAGGCGGGCGCAGCAACCTGCTGCCGCCAACGCTGGCGCTGATGGGGGTGATGTGGCTGCAGGTCGGCACGGTACTGGCCTTCGAGTCACCGGCCCGACGGCTGCTGGCCAAGCGTCCGATCAGCCGGGTGGTGGCCCTCCTCGGGGCACTGGGCATGCCGCTCTACCTGTGGCACAAGTTTGCCGAACTGCCGGCCGCCTGGCTCGGTGAAAAGCTGGGGGCACCCATCGATGCAGGAGTCCCCGGCGAGGCGGGTTTCTGGTGGGGGCGACTGGTGTGGGTCCTGCTCTGCGTGCTGATGGTCACCCCGGTGATGGGCGCGGTGGTGGCCTTCGAGGTGCGCCGGCGTCAGGACGTGGTCTCGGCCAGCGGTACCCGGGCGATTCTTGCCGGCGGCGTTGCGCTGTTTGCCGGGATCCTGGCCAGCATGGCGCTGGGAGCGATTCCCGGATCGCTGATCGGTCTACTCGGCGTGGCGGCCGCCTCCCGCCTACTGCGGGCCGGTCCTCAGTCGGGTTGAGACGCCTGCTCGGCGGCCCATTCGGGCAGGGCGTCGAGCCGCTCCCAGACGATCTCCCGCTCGGCCGCGTCCATCCGTGCCCAGCGTCCGATCTCGTCCAGGCTGCGATGGCAGCCCAGGCAGGTGTCGCCTTCCAGCCGACACACCTTGATACACGGGGATTCCGGGCGCTTCGGTGCGCCCCTCTCGTGCTGGATCATTCTGTCACCTTCCCTCGCAGCGCCTTGGTCTTGCCCTTGCGGGTCTTGGCGTCGACGCGCTTGCGCTTGGCAGAGCGGGTCGGCTTGGTGGGTTTTCGCGCCCGACGCTGCTTCACCGCCTCGCGGATCAGCTCGCGCAGCCGTGCCAGGGCGTCCTCGCGGTTATGCTCCTGGGTGCGAAAGCGCTGGGCCTTGATGATCACCACGCCATCCTGGGTGATGCGCTGGTCGCCGAGCGCCAGCAGCCGCTCCTTGTAGAAGGGCGGCAGGCTGGAGCGGTTGATGTCGAAACGCAGGTGGATGGCGGAGGCCACCTTGTTGACGTTCTGGCCGCCGGCACCCTGGGCGCGAATCGGGTTGAGCTCGATTTCCCAGTCACCCAGTTCCACGGAATTTGAGATGCGCAGCATGGGGCTCCTGCTGATATTTTCTAGTGGCTATGGCTATGGCTATGGCTATGGCTATGGCTATGGCAAGGAGCAAGGGCTCAGCGCGGAGGGCGAAGCGGTTCGAGCAGCTCGCCCAGCCCGTTATGGTCGATCTCGTGCATCAGTGCCAGCAGCGCGCCGAGCCGGCCGGGCGGGAAGCCTTCCCTTGCGAACCAGGCCAGGTAGGGCCCCGGCAGGTCGGCGATCACCCGGCCGGCGTACTTGCCGTAGGGCATCCGCAGGGTGACCAGTGTCTTCAGGTCCTCGGAATTCATTCGCCCATCTCCATGCCATTCACCCACCCTTCCAGGGGAGGCGATCCGTGCTGCCAGGTCGGGCATGCAACGCAACAGGGCCCGCCTAAGCGGGCCCTGTTTTCGAACCCGGGGGTTCGAAGGATCAATTAACCGTTAGGTTAGCTGATTGCCTTGATGTTTGACGCCTGAAGGCCTTTCTTGCCCTGGGTCACGTCAAAAGAGACGCTTTGACCTTCCTGCAGGGACTTAAAGCCTTCTGACTGAATTTCGGAGAAATGAGCGAAAACATCATCGCTGCCGTCAGACGGTGAAATGAAGCCAAAACCTTTGGAATCGTTAAACCACTTGACTGTGCCGGTCGTCATAATATAAATCCTTTCGCGCTTAGCGCCGTACTATATTCCTGGTGTTACCCAGATGATGTAGCGGGTAGAACAAGGAAAACAATGTCAGGCTGCCGAAAGAATTCGATGCTTCTGAAACCGTGCTGCTTGCCAACCAACTGACGACACAATGTCATGTATCCTGGCCCGGGTCAAAGCCTTTCACCATTTATTTCCC
>PWEV01000099.1 GCA_003553625.1 Halomonas sp.
CGCTCTTCTGATCTTGGCCTGCAAAAGTGGATAGTGGCTCTGCAGAACCGCAACCCCACCCTCGCTAACCTACTGATTTAACTGAAAGATGACGATAAGCGACGGCTGCTACTTGCTTCAAGACGGCGACTTGTTTCATTTCGGTGGGCTGCAAATTCTCTCCAACCCACTGAAATAGTTGAAAAGCCATTTACGTGTTAAAGCCAGTCCCTTAGATCCGGCACCTTACTCGATGGCTCGGAGTAGAGGATTTCATTCACACGAATGCCGCACTGATTTTCAAGGCGCTCGCGCTCAGGCTTCGACAACATTCCATTACTCACAATAAATGCCCTTTCCATCGCAACTCCTGGGCCTGAATAGTCAAGCGCCTCCTTGAGCCGCTGATATTCAGGGCGATGCTTTCGCGTGTACGCTAATTGGGTAAAAGCATGTGCGATATCACTCACGCCTTTTAGCTCAACCAATGCCACCACCTTTCGGCTGTTTCCCTTGAAGAGATACATGGCATCGCATTTGGTGTCGTTGTCGGTGAATACGCAACCATCCAGCACCAGGGCTTTCGCTTCTTCACCCGCACGAAGAGTCAGGCGAACCTTCTTGCCCTCCTCTTCCAGCATCAGGTCTGACTGACAAACGGGATAGGTATTCCCCATTCGCCTGCATTCGCAGTGGCTGTACGGCGTAGTATCGATCATCCCTGAACGCTCACTTCATGCGATTCCATTCAATATCACGCATCCGATCATAAACAACGTTGATGGCATTGAAATGCTGCAGCAGTGTATCGTCCACAAGGTTGCTCTGCTCATCCATCAAGGAGTGCTTGGTGCTGTTCTCCATTACATAAGCTCGCACATCCTGAGGGGATAATGGAACTAGCGCATCGATCTCCTGGTCGCCGGTAGCCGTTATGCCCAGCTGGTGGCGCTTGAGATGGTTATTTAATGACTCGACGATAAAAGGGCTATGCGTCGTGACGATAAACTGCGTGTTGCTAAAGGTACGCAACAAGTCGGCCAGCACACGTCGCTGCCACGAAGGGTGAAGATGAAGGTCCACCTCATCGATCATCACCACCGCTTCGGCACTCAAAGGGTCATCCAGGTGCGGATTGGCGAGCCCCATGCGCATGCTCAGGTCGATAACCAGGCCCAGCAGCGTCTTGTAGCCGTCACTGAGCTGCATCAGGTCCAGGGTCTCACCCTTTAAGGTGACGGCCAGCCGGAGCGGATTGAGCTCAACATGCGGATTGCTGATGTCCGGAAATATCTGGCGGATGGCGCGTCGCACGGCGTCCAGTTCCTTCAAAGTCACATCGAAGCTGCGCTGCGCTTTCTGAAGGCGGTGCTCTTCGTTTTCCTTGTTATAGAACCAGATGAACGCGGACTTGAAACTGCTTTGCGATTCGAGCGCACCGTCAAGCGCTTCCATGCGGGTGTGCGTCTTGGGAAAGCCCTTGCGACGCAGCGGTACCTGCAGTACCGCCCGGCTGACACCGTAGTAGGCCACCAGAGGCAGCACGTAGTCTTCACCGGTATTCATCGGGTCGATAACGGTGCGGTCGAGATAGGCTTCCAGCTCCTTGAGGCCCTTGGGCGCCGGTGTGGCAGCAGCCGTGGCTCTGCTTTTATCGCGACGCTGGACACGATCCCAAGCTATACCGGAGCGCATTGTTAACGCCACTCGGGTGTAAGGCGCCAGGGTGTTGCCCTGCTGGCGGATATCGCCCGCTTTCTTGAAGGTGATGCCCGAAACAGAAGGCAGATGGGTGAGCGCCGCCCCCAAACCAATGGCGATGCCATCCAGCACCGATGTCTTGCCGCTGCCGTTATTGCCCAGCAGGGCGGTTAGACGACGCCCAAGCGGTATCTCCAGCTGTTCGCAGGCACGGAAGTTTTCCAGTGTCAGATGATCCAGGTGCATGTCGCTTCCACCGCCCTTCACGCTACGGCCCAGTCTGGGTCCAGGCCGTTGAGCTCATCGCTCTGCATCACACGGTTGTTAAGTAGTTGCACCGTCACCGTCATCGGGCTTACCCCGAAGGTATCGGCGGCACCTTGAATCGCATCGTCCGAGAAATCACCCGCCAACAGCTCTGAAAGCGCTTCTATCGGGCAGAGCAGCTCGGCGGCGAAGGCGCGCTGCAACTTCTGCCGGTAGGTATTCTGCGCCGTTGCCAGATGCAGAGGCTCGGGCTCAGCCTGTAAGAGTACATCCCCTAACAGCCGAGCCACTTCGAAACGGCGCCCTGCCTGCCACCGCGAGCGTAACAGCACGCGACTCTTGTCTGATTCGAAGGCCAGTTCATAGGCCAACGCCTTGTTATGGCGTTGTTCCTCGAAAAGCCCGGGCGGTACGGCAAACCATTCCGCGAGCTGGCGATTGCCGATGGCGGCATCCGTGAGTCTTTCCTGGGCTCTCAGGGCGTGGGCCGCTTTCACCCCGTTCCGCCAGGCGGGGAGCTGGTGATCCACTCGATAGCCCTGCCCTACCCAGCCAAGGCGGTTCTGCTTGTCCGATTCGCACCCCTGAGAGCGCGCCCAGCGCTTGAGCTGGCTGGCACTCAGCGGGGAACTCCCGGCACCCGCTGCCAGCTCAGCGATCGCCTCGAGCCCTAACCCTTGCGCATCCTGATAAAGCGTCATCACGCGGTCATCAGGGCATTCATCTGGGTCAAAGCCCAGCAGGGCTTCCAGCCGTCGATAGGTCGCCGCCTCGGGATCGGCCCGCTCAGCCAGCAGCTCTTGATACATGTGGGGGAGATCGGCACCAGCCACTGCCTGACTCGACAGCCGTTCGATCACCCGCTCTACGAATGCATCAACGCCTTGTACGAAATGTGCCAAGGGAATGACGGCGTGGTCGGCAGAAAGGTAGCGCACCGGTTGATGCGCTGACGCGGCACTGGCTTTGGCGCCTATGCGCATCCGCACGCCATCACTGACGAACTCGACATTTGGCCACAACCACCCTCCACCTACATTGGCCATCCGGTGGGCCTCGAGCCAGCCTGGCGCTTGCTTGCCGGCGGGCTGGGGTTCAAAGCATAGCCGCCACCAGTTCCACACCAGCCACTCGGCAAGGGGGTTTGCTGCCAGAACCGCATGGTGGCGAACCTCGCCACTCAGCGAGTCTTCGGCACGAGTGAAGAGCAGCTCGCCTACTGCCAACTCCAGCTCCGCCAGGGTTGCCTGATCAGGTTGATGCGCCTGGGCACTGCCGCTGGTCAGTGAGCTTACCTTGCACCAGCGGGTGGTCATGCGAAAGCTCATGGGGCTCGTTTCTCCCACTCTTCTAGGACGACCGCAGCAAAGGCTGCATCAAGGCTCATTGGATAGCCATGGTACTCACCCAACGTCTGATTCTGAAGCTGGGATTCGTAAACGACACCCTCGCGGACGGACCAGATATTCTGAGGCCAGCCACTGCGAAACTGAACGCTCACCATGCCTCGTAGCACCCCGGCCACCAGCAGTTCCTCGGCCTGTGATTTCAATAGGGGCGCATCAGCATCACAGAGCGTCTTGTCTGGCCGTGGTTTGGGCTCAGGAAATCCATAGTCAGCAGGATAGCGCTTATGGAACGGGCTGCCTTGATAACGAACACGATCTGCAAGCTGCTGCCGCTCACACTCGGACAGCTGACTAGCTTCCAGTAGCGCCTGCTTGGGCTTGACACGCTGGCGTCGAGAAGGTCGTTTCATGGATCACCTGATCGCCCTGCCCCCATCCCGTCGACCGATACCGGCGGCGACACGAAACAGGTCGGTGATGTTGATACGCTGATCCGCCGTGCGGTTCATGAAAATATGGGGACGCTGCAGCTCACTCATATCATGCAGCCTTCTTTATATGCTTATAAAGTGCATCAGGTGCTAGGTCTGCACCATTAGGCCAACAGACAACTCCAAATTTACCAATGGATACCAAGGAAAAGAAAGCAGGATCTCTCAAGGGCTCGAACACTGGTCCGAACAGCCTATCCTTAAGCGAAACAACGCCACTGGAGCCATCTGCAAAGACTACTCGCAATCGGTAATCAGGCAGTGCTGCTACATAAGTGATTTTGTACATGACTGTCGCATCACTCATGGACCAGTATAACCCCCTGGTCTCGAGCGATACGGTGAATCGGCAGTTCTTCGAGGTTAGGTGCCGCCAGTATTACATCCACCTTGCGGCCCTGCGTAGCGCGCATGACCTTGACGCTGAGCCAGGCCGACAGTCGCGCTGGATGCTCAACCGCTTCATCGAGCTCCACCATGAGGTCGATGTCGCCGCCCTTGGCCGTGTCATCGAGGCGGGAGCCGAAGAGCCGGACCTCGGCCTCCTTGCCGAAGATCTCGGCAGCGGCCGCCTTGATAACATCGATTTCGTGCTGATTCAGTCGCATGGTTCAGCGCTTGAAGACCTCATCGAGGGTGGTGGCGGTGAGAACAGTGCCAGACCATGCTTCTAGTTGCTCGGGAGTCGCTTCGTCGAGCAGCTGCTGAGCCCACGCGGGGAGCTCTCCAAACTTCAGACCAAGCTGCCTTTGCAGGAGGTGACGCTGCCCTATGACTTCTCCTTCCTGCCGACCCTCTAGCCGGCCCTCCAGCCGACCTTCCTGCCGTTCTTTTTTCGCCCAGTTCTCAAGATTCTCTGCCAGCATCTCTTTATCCTCCACCACGCTGTTGAGCCTCTCCAGATCGATCTCGGTACCCAGCCACTGCAGATGCCGCTTCAGCCAGCGGGTCACGATCTCATCAATGCGCTGTTTGTTGGGATCAGCTTGGATGATGGCCACGATACGGTCTACCGCACGCTGCAGCGCCTGCCGGTCCCCCGTGGCGTTCTCGATGCCGAATACGCCACTCAGCGGCGTGGCACGCTTGGTCAGCTCCTCATCGGTGTAGCGCGCCTCGTCGATCAGATAATAACGCAGATGTGGCTGGTAGACCCGCAGGAAGGCAGGCGGTTCCGGCTGCACCAGCTCGTACACATCCTGACATGCAGACCAACGCGGAGAGCCGTTGTAGATCACAATGGGCAGTACCGGAGGCAGCCCCCGGACGGGCGTGGTCTGCCGGGTCTTGAAGAGGTGATCGTAGAAGCAAGCCACATAGTGCAGCAACCGGATCGGCATGCGCTGATCAACCGAGGACTGAAACTCTAGCAGGATATAGAGAAAGATCCGCTGAGAGACACCCTGCCAGCGGGCTTCGACCGACCAGACCAGGTCCTCGAACTTCTCTTCGAACAGTGGCGTGATGTAGTTTCCGCTGTGGTGTTTCAGGGTGGTGAAGTCCATCAGCTCGGCGATCTCATCGGGTACGAAGCCTTCGATGAGCTGCTGCACGAACTCAGGATGAGTGAACAACTCCTTGTAACCCGTGTCGTGGTGCTTGGCCATGGCGCTTGCCCTCTTTCCGTCTACACTGGCTATCTATCCAGTATAGTTCAGCCCGACAGGACCGGGGGTGCCATGGCTCGTGATATTCGCACCGGAGAGCTCGCCGAGCCCGATGAGGCGGTGGTGGAGTTTGAGCGCCTGCCTCAGGTGGTGAAGCGCCTGTCGGCCCGGGCGCGCCGGCATATCGCCAACAGCGTTTCGAAGAACACCATCCGCGGCATGCGCTCCGACCTGCGCGTCTACCAACGTGCGGGAGGCCTGCTGCCGGCGGATGAGTTCGATATCGCCAACTTTATCGCCGATCAGCGCGCCCTGGGCAAGAAGCCCGCGACCTTGGAGCGCTATCTCAACTCCCTGCACATGTGGCACCGCTATATGAACCTGCCGTCGCCTGTGAAGAGCATGCCGGTGCGGGCGGTGATGCGCGGCATTCGCCGCTCGGCCGGTACGCGCCAGAAGGAGGCGCCGCCGCTGCTGCTTGTGGACCTGCACCACCTGCTGGATCACATCGATCGCACTGACCTGCGCGGCAAGCGCGATAGCGCCCTCTTTGCTCTCTCCTTCCACGGCGCCTTTCGGCGCAGCGAGGTGGTCGCTCTTTATCTGGAGGATATCCAGTGGAAGCCCCGAGGCATCATTGTAGGGCTGCGGCGAAGCAAGACCAATCAGGAGGGGGCCGAAGAGACCAAGGCCATCCTCCGCGCGCCTGACGGTTTCCCCTACTGCCCCGTTCGGCTGCTGGAGGCGTGGCTGGCGGCCTCAGGCATCCGGCGCGGAGCGGTGTTTCGCAGCGTCGGCTTGGCCGGCAAACTGGGCGCTGGGCGCCTCATCGATAGCGTCTTCTACCTGCGCCTCAAGCACCACTTGGAAACAGCCGGTATGGCGGAGCGGGGATTTACGCCTCACAGCTTTCGGGCCGGCTTTATCACCGAAGCGCATCGCCACGGCAAGGCCGCGGTGGATATCAAGCGAATCAGCGGTCATCGTTCCCAGAGCACCTTCGAGCGCTATATCCGGCGTACCGATGCGTTCGAGGGCCACGCCGGCGATTTTTACACTGGGGTGGAGGAGGTGATGCCCTGGGTCTATTGGCTTGAGCCGTGACCACCGCCGGGAGTCCGATGCGCGAGGCAGGTGTCACTGGCACCGCTTTCGCGCAATACATTGCGCTCCCACGAGGATGCGAATTGACTCTCCGGGGTCAGACGTTTGTCGGATCGTCTCGACGAGGAAGGCTACCGATCGATGACCATCACGTCAGCCATTACCACTGCATCGGCTCGAAATGTCTCGAGCGCTTGAACCTGCCTGGTTGAGACAACCGCGACTCGTCCTGGCCGCTGCTGCTGTCATCAACGCCGTGCTTTTCCCTAAG
>PWEV01000296.1 GCA_003553625.1 Halomonas sp.
CAACCAAACGTCCTGGCAAGCTGGTCAGTCTGCTCGGGCGTTGGGTAAAAGCGATAGCGATAAGCGCGGAGAACAGTAGCCATAAAAGATAAACTAGCGCGCTATATTTAGCCTGTCAATAAAGGCGCTGGCGCGCCTCGCGCTTCCCTTCCTCGCACTAAAAGTACGAGGTTTGACGCGCAACCTGATCAACGCCTCGCTTCCCGCAACGAAGGCGCCGCCGGTGTCGAGCGCCTTGCCAAGGGTGCCGACCAGTACCGGCACCGTCTCGCAGCCATGGGCGCGACCCACGCAGCCGTCGCCATGGGCGCCGAGCACGCCGAGGCCATGGGCATCGTCGATCATCAGCCAGGCGCGTTGGCGATGCGCTACTGCGGCGAGGCCGGGAATATCGGCCACGTCACCGTCCATGCTGAATACCCCGTCACTGACCACCAGTCGCGGTGCCTCGACGGGGGCGCGATCCAGCAGGCGGTCGAGATCGGCCAGGTCGCGATGATGAAAGCGCCGAGAGGGCGCGCCGGCGAGTGCTGCACCGTCGAGCAGCGAGGCGTGATTGAGGCGGTCCTGGAACACCCGGGGGTCTACGTCACAGAGCGCCTGCAGGGTGCCCAGGTTGGCCATGTAGCCGGTGGAGAAGAGCAGGGCGCGCGGTCGTCCGGTGAGCTCGGCCAGCCGACACTCGAGGGCGTCGTGGACCTCCAGGTGGCCGCTGACCAAATGGGAGGCCCGGGCGCCGGCGCCATGGCGGCGGGCGCCCTCGGCCATGGCCTCGGCGAGGCGGGGGTCGCCGGCCAGGCCCAGGTAGTCGTTGCCGGCGAAGTCGCGAACCTCGCCGGCCGTCTGCCAGAGTTGTCGCTGCCGCCACAGGCCGTCGGCGTGCCGGGCCTGGGCTCGGGCGGCGAGTCGGGAGGGCCAGTCGGCGTTCATGCTCAGGCGCCGCTGGCGTCGTAGGTCAGTTCGGTGGCCAGTGCCGCGGCCTGCTGCGCAGCCCGACGTGCGAGCTCGGTCTCGACGTTGGCCTGGGCGCGGTCGTCATCGACACAGGTGTCCCTCCGCTCCGGGTGCAGGCCGAGCTTGGCAAATAGCGCCCGGTCACGCTCCGCCTGGGGATTGGCGGTGGTCAGCAGCCGCTCGCCATAGAAGATGGAGTTGGCCCCGGCCAGGAAGGCCAGTGCCTGGGTGGACTCGTTCATCTGCTCTCGGCCAGCGGAGAGTCTCACGTGGCTCGTCGGCATCAGGATGCGCGCCACGGCGATGGCGCGGATGAACTCGACGGGGTCGAGGTCCTCCACGTGCTCGAGGGGAGTGCCCGGCACCTTGACCAGCATGTTGATCGGCACCGATTCCGGGTGCGGCTCGAGCCGCACCAGCTGCTGGAGCAGGGCGGCGCGATCCCGGGGCGCCTCGCCCATGCCAAGGATCCCCCCGGAGCACACCTTCATGCCCGCCTCGCGAACATGGCCCAGGGTCTCCAGGCGGTCGGCGTAGGTGCGGGTGGTGATGATCTCACCATAGAACTCAGGCGAGGTGTCGAGGTTGTGGTTGTAGTAGTCGAGCCCGGCCTCGGCCAGGCGCCCGGCCTGGTCGTTGTCCACCATGCCCAGGGTCATGCAGGTCTCGAGGCCCAGCGCCTTGACCCGCCGCACCATCTCCAGCACCGCCCCGAGGTCCTTCTCCCGCGGGCTTTTCCAGGCCGCACCCATGCAGAAGCGGCTGGCACCGGCCTCCCTGGCGGCGAGGGCCTGCTCCACCACCTTCTCGATCTCGAGCAGTTTCTCCTTGCCGAGCCCGGTGCTGTAGTGGCCCGACTGCGGGCAATACTTGCAGTCCTCCGGGCAGGCGCCGGTCTTGATCGAGAGCAGAGTGGAGACCTGCACGGCATTGGGGTCGAAGTGGGCGCGGTGCACCCGCTGGGCATGGAACAGCAGGTCGTTGAAGGGCAGGGCAAATAGCGCCTCGATCTCGTCGAGTCGCCAGTCGTGGCGGGGCCGAGCGGCGGCGGCTAGGGTCAAGGAATCGGTGGTCGAGGTCGCATCGGACATGGGGGGCTCGCTTATGGTCAACTTGGATGTCGTGGATAAGTTGACGGAAAGCCTATCCCAGTGGCGCCTATTGTCAACCCGCGCCGGGATCAAGGTTGACAGAGCCCTGCGTCGCCAGTTGCCAGGACGCTGTGCCTTCTGCCTGGGGATAGCCGAACAGGAGCGGCCCTGGTGCAGGGCCTGCTTCGCCACCTTGCCCTGGAACCTGCCGGCCTGCCCGCACTGCGCCGAACCGCTCCCCGGGCGGCCCGAGGCGAGGCTCTGCGGGCGCTGCCTGCGCCGTCCGCCGTCCTTCGAATGCAGCCGGGTGCCGCTGCGCTACGAGCAGGAGGTGGCCTTCCTGGTGCAGCGCTTCAAGTTCGAGGCATCACCCCGGGCCGGGGCGGTGTTGCTGGCGCTGCTGGAAGCCGGACTGTCCGAGACGGCGCTGGCCTGGCCGGAAGCGCTCGTGCCGGTGCCGCTGCATCCCCGGCGCGCACGGGAACGCGGCTTCGACCAGGGAGAGTGGCTGGCGCGGCGTCTGGCTCGCCGGCTCGAACTGTCTCTGGTACGCGCCCGGCGCTGCCGTGATACCCCCACCCAGCGTGGGCTTGACCGCGACGAGCGTCGCCGCAACCTGAGCGGCGCCTTCGTCATCGAGGCGGCGCTGCCGCATCGGGTGGTGCTGGTGGACGACGTGATGACCACCGGGGCGACCCTCGAGGCCCTGGCCGTGGCCTGCCGTGCGGCCGGTGCTCGCGAGGTCGAGGCCTGGGCGGTGGCGCGCACGCCGCTGCAGGAAACCTGATGCAGGGCTTGCCGACAGCCCAGACCCGGGCGATGGAAGCCGGCTGCGATAGCCCTTAAAGCCAACGGCTCTGTTAGCATGCGGGTTTTACTGTCGGGACCGTTTCCATGGAAATTTCGCCTCACCCCTTTGCTACCCTCTCTCCCGCTCGGGTGGTGGCGGCGGTGGAATCGCTGGGCTTCTGGCTGCCGGGTGAACCCTTTACCCTCAACAGCTACGAGAACCGCGTCTATCTGGTGCATGACGAGGATCGCCGTCGCTGGGTGGTGAAGTTCTACCGTCCGGAGCGCTGGAGCGATGAGCGGATCCAGGAGGAGCACGACTTCCTGGCCGAGCTGGTGGCGGCCGGAGTCGCAGTAGCGGCTCCCTGGCGCGATGCCGAGGGCATAAGCCTGCATCGTGCGGAGGGCTTTCGTTTCTCGCTCTTCCCCTGGCTGCCCGGTCAGGCCCCCGAGTTGGAGAGCCCGGCGCACCTGTTCGCCCTTGGCGAGCTGATCGGCGCCGTACATGCCGTGGGTGAGCGCGGCCACTTCGTCCATCGCGGGGCCATGGACCTGGACGGCATGGTTCGGGAGGCTCGTGAGCGGGTGCTGGCCAGCTCCTGGCTGGGTCGGCGGCAGCGCGATGCCTACGCGCGGATCACCGATGCCCTCCACGAACGGCTGGCGGATTACGCCTGGCCGGCCGAGCAGGCGATTCGCGTCCACGGCGACTGCCATATCGGCAATATCCTGGGGCGCGACGAGCACTTTGCCCTGGTGGACTTCGACGACTGCCTGATGGCCCCGGCGGTGCAGGATCTGTGGATGCTGATTACCGCCGAGCAGCCCGAGGAGCGCCACATGCAGCTCTCGGAGGTAATGGAGGGATACGAGGAACAGCGCGAGTTCGACCGCACTGAGCTTGCCTTGATGGAGCCGCTGCGCGCCCTGCGTCTGCTTCGTCACAGTGCCTGGCTGGTGGCTCGCTGGGAGGATCCGGCCTTCCCGGCAGCCTTTCCGTGGCTCGCCGATGAGGGCTACTGGGACGGTCAGATCCGCTCCCTGGAGCAGCAGCGGCAGGTCCTCGAGCGTGCCCCCCGCTGGCTGTCCTGAGCCGAGCGTTTTCGAGCTCGAGCCCCTGCCAAAGCCAGAAGGTCAAGCGCCCCCTCTAGAGGGGGCGCTTGGCCAGCGGAGGTCGAAGCGTTACTGATCGGGGTCGGGACGCTCGCTGGGAATCGGGTTGGCCACTCCGGCACCCTCGGCCTGACGGCGCTGAAGATTGATCTGCTCGGAGGTGTTTTCCTGCTCCTCGATCATCAGATCGTTGGCCAGGCGCAGTTCGAAGGTATCCTCGGGGGTGATTTCGCAGCGCGCGCCCTCGCAGGCGGGAATCCCGAAACTGCCATCCGCGCCATAGGCGGCCGCCGAAATTTCACCACTGTAGATCTCGCTGTCGCTGCCGTGGGTGGCGATGCAGGTCACGGACTTGGTCGTGATGCGCACTCGCTCGCCCTCGAGCCGAGCATCGCCCACCATGACGCAGTGGCTCGGCAGCTCGTGGGACCCCTGACCGTCGGAGACCGGGCGCAGCAGGATATCATCGTGACTTGGCTCACTCTGGTTCAGAATGAGCGAGTCGATTACCTGCACTTCCAGTCGTGCTTCGGCGGGCAGTTCCAGGGTCGCGGCCAGCGCCAGAGACGGGGCGAACAGGGCGGCCAGCAGCAGAATCGTGGGTGTCTTGGTCATGTCGAGCTCTCGGAAGAAGTCGTGCACTGCGTGAAAGCCCAGATTCTAGCACAGGGGAGAGTAGCCCTCCCGTTCACCGCGGCCGCAGGGTGCGGCAGGTTGTCACGCGGCGGGACTGCGTCGCGGTAGGGCTTGCGCTAGAATGCGGATTCAAGGCAAAGTAGGTTGTACATAATCGATTTCATGTATATCTTCTGTACATGAAAAACGACCAGAATGGGCCCGACGATGACCGATGAAATCGCCAACCACTACCGGCAGATTCTGCTTGCTCTCGGCGAGAATCCGGAACGCGAGGGCCTGCGGGATACGCCCAAACGCGCCGCCAAGGCCATGCAGTTTCTGAATCATGGCTACCTGCAGTCTCTCGAGGAGATCGTCAACGGAGCCGTATTCGAGTCTGAGACAGACGAGATCGTGCTGATCAAGGACATCGAGCTCTACTCCATGTGTGAACATCATCTGCTGCCCTTCATCGGCAAGTGCCACATCGGCTACCTGCCAAGCGGCAGGGTGCTTGGCCTATCCAAATTTGCGCGCATCGTCGATATGTTCGCTCGCCGCATGCAGATTCAGGAAAACTTGACCCGTCAGATCGCCGAAGCCGTGCAGCAGGTGACCGATGCCCGCGGCGTGGCGGTGGTGGTGGAGGCCAAGCATCTCTGCATGATGATGCGGGGCGTGGAGAAGCAGAACTCCAGCATGACGTCCTCGGTGATGCTGGGCGCCTTCCGCGACAACCCGTCCACCCGTCACGAGTTCCTGACCCTGGTCAACGGACGCTGAGGCCAACCCGCCAAGGAGATCGGCCATGCCGATGCACGCCATCGATGACCAGCACTTCGATCATGATCTGGCCACCATCCGTATCAAGAACCTTCGCCTGCGCACCTACATCGGGATAAAGGAAGAGGAGATACAGAATCGCCAGGACGTGGTGATTAACGCGGTGATTCGCTATCGCGCCGACAAGGCGGTTGCCTTCAACCATATCGAGGAGGCACTCAACTACCGCACCATCACCAAGCAGGTGATCGCCCACGTGGAAGATAACCGGTTCTTGCTCCTCGAGCGCATGACTCGCGAGGTGCTGGACCTGGTCATGGCCCATGAGCAGGTGCTTACCGCCCAGGTGGAAATCGACAAGCCTCATGCACTTCGCTTTGCCGACTCGGTCTCGATCACCCTTTCCGCCAGTCGTGAGTCACGCCGCACCCCCTGAACGGTCAACCCTGGTTACCGAGGGCCCTGTCGCTTTGAGCGGCGGGGCCTTTGCGCTTAGCATGAGGCTGCCGTCATCACACTGATCGATCAGGAGTCATCTTGAACGTCGACAATCAACCGCCGGTGCCCGCCCGGCGCCGTTATTCGCCCTGGGCCATGGGCGCCATGGTCTGCGCGCTGCTTGCCCTGCTGCTGCAGGGGGCGCTGGTGCCCCTCAACATTGCCGTTGCGGTCATGGCGCTGATCGGACTTCGCCAGATTCGTCGCGAGCCGTCTCGCTATATTGGCCGGGCGTTCTGCTGGCTGGCCATCGCCCTGGTGATTATCCTCGCCGTGCTGACGGCCATGCTGGAGCCGACGTCCTCGGCGCCGCCGGCGGAATTCATGGTGCCTGATGAAGAACACAGGCTGCCCGATGAAGCGCCGATCACGCCTGACGAAGGTGCGGACGCCGTCGATGAACTCTGACAGAGACATGGCGCCGGCCCGCCGAGGTCCCGTATCCTAGAACCAGTCATGTCAGCAGGCCGCGACTTGCCGCCTTTACAACAACACCGCCTTGCCCTCAGGAGATGCCCATGGAATCCCTCAAGGAAACGCAGCTCTACTGTCCCTTCGCCTACATCGACGGCAGCTGGGTCGCCGCCGACAGCGGCGAGCAGATCCAGGTGCTCAATCCGGCGACCGGCAAGCCCATGGGCGATGTGCCCCGCCTGGGTCGCGCCGAGACCGAGCGTGCCATAGAAGCCGCTCATGCCGCGCTGCCGGCCTGGAAGGCGCTGACCGCCCTGGAGCGCGCCGACGTCCTCATGAAGTGGCACGACCTGATGCTCAAGCATCAGGACGATCTGGCCATGATCATGACCTTCGAGCAGGGCAAGCCGCTCAAGGAGTCCGCCGGTGAGATCGCCTATGCGGCAAGCTTCCTGCGCTGGTTCGCCGAGGAGGCACGGCGTGTCTATGGCGAGACCATCCCCGCCGCCAAGGCCAATCAGCGGATTGTGGTCACCAAGCAGCCGGTGGGCGTGGTCGGCGCTATCACCCCCTGGAACTTCCCGGCGGCGATGATCACCCGCAAGGCGGGCGCCGCTCTGGCGGCCGGCTGCACCATCGTCTGCAAGCCGGCCAGCCAGACTCCGTTCTCCGCTACGGCCCTGGCGCTGCTGGCCGAGCGCGCCGGAGTTCCTCGCGGTGTCTTCAACGTGGTGCCTGGCCGCGCCAGCGAGATCGCGGCGGCCATGACCGAGTCACCGCTGGTGCGCAAGATCACCTTCACCGGCTCCACCGAGGTGGGGCGCGAGCTGATGGCCAACGCGGCACAGCATATTCAGAAGATCTCCCTGGAGCTGGGCGGCAACGCCCCCTTCATCGTCTTCGAGGACGCCGACCTGGACGCCGCGGTGGAAGGGGCCATGGCCGCCAAGTTCCGCAACGCCGGCCAGACCTGCGTCTGTACCAACCGCTTCCTGGTGCAGTCCAGCGTGGTCAACGCCTTCTGCGAGAAACTCGCGGTGGCCATGCACAGCGAGCTCAGGGTGGGCGATGGCACCCAGCCAGGCATCAACATCGGCCCGCTGATCGACGACAAGGCGGTCGCCAAGGTCAGCGAGCATGTCCAGGACGCCGTGGACAAGGGCGCAGAGCTGCTGATGGGCGGCCACCCGCACCCGCTGGGTGGCAGTTTCTTCACTCCGACCCTGATCAGCTTCGCTACCTCCAGCATGAAGGTGGCCCAGGAGGAGACCTTCGGCCCGCTGGCCGCGGTGTTCCCCTTCGACGACGAGGAGAGCGCGGTGGAGATGGCCAACGACACCGAGTACGGCCTCGCCGCCTACTTCTACTCCCGCGATCTGGGCCGTGTGTGGCGCGTCGCGGATGCCCTGGAGTACGGCATGGTGGGCATCAATACCGGCATCATCTCCAATGCCGCCGCGCCCTTCGGCGGGGTGAAGGCCTCTGGCCTCGGCCGCGAGGGTGGCCACCAGGGCCTTGAGGAGTATCTCGAGACCAAGTACCTCTGTATCGATCTCGGCTGACCGGGCTTCGCCCGGAGCTGTAAGCCATAAGCCTTAAGAGGTAAGAAATGAAAACCCCGTCGGCCATGGCCGACGGGGTTTCTGATTATGGCGACGCTATCCAAGCTGTGATTACAGCTTTAGTGGCGGAAGTGGCGCATGCCGGTGAACACCATGGCGATGCCGGCCTCGTTGGCGGCGTCGATCACTTCCTGGTCGCGCATGGAGCCGCCGGGCTGGATCACGGCGGCGATGCCGGCCGCTGCCGCGGCGTCGATGCCGTCGCGGAAGGGGAAGAAGGCGTCACTGGCCATCACCGAGCCGGGCACCGAGAGGCCCTCGTCGGCGGCCTTGATGCCGGCGATCTTCGCCGAGTAGACGCGGCTCATCTGGCCGGCGCCGACGCCGATGGTCCGACCGTCCCGCGCGTAGACGATGGCGTTGGACTTGACGTACTTGGCCACCTTCCAGGCGAACGCCAGGTCGCGCAGCTCCTGCTCGGTGGGCACGCGCTCGCTGACCACGGTGAGCTCGTCGCGGCCGACCATGCCCAGGTCGCGGTCCTGCACCAGCAGGCCGCCGGTGATGCGCTTGATGTCGTGGGCGTGCTCGCGCTCGCCGGGCCAGTGGGCGCCGACGTCGAGCAGACGCACGTTCTTTTTCTCGGCGACGATCTCGGCGGCCTCGGCCTCGACCCCCGGGGCGATGATCACCTCGACGAACTGGCGAGCGATGATGGCCCGGGCAGTGTCGGCGTCCAGCGGCACGTTGAAGGCGATGATGCCGCCGAAGGCGCTGGTGGGGTCTGTGGCGAAGGCCTTGTCGTAGGCTTCCAGGGCACTGGCACCCACCGCCACGCCACAGGGATTGGCGTGCTTGACGATCACGCAGGCGGTGTCGGTGAAGGCCTTGACGCACTCGAAGGCGGCGTCGGTGTCGGCGACGTTGTTGAAGGAGAGTTCCTTGCCCTGCAGCTGTCTGGCGGTGGCCACGCTGGCCTCGCCGGCACCGGCTTCGACATAGAAGGCCGCATTCTGGTGCGGGTTCTCGCCGTAGCGCATGCTTTGCTTCTTCATGAACTGCAGGTTATAGGTGCGCGGAAAACCATCCTCGCCGCCGGGAACGATCTGTCCCAGGTAGTCGGCGATGGCGGCATCGTAGGCGGCGGTATGCTCGAAGGCCTTGACGGCCAGATCGAAGCGGGTGGCATCAGACACCGCGCCGTTCTGGGCGGCGATCTCGCCAAGCACTCGGGCGTAGTCGCCGGCGTCCACCACGATGGTGGTGTGGGCGTGGTTCTTGGCGCAGGCGCGCACCATGGTCGGGCCGCCGATGTCGATGTTCTCGATGGCATCCTCGAGGGTGCAGTCGGGCCTGGCCACGGTCCGGGCGAAGGGGTAGAGGTTGACCACCACCATGTCGATGGGCGCGATGTCGTGCTCTGCCATCACCGCGTCGTCCTGGCCGCGTCGACCGAGAATGCCGCCGTGGATCTTGGGGTGGAGGGTCTTGACTCGGCCATCCATGATCTCCGGGAAGCCGGTGTGCTCCGACACCTCGGTGACGGCGATGCCGTTTTCCTGGAGCAGGCGGAAGGTGCCGCCGGTGGAGAGCAGTTCGACGCCGTGCTCGCTGAGGCCGCGGGCGAAATCGATGATGCCGGTCTTGTCCGAGACGCTGATCAGGGCGCGGCGGACCGGGAGGGGGGAGGCTTGGGCCATGGGGGTCACTCTCTACTGACGGGTGGGACGAAGAATCCGATAGGCATGCGCATGAGATGCCGAAGGGAGCCCTCGGACTCCCTTCGCGAAAGTCAGATCAGGTCGTACTGCTTGAGCTTCTTGCGCAGGGTGCCGCGGTTGAGACCGAGCATCTCGGCGGCGCGGGTCTGGTTGCCCTGGGTGTGTTCCAGAACGGCGGCGAGCAGCGGTGCCTCGACCTCGGTCATCACCATGGCGAAGAGTCCGGTGACCTCGCCGCCGTCCAGGTGGGCAAAATAGCGGCGCATGGCGAGGTCCACTGCTTCGCGAAGCGGGCGCTGGCCAACGGATTCGTCGAGCGCCTGCGGGCGTTCGCCGTCCAGCCCGGCGAGTTCCTGGCGATGTCCAGACAGCTCGGGGTTCGGGGGAAAGGCTTGGCTGGTCATGCGGCTCGGGTTCCTTTCGACGTCACGCTCTCCGGCGTCTTCGGCGCGGTGGCCGGCGGACAGGCGTGACGAAAGTGGTCATCGATAAAGCGATGCTGGGCGTCGGCGTTCTCCAGGCCGTTGAAGGTGGCCTTGAGTTCGCGCTGTGTCTCCGCCGTCAGGCGGCTGTCGTCGGCCAGGTACCAGGCGACGTGCTTGCGCGCAATGCGCACGCCCATGTGTTCGCCGTAAAAGTCGTGAAGGGCCGTGAGGTGGTCGCGCAGCACGACCGCGCGCTCCTCGTCCAGCGGAGGCGCCATGCGCTCCCCATGACGAAGATAGTGGTCGATCTCGCGGAAGATCCAGGGGTTGCCCTGGGCACCGCGGCCCACCATCACCGCATCTGCCCCAGTATAGTCGAGGACGGCGGCGGCCTTCTCCGGCGAGTCGATATCGCCGTTGGCGAATACCGGGATGCCCACCGCCGCCTTGATCGCAGCGATGGTGTCGTACTCGGCACTGCCGGTATAGCGCTGCTGGCGATGGCGGCCGTGCACGGCCAGTGCCTGGATGCCGGCGGCCTCGGCCAGGCGAGCGATGCGCAAGCCGTTATTGCTGTCGGCACACCAGCCGGTGCGGATCTTGAGGGTCACCGGTACGTCCACCGCGGCCACCACCGCCTCGAGGATCTCGGCCACCAGGGTCTCGTCGCGCAGCAGCGCGGAGCCGGCGGCC
This sequence comes from Halomonas sp., assembly GCA_003553625.1. Classification (GTDB taxonomy): domain Bacteria; phylum Pseudomonadota; class Gammaproteobacteria; order Pseudomonadales; family Halomonadaceae; genus Halomonas. Next base: position 10,662 of record PWEV01000296.1, read on the forward strand.
TTGTTGCACACCTTCTTGGCCGGGCAGCCCATGTTGATATCGATGATCTCGGCGCCCCGTTCGGCGTTGAGCCGCGCCGCCTCGGCCAGCATCTCGGCATCGCCACCGGCGATCTGAACGGCGCGGGGGCCGGGTTCACCACGATGGTCCATGCGCAGGCGCGACTTGCGTGTGTGCCACAGGCTGGGGTCCGAGGTCACCATCTCGCCCACCACCAATCCGGCGCCCAGCCGCCGGCATAGCTGGCGGAAGGGTCGGTCGGTGACGCCGGCCATCGGCGCCAGGATGACCCGGTTCAGCAAAGAGTGGTCACCGATGCGAGGCAAGGACGAGCGGGTATCTGGCATGAGGGTAAACGGTGGTGGCAAAGGGGGCACATCATACGCCCCTGGCCGGATGGGGTGAAGTGGCCACTGGTCGCGCCTAGGCCTCGGTCGATCGCTGCCCGATGGATCGCCGCCCGGTAAGGCGTGCCCAGCCTTCGCTGATCATCGGCTCGTCCATGCGCAAGCCCTGTTCGCGGTAGGCATCGAGCACCTCCTCGGCCTGAGCCGCGAGGATGCCGGAGAGTGCCAGGCGCCCGCCGGGGGCGAGGTGACCGACGATCATCGGCGCCAGTTCGACCAGCGGGCCGGCGAGGATGTTGGCCACGACGAAAGGGAAGGTCTCGGTGTCGTCGAGTTGCTCGGGGTAGCAGAGCCGGAAGTCAGCCTCGGCGATACCGTTGCGCTCGGCGTTGTCGCGGCTGGCCTGGAGGGCCTGGGGATCGATGTCGGTGCCTACCGCGCGGGCGGCACCGAGTTTCAGGGCGGCGATGGCCAGGATGCCGGAGCCGGTCCCGATGTCCAGCACGGATTGATTGTCGAGGGCCTCGGTGACAGAGAGACCGTCGAACCAGGCCAGGCACAGCGCCGTGGTGGGGTGGGTGCCGGTGCCGAAGGCCAGGCCCGGATCCAACTGCAGGTTCACCGCGCCGGGCACCGGCGGCTCGTGCCAGCTCGGCACGATCCACAGGCGCTCGCCCATCTGCATGGGCTGGAAGTCGTCCATCCACTCGCGTTCCCAATCTCGGTCGGCGATCAGTTCCACTTCTATCTCCGGGCAGGAGTCGTCGGGCAGCTCGGCGGCCCAGGCCTGGCGAACTCGCTCCAGCATGGCGTCGACTCCCTCCAGGTCGTCATAGAGGCCGGTGAGCACCGTCTCGTTCCACAGCGGCGTGCTGCCACGCTCCGGTTCGAACACCGGATCGTCATGGGCGTCCTGAAGGGTAATGGCGGTGGCACCCTCGTTGAGCAGCAGCTCCTCCAGGGTCTCGGCCTGCTCGGGAGGGATATGGGCCTTGAGTTGCAGCCAGGGCATGGGGGTCTCCCGGTGAGAAAGGGGTGTCAAAGCGAGCGGGGCGGCCAGGGCCGCCCCGCGGGAGACGCATCGTGGGCTATAGACCCAGCTTCTTCTCCAGGTAGTGGATGTTGACACCACCCTGCTGGAAGTAGCCGTCTCGAACCAGATCCTTGTGCAGATCGGTGTTGGTCTTGATGCCTTCCACCAGCAGCTCGTCCAGGGCGACACGCATGCGAATCAGCGCGGTCTCGCGGTCGGCGCCCCAGGTGATCAGCTTGCCGATCAGGGAGTCGTAGTGGGGCGGCACCGTGTAACCGGTGTAGATATGGGAATCCATGCGCACCCCAAGACCGCCCGGCGGGTGGTAGAGGGTCACCTTGCCGGGGGAGGGCATGAAGGTTCGCGCGTCCTCGGCGTTGATGCGGCACTCGAAGGCGTGGCCTGAGAGCTTGACCTCCTCCTGGGTGACCGACAGCGGGAGGCCGGAGGCGATGCGCAACTGCTCGCGGACGATATCGACGCCGGTCACCATCTCGGTGACCGGGTGCTCCACCTGCACGCGGGTGTTCATCTCGATGAAGAAGAACTTGCCGTCCTCGTAGAGAAACTCGAAGGTGCCGGCACCGCGGTAGCCGATGGTGATGCACGCCTGGCGACATGACTCGAGCACCTCGGCGCGAGCGTCTTCGTCGATGCCCGGCGCCGGCGCCTCCTCGATCACCTTCTGGTGGCGGCGCTGCAGGGAGCAGTCGCGGTCATAGAGATGGATGGCGTTACCCTGGCCGTCGGCCAGTACCTGGACCTCCACGTGGCGGGGATTCTCGAGATACTTCTCCATGTAGACGGTGCCGTCACCGAACGACGAGTGCGCCTCGGTGCGGGTCACATTGACTGCAGAGAGCAGATGCGCCTCGGTGTGCACCACGCGCATGCCGCGACCGCCGCCCCCGGCCGCTGCCTTGATGATCACCGGGTAGCCGATGCGCCGTGCCACAGAGACGATCTCGCCCTCGTCATCCTCGGGCAGCGGACCATCGGAGCCTGGTACCGTGGGCACGCCGGCCTTCTTCATCGATTCGATCGCGCTGACCTTGTCGCCCATCAGGCGAATGGTCTCCGGGCGCGGACCGATGAAGGCGAAGCCGGAGCGCTCAACCTGCTCGGCGAAGTTGGCGTTCTCGGAGAGAAAGCCGTAGCCGGGGTGGATGGCGCTGGAATCGGTGACCTCCGCGGCGCTGATCAGGGCCGGGATGTTGAGGTAGGACTGGGCCGACGATGCTGGGCCGATGCAGACGGCCTCGTCGGCCAGACGCACGTGCATCAGCTCACGGTCGGCCTTGGAATGGACCGCCACCGTCTTGATGCCCAGTTCCTTGCAGGCGCGCAGTATGCGCAGGGCGATCTCGCCGCGATTGGCGATGAGTACCTTGTCCAGCATGAGGAATCCGCCAGTGTCAGGTGAATGAAAAAGCGCGGAGATCTCAGCCGATTACCAGCAGCGGCTGATCGAATTCCACCGGCTCGCCGTCATCGACCAGGAAAGCCTCGACCACGCCATCGCGGTCGGCCTCGATCTGGTTCATCATCTTCATGGCTTCGACGATGCACACTGTGTCGCCCTTCTTGACGCTGGAGCCTACCTCGATGAAGGGCTTTCCGCCCGGCGCCGGGCTGCGATAGAAGGTGCCTACCATGGGCGAGGTCACGGCCTGGCCCTGGTAGCCTGGTCCCTCATCGGCCTCGGCGGGGGGGAGCGGGGCCTGGGGGGCGGGCTGAGCCGGGGCAGCATAACCCTGGGGCATGGGGGGCTGCCAGCTTGCGCCGTTGGGATGACGACTGATGCGTACCGACTCCTCGCCCTCCTGGATCTCGATTTCGCTGATATTGGACTCTTCGAGCAGCTCGATCAGCTTCTTGACCTTGCGGATATCCATGACGTTGTCTCGATCGCTTGGGTGCTGTGAATAAGGTTGGCCCGGCGGCGCTGTCAACTCGGGCCAACTTGCCAGAGATCGCGGCAAGATAGCGTCTCTTGCCGCGTTAATGGCAATTAAACGGAGTTGCAGCGAAGTTTGCCGAAAATCCGTGGGGATGTCCAGCAGCGGGGAGAACGCCGTTCGAGGCGGGAGTTTAAACGAATGTTTGACGACGATCGCGCCGAAACCAATGCCGTTCAGCTTTGCCTGTCGTCCAGCCAGCCCAGCAGGCCTTCGAGATGAGAGGCCAGTCCGGGCGCACGCACCTCTCCCTGGATGCGCGCCTCGAGAAGCTCTTCGTTGCCCTGGAAGAACAGCAGGCTGGGCGGACCGAACAGGCCGAAATGGTCGAGCAGTTCGCGGCTGACGCTTCCCGAGTCGGTCACGTCCACGTTGATGCGGGCGAAGGCCGAGAGGTGTCCGGCTACCCGCGGGTCGGGATAGACCTGGCGCTCCATCTGCTTGCAGGAGATGCACCAGTCGGCGGTGAAGTGTACGAAGGCGGGCCGACCATCGCCCACTGAAGCCAGCGCCCGCTGCAGCTCGTCGAGGCTCTCCACGGTGGTGACCTCGGCGGGCGCCACGGCGGCGGTGGCGCCGGAGCTACCCAGGTTGGCCAGGGGGCGCATCGGGTCGGTGGCACCGCTGGCCGCGCCCAGCACCAGTGCCAGTGCCCAGGCCAGCAGCAGCAGGCCGACGGCCTGGCGCGCTCGCGGCCAGCCCTGGGGCAGGTTGACCGACATGGCGCCCAGCGCCAGGGCGCTGCCGATGGCCAGCGCTCCCCACATCAACAGCGCCACCGCCGGGGGTAGCAGGCGTTCCACCAGCCAGACGGCCACGCCCAGCAGCAGGATGCCGAAGGCGATCTTCACACCGTTCATCCAGGCGCCACTGCGCGGCAGCAGGGTGGTGCCGAAGGTGCCAACCAGCAGCAGCGGCAGGCCCATACCGAGACCGAGGGCGAGCAGGGCGGCGCCGCCCATCAGGGCGTTGCCGGTAGTGGAGATGAACACCAGGGCGCCGGCCAGGGGAGCGGAGACGCAGGGAGAGACCACCAGCACCGACAGCGATCCGGCCAGGGCCAGCCCCGCCGGGCCGCTCTGCTGGGCGCGGGCCTGCAGGGCGTCGATTCGCCCGGAAAGTCGCGATGACATGCGCAACTCGAAGGCGCCGAACATGGCCAGGGCGAACAGCGCGAAGAGTACGGCAAAGGTGATCAGCACCGGCGCCGACTGCAGCCGCGCCTGGAGGTTGAGGCCGGCGCCGAATAGCCCCATCAGTACCCCGACGGCGGCGTAGGTCAGCGCCATGCCGCCCACATAGCTGGCGGAAAGCAGGAAGGCCCGGGGGCGACCGGCATTCTGGCCGACGATGATCGAGGAGAGGATCGGCACCATGGGCAGCACGCAGGGCGTGAAGGTCAATCCCAGACCGGCCAGGAAGAACAGACCCAGCGCCAGCGGCAGGCTGGCATCACTCATCAGGCGCTGGAAACGACCGTCTTCGCTCTGGGGAGCGGCCGGCGCCGTGGCAGTGCCTCCGCCGCCGTCGCTCGAGTCCATCGAAGCACTGCCGTTACTACCGACCAGGGCGGCGAAGACCTGGGGCGCGCTGCGTTCAGGCGCCTGCAGGGAGACCCGCTCCGGCGGATAGCAGAGGCCGGCGTCGGCGCATCCCTGGAAGGTAAAGGTGAGCGGAAAGACGCCGCTGGCGCCCTGCTCGAGGGGGACTTCGAACACCATGTTGTCTCGGAAGACATAGACGTCGCCGAGGAACTCGTCGCTGGTGAACTTCCCCGGGGGAATCTCGGGTTCACCCAGTGTCACGGCGTCGGATTCGACGCTGAACTGATGGCGGTAGAGGTAGTGTTCGGGAGTGACCTCGACTCCGACAAAGAGGGTCTCGCCGTCGTGCCAGGCCTGGGGTTGGAAGGCCTCGAGGACCGGCAGGAAATCGCGGGAGTTGGACGACGAGAACCACTGCGCCTGGGCGGTGAGCGGCAGCAACATCAGCACAAGCAGCAGGGCGAGGCGTCGGGCGATCAAGTCGGGCATCATTTTCCTTGCGTGTGTCGGGGCGAGCTCGGTCGTCAGACCCTTGGCCGGCGGAGCGGTTCCGCATTGGCCGCCTGGGCACTTTACTATCAGTGGATGCTAGGATATCGCAGAAGCACGCCGCTGTTTGGTGTGCCGCATCTTTCCACGATGAGCCTCATTGTCGCATCGAGAAGGGCCGACGTTCATTACACAGGGATTATCACGACATGGCCTGGAAGAGCTGGCGCGCCTCCCGGCGGCACAGGAAGGAGGAGGCGCTGGAGCGCCCCCGGTACGGCTGGATCTGGAAGCCTGTTCTGGTACTGGCAGGACTCTACCTGCTGGTCAGCGTTGGTCTGGGGATCTGGTGGAGTCAGCCGCCGGCGCCCTTCGATGTGGAGCAGGCCACCCTGGAGCGGCGTGGCGAGGCCGCCTATCTGCCGGGCGCGCGGGGCACGGTGACCGTGGCGACCCTGGCCACGACCGTGGCGACGCTGCTGGAGAAGCCGGGCGGCTACCTGCGCAATGACATCGCCCCGCCGGGCCTGTGGCTCGACAACATGCCGAACTGGGAGCTGGGCGTGCTGGCGTCCTCCCGGGATCTGGCCCGGGCGCTGCCGCAGATGGCCGGCGGCGATAACGCGAATCTGGAGGTGGCGCGCGAGGCGCTGATGGGAGATGACCGCGACTGGTTCTACCCCGCCACCGAGCAGCGATTGGAGCAGGCGCTGGAGGCCCTCGATCGCCAGCTGTCTGCCCTGAACGACGAGGAGGAGGGCTTTGCGCCCGGCCAGGGCCTGGCAGCCTGGATGGAGTCGCTGGTGGCTCGGCTGGATGACCTCGCCCTGCGCCTGGCGGCCAGCGTCGGTAGCCATGAGGCGCTGATCGAGCTTGCGGTGGATGCCGAGTCGCTACCGCCGCGCACTCCCTGGCACCGGGTCGATGATATCTTCTTCGAGGCCCGCGGCACCGGCTGGGCGCTTTCGCAACTGCTCGAGGGCGTGCAGCGCGACCAGGCCGATGTGCTGCGCGAGGCCGATGTCGTCGCCGAGTGGGAGCGCCTGCTGGCGGAGCTGGCAGTGACCCAGCGCAGGCTATGGAGCCCGGTGGTGCTCAACGGGTCCGGCTTCGGGGTCTTCGCCAACCACTCTCTGGTCATGGCGCTGCACATGACCAGGGCGCGGGATCTTGCGGCTCATCTGGCCGAGCGTCTCGCCGAACCGCCGTTGGCGCCAGTGTCACCCGAGCCGGCGACCCCTGACGATGACCGCGTAGAGGCGCCCGAGTAGCCACATTCGCGTTTCTTCCCAGTGTCCAACGCATCAGGGCCGCCCCATGGGGCGGCCCTGATGCAGCGAGTCCAGCACCCGATCACGGCATGCCGGCAAAGGCCGGCGAGGGATCAGGCCTTCTCGTAGGCAATCACCGACTTCTCGATGGCCTTGCGGGCAGCCTCGACGCCTTCCCAGGACTCGACCTTGACCCACTTGCCCTTCTCGAGATCCTTGTAGTTCTCGAAGAAGTGGGCGATCTGCTGGCGCAGAAGCTCGGGCAGATCGGTCACTTCCTGTACATCGTCATACAGGCTGGTGATCGTGCTGTGGGGCACGCAGACCAGCTTGGCGTCTTCGCCGGCCTCGTCGGTCATGTTGAGGATGCCGACCGGGCGAGCACGGATGATGCAGCCGGGCTGGACCGGGTAGGGGGTGACCACCAGAGCGTCCAGCGCATCGCCATCGTCGGCCAGGGTGTGAGGAATGAAGCCGTAGTTGGCCGGATAGAACATCGGCGTGGCCATGAAGCGGTCGACCAGCAGGCTCCCCATGTCCTTGTCGATCTCGTACTTGATCGGGGCATGGTTGGCCGGGATCTCGATCGCCACGTAGACGTCGTTGGGTAGGTCCTTGCCGGCGGGGATGTTGTCGAAGTTCATCGTCGCTTCCTTGGGTTGGAAATCAGCTTGGCACATCGCTGAGCGAAAAAATCTGCGGAATTATACGAAGCGGGCGCTTGGATTACCAATGCGACATAGGTGTCGCAGCTTGAGGCAAAGAACCCTGGGGCACAGAACCCCGGCAAGACGCTGCGGCTATGGTTGACATCGCGCGGGAGCGTCGGAAGTGTATCATGGGCGCCGGCGGGGTTCGCCGACGACCGACCCGAGTGGTTCGCGGCCCCAGGAAAGATCGACCCGGTGGTCAAGGAGAAGCCTCTTGGGATCTGCGCAGCTGTCATTGAGTTACGGCCAGTCCTTCGTCGCGCCGGATCGGCGCCACCACCGCAGCTCCATGTCGGTGCGCCTGCCCCAGGCCGGGCAGCTCAATGCCAAGGGTGCCTGCGCGGTGATCAGCGACTCCACCCGGCGCAACTCCATGGCCAAGCAGGCCGGGGACCTGAGCGTGCGCGGCTTTCTGGCCGACTACTACTCGACGCCGGACCACTGGGACGTCAAGACCTCGGCTACCCGGGTGCTGCGGGCCCTCAACGGCTGGTGCTATAGCCAGAGCCAATGCGCGACCGATGGGTGCTACGTCTCTTCACTGTCGGCCATGGTCTATCGCGGCCGCAACGCGCACTTCTTCCATCTGGGCGATACCCTGGTGTTTCGCCTGCGCGGCGCGGAATTCGAGCAGCTCAGTCGCGACCATGTCGCCGATCTGGGGGGCTACCGCTATCCATCACGTGCGCTGGGAATGGATGTCAGCATCGAGATCGACTACGCCCAGTTTCCGATCAAGCAGGGTGACATCTTCCTGTTTACCACCCAGGCCGTCATGGGCACCCTGATGCCTTCTGAATACGTACAGCTGATTCGCCAGGATGCCAGCGACCTGAACGCCGCCTGCGACCGCCTGGCAGACGCGGCGGTGCAGCGTGCCCAGGCCCGTGGCTATGGCGCCGAGCAGTTCTGCTTTCAGCTGGTACGCATCGACGAGCTTCCCGACGAGCAGCCCGACCACCCCGGCCGGGCCTATGGTGACCTGCCGATTCCTCCTGAACTCTCGCCGGGGGATCGCCTGGACGGTCTGGAGGTAGAAGCGGTGCTGTCGCGCACCGCTCAGTCTCGGGTCTACCGGGTGCGCGACGTGCACACCGGGCGCGAGATGGTGATGAAGGCGCCGAGTCCTGAACTCTCCATCCGCAATGCCTACCTGGAGCATTTCCTGCTCCAGCAGTGGGTGGTGGAACGGGTCAAGTCGCCGTTCGTGGTGCGCATCATGGAGCCGTCACGGCCGCGGCGTTATCTCTACTACCTCATGGCCTATATCGAGGGAGAGAACCTGGCCGGCTGGGCGAGGCGACATCCCCAGGCCAGTCTGGTGCAGCGCCTGGACATCGCCAACCAGCTGGGCAAGGCGGTTCAGGCCCTGCATCACCGCGACCTGCTCCACCAGCAGATCCACCCCGGCAATGTGATGATCGACCGCCATGGCAAGGTGATACTCACCGACTTCAGCGCCTGCCGGATGCGCGAGAGCGGCAGCCAGGATGACTCCCGAGAGCTGGCACGGCAGGTGGGCCTCACCGAGCACAGCGCGCCCGAATACGCCCTGGACGACGGTGTCGGGCGTCGCAGTGACCAATACTCCCTGGCCTCGACGGTCTACTGGCTGCTGACCGGCGAGCTGCCCTACGAGCTGACGCCCAACCGCCTGCGCAGCCATACGGATCTGGAGCAGTTGACCTATCGCAGCGCTCGGACCCGCAACCCGGAGGTGACCCCTGCCCTGGATGAGGCGCTGCGCCGTGCCCTGGATCCTCAGCGAGCGCTGCGCTATCGGCGAATGTCGGAGTTTCGCCACGCGCTGCGCCAATCGCCGGATGGAGAGCGCGGCGTTCGGCGCACCGGCCACCGCCTCCTGCGCGACCCGGCCCACTTCTGGCAGGGCGTGGCCGGCATCCTGCTGCTCCTGCTGATCCTCTCCTGGCTGCTCAGGTAGCCGTCGGTCTTAAATCGTGAAGTCCGGCAGCTTGCGCTCGACCCGATGGAGGGCAAGCTTCGCGACCTTGGGCAGGCCGTTCTCGAAGGGCGGGAAATCCTCGCCCTGTATCAGCGGCGACAGGTACTGGCGGCATGCCTCGGTGATGCCGAAGCCGTCCTCGCGGATATACTCCCTGGGCATGAACTTCTCACGGTTGGCGACCTCCGCCAGCGGGGCCGGCTCGATGGTCCAGGCATAGGGCGTGTTGGAGAGCCGCTTGATGGCAGGCATCATCGAGTTCTTGCCCTCCAGCGCCAGCTCTACTGCCTTCTCGCCCACCGCGTAGGCCTGCTCCACGTCGGTCTTCGAGGCCAGGTGGCGGGCGGCCCGCTGCAGGTAGTCGGCCACTGCCCAGTGGTACTTGTAGCCCAGATCCTGCTTGACCATGCCGGCCAGCGTAGGCGCCACGCCACCCAGCTGGCGATGGCCGAAGGCGTCGGTGTTGCCGGAGTCGGCCAGGAAGGTGCCATCCTCGTAGCGGGCGCCCTCGGAGACCACGATCACACAGTAGCCGCAGGTCTTGACGACGTCGTCGACCCGCGCCATCACCGCTTCACGGTTGAAAGCCACTTCGGGGAAGATGACGAGGTGGGGTGGTTCGTCCACGCCGTTACCGGCGAGTGCGCCGGAGGCGGCGATCCAACCGGCATGGCGCCCCATCACCTCGAGCACGAACACCTTGGTGGAGGTGGCGCACATGGAGGCAATATCCAGCGAGGCTTCCAGGGTAGAGGGGGCGATGTACTTGGCCACACTGCCGAAGCCCGGCGAGTTGTCGGTGATCGGCAGGTCGTTGTCCACGGTCTTGGGCACATGGATGGCAGTGAGCGGATAGCCGAGTTTTTCGGAGAGCTGAGAGACTTTCAGGCAGGTATCGGCGCTGTCACCGCCACCGTTATAAAAGAAGTAGCGGATATCGTGGGCACGAAACACCTCGATCAGCCGCTCGTACTGGGTTCGGTGGGTTTCGATGTCCTTGAGCTTATAGCGGCAGGAGCCGAAGGCACCGCCCGGGGTGTGGCGCAGCGCGGCGATCGCCTCGTCCGACTCCCGGTTCACGTCGATCAGGTCCTCGGTGAGGGCGCCGATGATGCCGTTGTGGCCGGCGTAGACCTTGCCGATCCGGTCCGGGTGACGGCGGCAGGTCTCGATCACGGCGCATGCGCTGGCATTGATCACGGCGGTGACGCCGCCGGACTGGGCGTAGAAGGCATTGTGGGCCATGGCGCTGTTCCTGCTCCTGGTCGCTGCTGATTTGGGGATGAGCTGACGAAAGTCGGAGAATTCTAGCCGAAAGCGGCCGAGGCTGCACCCGGCGCCCGCCGGGCGCTGGAGGGGCCTCTGGCGCCATGCTAGTCTCGCCACACCCTGTCGCGGTGGGATGCCGCGACCCAAGTCGGTAGTCAGGAGAGCGCATGCACGTCCATATCCTCGGTATCTGCGGCACCTTCATGGGTAGCCTGGCGCTGCTGGCCCGGGAGCAGGGCCATACGGTCAGCGGTTCGGATGCGGGGGTCTACCCGCCCATGAGCACACAGCTTGAGGAGGCGGGGATCAGCCTGAACGAGGGCTATTCGCCGGAGAATCTTGTGCCGCGCCCGGACCGTGTGGTGATCGGCAATGCGCTGTCGCGGGGCAACCCCGAGGTGGAAGCGGTGCTGGACCTGGGTCTGCCCTATGTATCCGGCCCCCAGTGGCTCGCCGAGGAAGTGCTCCCCGGACGACGGGTGATCGCCATGGCCGGGACCCATGGCAAGACCACCACGGCCAGCATGGCGGCCTGGCTGCTGGAATCGGCGGGGCTTGCTCCCGGCTTTTTGATCGGCGGGGTGCCGCGCAACTTCGGCGTTTCGGCGCGTCTGGGCGACCCCGATGCCCCCTTCGTGGTCGAGGCCGACGAGTACGACACCGCCTTTTTCGACAAGCGCTCCAAGTTTGTTCACTACCGCCCCGAGATCGCGGTGCTGGGCAACCTGGAGTTCGACCATGCCGATATCTTCGACGATCTGGCCGCCATCGAGCGACAGTTCCACCATCTGATTCGCACCGTGCCGGGAAAGGGACGACTGCTGGTGGCCGACGGCGAGCCGGCCCTGGATCGGGTGCTGGCAATGGGTGCCTGGACGCCGGTCTCCCGCTTCGGCAGCGCCGCCGACAGCCCCTGGCGCGTTGAGCTCGAGCGCGAGGACGCTTCGCGTTTTCAGGTGATTCACCAGGAGGGCGACGGCGCGGCGCGCATCGACGAGGACGCCGTGGTGGACTGGCCGCTGACCGGCGCCTACAACGCCCGCAACGCCCTGGCGGCGCTGGCCGCCGCCCACGCCTGCGGGGTCGATCTCGCCCGCGGCGCCGCGGCCCTGTCGCGCTTCGAGACGCCGCGGCGTCGCCAGGAGCTTCGCGGCGAGGTGGCCGGCATCCAGGTGATCGACGATTTCGCCCATCATCCCACGGCCATCGCCGCCACCCTCGTGGGCCTGCGTGCCGCGACCGCTCGCGGCCGCCTGCTGGCGGTGATCGAACCTCGCTCCAACACCATGCGCCTGGGCACTCTGCGCGACCGGCTGGCCGAAAGCGTGGCCGCCGCGGACGCGGCCTTCTGGTACCAGCCCGCAGGGCTGGAATGGTCGCTCTCGCCGCTGCTCGAGGCAAGTCCGGTGCCGGCGCGACTGGAAGGGGATCTGGATGCCCTGGTTGCCGCGCTCGTCGAGGAAGCCCGACCCTATGATCGCATCGTGGTGATGTCCAACGGTGGTTTCGGCGGCATCCACGAAAAGCTCATCGCCGCCCTGGAGGTGGCCCATGGCTGAGGCCGGGTTGTCGTCGGGTTTCCATCCTCCGGTCACCGTGGCGCTGACCGGCGCCTCCGGTGCCCAGTACGGCCTGCGGCTGATCGAGGCGCTGGTGGCCGCCGATCACGAGGTGTGGGTCATGATCTCCAAGGCGGCGCATCTGGTGATCGCCACCGAGACCGATGTGGACCTGCCGGCGCGGCCCGAACGGCTTGCCGAGGCGCTCATTTCCCGCAGCGGCGCCCGACCCGGGCAGGTTCGCTGCTTCGGCCGCGAGGACTGGATGGCGCCGGTGGCCTCCGGCTCGGGGGCACCGTCCTCCATGGTGATCTGTCCCTGCTCCACCGGCACCCTCTCGGCGGTGGCCACGGGGGCCAGCAACAACCTCATCGAACGTGCCGCCGACGTCGCCCTCAAGGAGCGTCGACAGCTGATTCTGGTCCCCCGCGAGACACCCTTCTCGGCGATCCACCTGGAGCACATGCTGGCGCTGACACGCATGGGAGCGGTGATCCTGCCCGCGGCGCCGGGGTTCTACCACCAGCCGACGACGATCGATGACCTGGTCGACTTCATCGTGGCCAGGATCCTCAACCAGCTCGGTATCGAGCACCGCCTGGTGCCGCGCTGGGGCGAGGCGTGATCAATCCGGCGCTGCTGTCGGTCTTCATGCCGACCTTCCTGTTCGTGTCGCTGACCCCCGGGATGTGCATGACCTTGGCCATGGTGCTGGGCATGACCCAGGGGGTGCGGCGCACCCTGTGGATGATGGCCGGCGAACTGGTCGGTGTGGGCCTGGTGGCGGTGGCCGCCGGGGCAGGAGTGGCTGCCCTGATGCTGCGCCAGCCGGAACTCTTTGCGGTCTTCAGGTGGCTGGGAGGGCTCTATCTGGGGTATCTCGGGGTGATGATGTGGCGCTCCCGGGGGCGCATGGCAATTCCCCTGGAACGGGTCGAGCTGGCGCCGGCCGGTCGCGGCCAGCTGGCCCTGCAGGGCTTCGTGACCGCCGTGGCCAACCCCAAGGGGTGGGCTTTCTTCGTCGCGCTGCTGCCGCCCTTCCTCGAGGCCTCGCGTCCGCTGGCCGGCCAGCTCGCCGTGCTCATCGTCATGATCCTCAGCATCGAGTTCCTCTGCCTGCTCCTCTACGCCACCGGAGGCAGCCGGCTGCGGCGGTTGCTGGGTCAGGACGGCAACGTGCGTCTGCTCAACCGCATCGCCGGGTCGCTGATGGTGGGCGTCGGGGTCTGGCTGGCGCTCGGCTGAAGGATGCGGGGCTAGATGGGGGGCAGCCAGGCGATGCGTGCCGCCACCAGCGCCAGGGAGCCCAGGGTCAACCAGGTCCAGGGGCACGGGGCGAGCGCGGGACGGGGCCTGGCCTGCCAGGCGAGCTGCACCAGGGCGCAGACCACCAGGCCGAGCAGGGCGCCGCCCACCAGGTCGCTGAACCAGTGCACGCCGATGACCAGGCGCGACAACGCCATGATCATGGCGAACAGGATGGCGCCCCAGTAGACCCAGTGCCGCTGCTGGTGGGGCAGTTCACGGGCGATGAAGGCGGCGGCCAGTCCCGCCAGCACCACTGCCGTGGAGGCGTGGGCGCTGGGATAGGCCAGGGAGCCGGTGAGGTAGTCCGGCGTGTCCGGTCGAGGGCGCGCGAAGAACGCTTTTCCCCAGGTATTGAGCAGGGCGATCAGGCCCAGCCCGCCGCCGATATGCGCCAAGGCGTCGAAGCGCCGTCGCCATAGCAGCCAGCCCCCCCAGGGCAGCACCAGGGCCAGCACTCCGTAGGTGTCGCCCACCCGGGCCAGGGCCTGGCTGAGCGCTTCCAGTCCTGGAGCGGCCAGATAGGCAAAGAGCGCGTTCAGGCGCGAATCCATGACCAGCGGGCCATCGGCGCCATGCTGCATCACCATCAGCGTCCAGCCCGACACGCCGCCCAGCGACAGGATCAGCAGCAGCCAGCTGGCCAGAGGCACCTCCCCCTGAACGCCGGCGCTCTGTGACAGCCAGAGTCGGCGCATCACCGGGTGGCGACGGGCGCCGCTGGCGAGCAGGCGGTAGAGTCGTCCGGTGCGGCCGACCTGCTGGCGCAGCCAGGAGAACATGACCGCCAGCACCACCAGGATGGCGGCCAGGGCCACCAGCAGTGGCCTGGCGCCCTCGGGGATGTCGACCAGTTGCTGCCAGGTGCGCCCCAGCAGATAGCCCGGCAGCACATAGGCGGGTGCCCAGAGTGCCGCCGAGGCGATGTTGGCCCAGGTGAAGGCTCGCGGTGACATCCTGAGCATCCCGGCGATCAGCGGTACCATCGGGCGAACCGGGCCGACGAAACGCCCGAAGAAGACCGACAGGGTGCCGTAGCGCTGGAAGAAGCGGGCGCCCCGAGCCAACCATTCGGGATGGCGTGACAGTGGCCATAGCCGGGTCACCCGCTGATGCTGGGTATAGCCCAGCCAGAAGCTGGCCCAGTCGCCGATTACCGCGCCCAGGAACGCCGCCAGCACGATGGCCGGCAGCGCCAGCTCCTGATGGCCTGCCAGGGAGGCGGCGGCGGTGATCAGCACCACCCCGGG
>PWEV01000014.1 GCA_003553625.1 Halomonas sp.
GGGGTGCCCGACCGGTGGACGCCGCCGCGCACCCTCCCGAGGGCGGCCCACCGGCTCTGCTGGTCGCCAGCCTGCCTCACACCCCCCTCACCGCCGACGAGGCGGGGATCTGGCAGCGCCGACTGGCCGAGCTGGCATGCCCTGCCCTGCTGCTGGCCAACGCCAACCCCCTCGATCTGCCCAGCCTGCCCCTGCCCCACGGCGGTGAGGTCCTCGCCAAGCCGGTGGCACGGGCCACCCTGGCCACCACCGTGGCAGGGTTCCTGAGCCGGAGCGCATGTCGGTCAGCGGCAGACCAGCCCACCGCGGCGCCGCAGCCACTGCGCCTGCTGGCAGTGGACGACACGGAATCGAACCGCCTGTTGCTGCGCGAACTGATCGCCGGTCCCGGCGTGGAGGTCAGTCTCGCCGCCAGCGGCGAGGAGGCCCTGGCGCTGGCGCGAAAGCAGGCGTTCGACCTGGTGTTGATGGATATTCGCATGCCCGGCATGGACGGCGTTGAGGCCACCCGGGCGCTTCGACGCCTGGGCGGCAGCTGGCGCGATACGCCGGTGGTGGCGGTGACCGCCCATGTGCTCGAGGAGGAGCGCCGCCGGCTGCTGGAGAGTGGGCTCAACGACGTGCTGGTGAAACCGGTGGACACCGACCAGCTGCGCGACACCCTGCATCGCCACCTGGGCCTGGCGCTGCCGGCACCAGAGGCGGCGCGCTCACCGCCGCTGGATAACCCGCCAATGACAACCATGACCCCGGGGTCCGTCTGCACCGACGACGACGGCGAACTGCCCACCGTGGACCTGGAGCTCGGTGCAAGGTTGGCGGGCGGGCGGGCGTCACTGGCCAGGGAATTGCTGGAACGCCTGGCGGCCGGGCTGGCGGAGAACGAGACCGCCCTGCGTCACGCCCTGGCGGAAGGTGACGACGAGGCGCTGCTGGATGGCATCCACGCCCTCAACGGCGCCTGCCGCTACTGCGGGGCACCGCGGCTGGGGCTGATTGCCGAATCCCTGGAGACCCGGCTGCGTACCCGCGGCCGAGAGGCGGTGACGCCGCTGATGGATGACCTCTTCTCCGCCATGGCGGACCTGCGTGCCTGGGCAGGGTCTGAAACGGAGGCCATCAACAGCTAACCCTCCTCAAGACCCTGGCCCTCCAGGACCACGAAGGCCACCGCCAGGGATGCCTCGTCGCTGATCGATAGATGCGTCGAGCAGACACCGGCCGCCATCGCCAGCTCGCGGGCCTTGCCCGACAGCAGCAGCGAGGGCCGGCCGAGAGCATCGTTGGTGACCTGAACCTCGGTCCAGCGCATGCCCAGCCGCAGGCCGGTACCCAGCGCCTTGACGAAGGCCTCCTTGGCGGCGAAGCGCTTGGCCAGGAAGGCGGCCGGGGCCGGATGGCCGATCAGGCGCTCACGCTCCAGCTCGCCCAGCAGGCGCAGCGCCAGTCGATCCCCGTGGCGCGTCAGGGCCCGCTCGAAGCGCTCGACCCTGGCGATATCGGTGCCGATGCCGAGAATCATGGCTCAGTGCGGGTGATCGTCGTCGTGATCATGGTCGTGGCTGTGCTCATGGTCGTGTTCCTCCAGGGAGGCGACGAAACCGGCTTCCTGGCCGGCGATGGCCAACCGCTTCATCTCGGCCACCGCCTCCTTGAGCCCCACGAAGACCGCCCGGGCGATGATCGCATGGCCGATATTGAGCTCATGCAGGCCGGGAATGGCGGCGATGGCCTCGACGTTGTGGTAATTCAGCCCGTGGCCGGCGTTGACGGTGAGTCCAAGCTCCAGCGCCATCTCGGTGGCGGCACTGATCCGGGCGTGCTCGTGGACGGCCGCCGGCCCGGTGGCCTCGGCATAGGCGCCGGTATGCAGCTCGATCACCGGGGCGCCGGCCTTGGCCGCGGCCTCGATCTGTGACGGCTCGGGGTCGATGAAGAGCGACACCTCGCAGCCCGCCTCGGCCAGGCGCTCACAGGCGGCATGGATGGCCGCGAAGCCTCCCACCACGTCCAGGCCACCCTCGGTGGTCAACTCCTCGCGCTTTTCGGGCACCAGGCAGACGTGGGCCGGGCGCAGCTCCTCCGCCAGGCGGATCATCTCCTCGGTGACCGCCATCTCGAAGTTCATGCGGGTGTTGAGCACCTCGGCCAGCAGTCGCACGTCGCGCTCCTGGATGTGCCGACGATCCTCGCGAAGGTGCACGGTGATGCCGTCGGCGCCGGCCTCCTCGGCGAGCAGCGCCGCCTGGACAGGATCCGGGTAGCGGGTGCCACGGGCCTGACGCAGGGTGGCGATATGGTCGATATTGACGCCGAGCAGGATGCGGGGGGGATGCATGAAACGATCCTTGGATATTCGGGAAGTCGGGAGGCAGGGCCCTTTTGGGGTCAGACCCCGGCCGGACCACCCTGCCCATCTTGGAGCACTACAGCGACGATATTACCCGCCGCCGGGGTCTGACCCCAAAAGGCCAGCCCGGCGCCGCTCGGCAAGCTGGCGCATCAGCTCCCGCGAGCGCAGCGGCCGGCTGCCCAGCAGCGGCGCCAGGGCCGCCCGGGTGACCGCCTTGGCCGGGCCGGCGAGCCCGGGGGCCTCCCAGTCGCCGGCGCCCAGCAGCCGCAGGGTGCGGCCATCCAGACCGGGCTGGCCGGGACGAAAGGCGCGCGTGGCCGGATCCAGCACATAGCGCGCCTGGGGATCCAGCTCGCCGCCCTCGGCGGTGGTGAAGCGCGGCATGGCGTCCAGGGCCTCGAGCAGCGAGACCTCCAGGCGCCGCAGCCCTCCGGCGCGGGCAGCAGGGAGCGTCAGTGCCTCGAGCAGCGCGGCATAGAAGGCGAACACCTCGGGAACCGGCAGCTCCACGTGCAGGGTGCGGGTCAGCAGCTCGTTGGCGTAGAGCCCACACAGCAATCCCTCACCGGCCAGGAGCGCCGTGGTTCCACGGCTCTCCATCAGCCGCAGGCGCTTGAGCTCCCCCTCGCCGACCCAGGTAACGTGCAGCGGCGAGAAGGGCTGCAGGCGCCCCCGGGAGCGTGAGCCGGGGCGCTGCACACCCTGGGCCACCGCCCTCACCCGGCCATGGGACAGGGTGAGGAGCTCCACCAGGGCGCTGGTCTCGCGATAGGGGCGCTTGTGCAGCAGGAAGGCGGGTTCGGGGGTCATTCAGTCGAGGTTGTAGCCCAGGCTCTTCAGGGCGCGCTCGTCATCGGACCAGCCGCTCTTCACCTTGACCCAGAGGTTGAGCATCACCTTGGCATCCAGGGCGCGCTCCATGTCCAGGCGCGCCTCGCGGCCGATGCTCTTGATGCGGTCGCCGTTCTCGCCGATCAGGATCTTCTTCTGGCCCTGGCGCTCCACCAGGATCAGGGCGCTGATATGTACCACCCTGCCCTCGTCGCGGAACTCCTCGATCTCCACGGTCATCTGGTAGGGAAGTTCATCGCCGAGCTGACGCGTCACCTTCTCGCGCACCAGTTCCGCGGCCAGGAAACGCTGGCTCTTGTCGGTGACCTGATCTTCCGGGAAGAAGTGCACGCTCTCGGGCAGGTGCTTGGCCACTTCGGCCTCCAGCTCAGGCACGTTGGTGCCGTGCTTGGCGGAAATCGGCACGATGGCAGCGAACTCGCGCCGCGCGCCGACCTCCTCCAGCCAGGGCAGCAGGGTCGCCTTGTCCTGCAGGCGGTCGACCTTGTTGACCGCCAGAATCACCGGCGCCGTCACGTGCTCCAGGCGCTGCAGGACGATCTGATCCTCCTCGCTCCAGCGGGTGCGGTCGATGATGAACACCACGCAGTCCACGTCGCGCAGGGCCTGGGTCGCCGCCTGGTTCATGAAGCGGTTGATCGCCTTGTTGCGATCCTTGGCCATGATATGCATGCCGGGGGTATCGACATAGATGAACTGCGTCTCCCCCTCGGTCTTGATGCCACGCACCTGATGGCGCGTGGTCTGGGGGCGCCGCGAGGTGATGGATATCTTCTGGCCGAGGATACGGTTCATCAACGTCGACTTGCCGACATTGGGGCGACCGACGATGGCCACGAAGCCGCAAGTCTGGGTCATGGTCGTGCTCCCTGTGCGTTGGCCCTGACGGGTTCAAGCAGGGCCAGGGCCTTCTCGGCGGCCTGCTGCTCGGCGTGACGCCGGCTGGCGCCCTCACCGGTGGTGTGTTGGTCGAGCATCTCCACGTGGCAATCCACGGTGAAGGTCTGGGAGTGGGCCTCGCCCTCCACGTTGACCACCTCATAGCGAGGGAGCGGAAGCTGGCGCGACTGCAGAAACTCCTGCAGGCGGGTCTTGGGATCCTTCTGGGTATCCTGCAGGCTGGTGCCTTCCAGCCGCGCGGCGTACCAGGAGAGCACGCGAACGCGCACCGACTCCATGCCGGCATCCAGGTAGATGGCGCCGATCACGGCCTCCACGGCATCCGCAAGGATCGACTCGCGGCGATGCCCGCCGCTCTTCATCTCGCCGGAACCCAGCCTCAGGTGCTCGCCGAATTCCATCTCGCGGGCCAGCTCGGCCAGCGTCTGGCCCTTGACCAGTCGCGCCCGCAGGCGGGAGAGCTGCCCTTCACGAGCGTCGGGGAAGCGCCGGAACAGCGCCTCGGCGATCACGAAGTTGACAATGGAGTCGCCGAGGAACTCGAGCCGTTCATTGTTATGCCCGCCGACGCTGCGGTGGGTCATGGCCAGTTCCAGCAGGGCGGGATCCCCGAAGTCATGGCCGAGGCGTCGACTGAAGGCGTTGAGGGAGTTGCTCACGGATATCCTGTTATCTGATGACTTGTCGGCACTGATGTGGGGCTCACTGAATGCGACGCACGCTGGTAAAGCTTGGCAGGCCGCCATTCCAGCTCATCCACACCGCGAAGGCACGGCCGACGATGTTCTCCTCCGGCACGAAGCCCCAGTAGCGGCTGTCGTTGGAGTGGTCGCGGTTATCGCCCATGGTGAAATAGTGCCCCGCGGGGACCACCACCTCACGCATCTGCGGGCCCGGGTCTCGGGGATTATTGTAGATCCGGTGTTCGATCGCGCCCAGCTGCTCGGCCAGCAGCAGCTCATTGGGTGCGCCGGCGGGCCCCTCCTCCAGCAGCCGCTTGGGTACCGGCTCACCGTTGACGTAGAGCTGCTTGCCCTCGTAGCGCAGGGTGTCACCGGGCAGGCCCACCACCCGCTTGATGAAGTTCACCCCGGGCTCGTTGGGAAAGCGGAACACCATGACATCGCCGCGTTCCGGCTCGTTGAATTCGACGATGCGGGTATGCACCACCGGCAGGCGCAGGCCGTAGGTAAACTTGTTGACCAGGATGAAGTCGCCCACCTCGAGAGTCGGGCGCATGGACCCCGACGGGATCTGGAAGGGCTCCACCACGAAGCTGCGCAGCACCAGCACCACCAGCAGCACCGGAAAGAAGGAGCGCGAGTAGTCCACCGGCCAGGGCTCCTTGAGCACCTTCTCGCGGGCGACGGGGTCGAGCCCTTCGGTGGTGCCGGCCTCGGCGTTGGCCGCGGCGCGGCGGCGGGCGGGACGCCACCAGAGAAGGTCCAGCAGCCAGATAAAACCGGTGATGGCAACGGCCACCACCAGCAGTAGGGAGAAGTCCATGGGGTTATGTATTCCTAGCGTTTGATATCAGTCATTGACCCTGAGCACCGCAAGGAAGGCATCCTGGGGGATCTCCACCCGGCCGACCTGCTTCATGCGTTTCTTGCCCGCCTTCTGCTTCTCCAGCAGCTTCTTCTTGCGGCTGACGTCGCCGCCGTAGCACTTGGCGGTGACGTTCTTGCGCAGCGCCTTGACGGTGGAGCGCGCCACCACCTGGCCGCCGATGGCCGCCTGAATGGCCACGTCGAACATCTGGCGCGGAATCAGCTCCTTCATCTTCTCGACCAGCAGCCGGCCGCGACCGTGGGCATGGTCGCGATGGATGATCACCGCCAGGGCATCGACCTTCTCGCCGTTGATCAGCACGTCGAGGCGTGACAGCTTGGCCGCCTGGAAGCGCTCGAAGCCGTAATCCAGGGAGGCGTAGCCCTTGGAGATCGACTTCAGGCGGTCGAAGAAGTCCATCACCACCTCGGACATCGGCAGCTCGTAGGCCAGCTGGATCTGGCTGCCGAGGAACTGCATGTCCTTCTGGGTGCCGCGACGGTTCTCGCACTCGGTGATCACGTTGCCGACGAACTCCTGGGGCACGAGAATGCTGGCCCGCACGATCGGCTCGCGCATCTCCTCCACGTCCGCCATATCGGGCAGCTTGGAGGGATTGGAGACATAGGCGACCTCGCCGTTCTTGAGCGCCAGTTCATAGACCACCGTCGGCGCCGTGGTCAGCAGGTCCAGGTTGTACTCGCGCTCGAGACGCTCCTGGACGATCTCCATGTGCAGGGTGCCGAGGAAGCCGACTCGGAAACCGAAGCCGAGGGCGTCGGAGTTTTCCGGCTCGTAGGCCAGGGAGGCGTCGTTGAGCGCCAGCTTCTCCAGGGCGTCGCGGAAGTCCTCGTAGTCGTCGGCGCTGACCGGGAACATGCCGGCGTAGACCTGGGGCTTGACCTTCTGAAAGCCCGGCAGACGCTCGACGTTCGGGGTCTTGGCGTGGGTGATGGTGTCCCCCACCGGCGCGCCCTGGATCTCCTTGATGCCGGCCACGATGAACCCCACCTCGCCGGCGCGCAGCAC
>PWEV01000173.1 GCA_003553625.1 Halomonas sp.
CCCAGGCGGCACGTCGCTGGCGTCGGCGTTCTTCCCCGACCTCAGCCCCTCCAGCGCCGCTCGCGCCGTCCTTGCCGTCGCCACGCCAACCCCCGCCTGGCTCGGCCCGTCCGGCACGTCGCTGGGCATGGCGTTCTTACCACACTTGGCCCGCGCACGACGCTTGCGGCCTCGGTCGTGGCGGCTCGCCCAACCCCCGGCCAGCCGGCCACGCCTCGGCCACGGCGCTGTGTTGGCGTGCGGGTCGCTCTTCGCGCCACCCTCGCCGCGGACTCCTGCTATCTGTCGCCGCTCCTAACCCGCCCCCAGCTGACGCCGGCGGGGCCCAAAGTGATGGGGTTATTCTATGGATCCAAGTTTTGGTTCTTTTCGAGATGCGACTCTTGCCATAGCCGTGAAACCAATTCTTGGATGAAATTGCGAACGATTAGTGAAGGGCGCCTGCCGGATCGTGTCACCACACAGAACGGAGATACGATCTCTACCTTCCCGGGGAGCAGCGCCTTGAGATCGCCGCGCTTTACCCAGTGCTCCGCATAGTAGTGAGGGAGATTGCCGATAAAGTGCCCGCTGAGTATCAGTAGTGCCTGGGCCTCCATGTTGGAGGCATGTGCGCCAACTGTCGCCTCGGGAAAACTACGGAGTTCCTGAAGGTTGGCGTAAGGGCGAACCACGAACGGGTGCTTGACGATCTCCGCGACCGTAAGCTGATCTGCCTCATAAGCGAAAAGGGGGTGGGGGCGCGCGCAGTAGATGCCGTGCCGCTCAGTGTAGACTTGGCGATGCTGGAGCCCCTCCATCTGCGCGGTTTCAGGGAGTATGCCCAGTTGCACCTCCCCGTTGGCGATTTCGCCGATTAGCCGGTCGGGGCTGCCCACCGTTATGTTGAGTCGAGCGCGGGGATTCTTGCGTAGAAATTCACCGATCACCCCCTGCAGATCGAGATCCTCGTCCATGATGGTGTTATCGGCGACCCCTAGTCGCAGCGTGCCATATACCGAGCTACGCAGCTCGCTCATCTCGCTGTCGAAGTCATCCACTGACGCCAGCAGCGCTTTTGCCCGCCCAAGCACGACTTCGCCTCGCTCAGTCAATTCAAAGCCTTGTCGCCCGCGGCGGCAGACCGTAAACCCGACTCTCTCCTCCAGCGCACGGATATGGAAACTTACCGCCGATTGGCTCATGTGTAGCGCGGTCTGAGCACCGGCAAAACCTCGATGCTCGGCTACCGCCAGAAACACCGAAAGGCTCTTGAGATCTGCGGCAGAAGGTTTCATTGGCATGCCCCATTTTAGTGCAAAATACATCAATATTATGGGTTCTAACATCAAAATATAGCAATTTTATTGCTGTGAGTCATTTGTTTTACTCAGAGCGTAATTCGTGAATCGCTGCGTACGCAGTACTGACGACCATCAACAACAAGAGGATCACTCCATGAAGCGCATAGCATCCATGACCGCAGGCCTGCTGCTGAGCACCGGATTAACGGCGGGAAGCGTTCACGCTGACCTACTGGAGAGTATCAAAGCCGACGGAGTCTTCACGGTAGGCACCGAAGCACGCTACGCCCCCCATGAGTTCATTGAAGATGGTGAGATCGTCGGCTACTCAGCAGACCTCATGGAATACATCATGCCTGAGCTCAACGGCGTGGAACTGATTCGCATGGACCTGCCGTGGCAGGGAATCTTGCCTGGGCTCGAACGTAATCGCTTTGACTATGTGGTCACCTCGGTTACCGCCACCCCCGAGCGCATTCAGCGCTACCACCTCAGTGCGCCCATCGCTGATGCCACCATGGCAATCCTCAAGCGTGCCGGCGAGGAGGAGATCAGTTCGCCAGAGGACATAGGTGGCAAGGTCGCCGCCGCCCAGGCTGGTTCGGCTCAGTTGCAAGCGCTGGAGTTGCTCGCCGCCGGGCTGGAGGAGGCCGGCACGCCGCTCGCCGACATTCGCACCTACACCGGTGTCGACGAGGCCTACGCCGACCTCGGCACCGGCCGCGTCGATGTGGTGATCAACAGCCTGCCCAATCTGCTAGAGGCCGAGCGGACTCGCCCCGATGTTTTCGAAGTGGTCGGCACCTTCGGTGAGCCGGTCTACTTCAGCTGGGCCGGCCGCCGCGACGACGAGAGCGCCTCGCTAAACGCCTTTATGGATGAGCAAATCCAGCGTCTCAATGAAGACGGCACCCTGAACGAACTGCAGGAAAAATGGTTTGGCGCACCCATGAATGTCCCCCTGGAACTGCCCGCCGCTGAGTGATCGCGACCCTGTGAGCGGCCGTAGGGCGCTCACAGGGGTCTGCCGAGTTTGACCGATTAGGTGCCCCATGCTCGATATCCTGCTCACCCACTACCCGGTGCTGACCAAGGGCCTGACCACCACCTTGGTGGTCTCGCTCTCGGCCATCGCCTTGGGCCTGGTGTTCGGCGTGCTGCTTGCCTTCGGCATGACCAGCCGCAGCCGCTGGATACGCTGGCCCTGCGGCCTCTACCGTAGCTTCTGGCGTGGCACGCCGATCCTGCTGCAGCTGCTGCTGGTCTTCTACCTGCTGCCGGAAGTGGGTATCGAAGTGGCGCCGATCACCGCCGCCATCCTGACCCTGACGCTGAACACCACTGCTTTTCAGTCAGAGATTTTTCGCAGCGGGATTGCGCATATTCCCGCCGGCCAGATCGAGGCCGCGCGCATGGCCGGCATCTCGGCCTGGCAGACCCGGCGGCGGATCGTCATGCCGCAGGTGTTGCGCCTCACCCTGCCGCCGCTAACCAACGAGATCATCACCATTCTCAAGAACTCGTCGCTGATCTCGGTGATCGCCGTGACTGAATTGATGCGCGTCAGCGAGCAGATCGCTTCGCGCACCTTTCAGCCGCTCGAGACCTATCTCGCCGCAGCCGTCCTCTACCTGGCGGTCAATCTCGTGCTGGCCCAAATCAGCGCCCATCTGGAACGCCGTCTGGCCGGCGGCCTGGCCACCGAATAGGCACACCCTGAGGAGCTATTGTCATGCTGGATCTCGCCCTGCTCTGGGAGACCCGCGAACTGATCCTGCAAGGCCTGTGGAACACCGTCTGGATCTGTTTCCTGGGCTGCCTGGTGGCGCTCTCGCTGGGCCTGGTGTTGGCCGCATTGCGGCTTTCCAGCCCGCGCCTGTTCGGCTACCCGGTGGCCTGCTACGTGGAGCTGTGCCGCGGCACCCCACTGCTGGTACTGCTGTTTCTGCTCTACTACGGCGGCCCCAGCGTCGGCCTGCGCCTCGACGCCGAGATCGCCGGCGTGACCGGCATCGGCCTCTACGGCGCTGGCTATTTCGCCGAGATCTATCGCGGCGGCTTCAAGTCAATTCCCAAGGGGCAGCTGGAAGCGGCGCGCATGCTCGGCATTTCGCACTGGCACGCCCTGAGCCGCATCCAGGTTCCGCAGATGCTGCGCCTGATCGTGCCTCCCGGTACCAATCAGTTGATCATCCTGGTCAAGGAGTCGGCGCTGATCTCGATCATTTCGGTGGACGACTTGACCAAGAACGCCACCACCATCGTCAACCAGACCTTCCACGTGATCGAGCCCTACCTGGCCGTGGCCTTGCTCTACTGGATGCTCATCGAACTGATCGCCCGCGGCGGCTACGCCCTGGAGAAACACTTGGCAAATCGCGAGCCGCGCCCTGTCACTCGTCAAGGAGAGTCCGCTCATGCCCACGGCTGACGCCATCACCACGCCTGCCACTGACTCACGTCCGATCCGTGGCGAGCCGATTGTCGAGGCCCGCGGCATCAGCAAGTCCTTCGGTGCGCTCGAGGTGCTAAGCGACATCGACTTTCGCCTCAGCAACTCGGAGGTGGTCTGCGTGATCGGCCCCTCCGGCTCCGGCAAGTCGACCCTGCTGCGCTGCCTGGCCTTTCTCGAGCCCTACGACCACGGCAGCGTGTACATCGACGGCCAGCTGCTCGGCTACGAAGAGCGCGGCGGCATGCGCGTACGCGCACGAGAGTCGCGCGTCGACGCAGTGCGCGCGCCGGTGGGCATGGTCTTTCAGCACTTCCACCTGTGGCCGCACCGCACCGCGCTGGAGAACGTCACCGAGGCGCTGCGGCTGGTCAATGGCCTATCACGCCGCCAAGCCGAGGCCGAGGGCATGGCGATGCTCGAGCGGGTTGGCCTGGCTGAGCGTGCCGGCCACTTCCCCGAAAGCCTTTCCGGCGGCCAGAAGCAGCGCGTGGCCATCGCCCGTGCCCTGGCCATGCAGCCGCGGGTGATGTTCTTCGACGAGCCCACCTCGGCGCTGGACCCGGAACTGGTCGGTGAAGTGCTCGACGTAATGAAACGCCTTGCCCAAGACGGCATGACCATGGCCATCGTCACCCACGAGATGGGCTTCGCCGCCAAGGTTGCCGACCGGGTGGTGTTCATGGACCAGGGCCGAATCGTCGAGAGCGGGGCTCCCGAGACGTTATTCCGCCACCCCAAGAGCGACAGACTGCAGCAGTTCCTCAACACCTGGCGCGAGCGCCATATCGATTGACGCTCCAGCTCAGGAGCTGACCGATCAACACAAGGAAAACACCATGAGCAGCAAGCCAACCTTCGACCACGCCCGCATCGAGCAGCTGCCGCGCAGCAATAGCGAACCCTGCGGTCATAATCATACCCTCGAGACACCGATCTCCGTTGACGGTACCCCGGTGCTTGGCGAGCGCTACGAGGTCGCCGCTCGCGGTGGCCGCGCGGTGCGCCTTAAGAAGGGCCAGACCATTCGGATCATCAATACCCATGGCACTCAGGTCTGCGACACCTGGGCCTTCAGCAGCGACAACCTCAACGAGTTCATGTCTTGGGAGCACGGCCGTGCCTGGCTCAACGGGTTGATTCCCAACGTTGGCGACTCGCTGATGAGCAATCGCCGGCGTCCGATCATGACCCTAACCGCCGATACCTCACCGGGCATACATGACACGCTGATGGCTGCCTGGGGCCTGTTCCGCTACATGACCCTGGGAGTAGAGGGATACCATGACAACTGCGCTGATAACCTACGCCTTGCGTTCAAGGCGATCGGCATCGACGCCCCAGAAGTGCCGCAGCCACTCAACCTGTGGATGAACATCCCGGTAAACGAAAAGATGAAGGTCGACTGGTGTCCGCCTGTCTCCCAGGCTGGCGACTACGTGGAGCTCCGCGCCGAGATGGACTGCATCGTCGCCATGTCCTCATGTCCCCAAGACATCATTCCCATCAATGGCGAGGACTGTACACCTGTCGAGGTGCACTTCGAAGTTCACGCGTGAGGACACCCGAATGGTCGATATCACCGACAGTATCAATGTCCAGGCTATTAGCGAGGGGGTAAGCTCAGCGCGCCTGGCGCGTGACTTGGCTTATCTGGCTGCCTTGGGCGCCCGCGACGATGGCGGCGTGGCGCGCCTGGCATTGGACACCAGCGATATACAGGCGCGTCGCTGGCTTACCGAGCAGGCGTCGACTCTCGGCGCCACGGCCAGCGTCGACGCTATCGGTAATGTGTTCCTCGACCTTCCCGGCCGTGAACCGGCGCTCGCGCCGGTGGTGACCGGTAGCCATCTCGACAGCCAACCGACCGGCGGACGTTATGACGGTGCTCTGGGTGTGGTGGCCGGTCTCGAGGCGCTGCGCGCGATACGTGATACTGGTGTAACACTGCGTCGCTCTCTGTCGTTGGTCAGCTGGACCAACGAGGAGGGCGCTCGCTTTGCCCCAGGCACCTCGGGCTCGGCGGTGTTTTGCGGGGTGCGCGGTATCGATGAGACTCGCGCTATCCGCGATACCGATGGCCTCACGCTTGGTAGCGCGCTGGATGAGTGCCTGGCAACGCTGGAGGCAGACGGTATTGCTCGCCGTCCGCTCGGCACGCCGATGCACGCCTTTATCGAGTTGCACATCGAGCAAGGCCCGATCCTCGAGGCCGCAGGTGCCCCGGTGGGCGTAGTCGAGGGTATCCAGGGCGTTAGCTGGTTCGAGGTGACGGTGACCGGCAGCGCCAACCATGCCGGTACCACCCCTCGTGCGATGCGCCGTGATGCTTTGGAAGGTGCTTGCGCCTTGGCTACCTCGCTGCGAGAGATAGCACGCGACGAAGCCGACTGCGTTCGCTTCACCATTGGCAAGTTTGCCGTCAGTCCCGGGTCAGTGAACACCATTCCCGACCAAGTCACCTTCACCATCGACCTGCGCCATCCCAAAGCTGCCACTTTGGAGTCTCTTGCCACCAGTTTCCAGCGACTTGCAGAACAGAGCTGGGCTGGTTGTGAGGCGATGCTCACGCCGCTTTCGCGTATCGCGCCGGTCGAATTTCCAGCCTCACTGACTGCATTGCTCAGTGACACTGCTGAGGACCTGGGACTCAAGGCGCCGCGCTTGATGTCCGGCGCCTTCCATGACGCTATCCATTTGGCTGGGCACTGCCCCACAGCGATGGTTTTTGTCCCATGTCGCGGCGGCCTGAGTCATCACCCCAACGAAAATGTTGAGCTTAATGATGCAGTGTCCGGCACTCGACTGCTGGCCGCTAGCCTGGCGCGGCTGTGCGCCTGAGCCAACTTGCAAGGAGCCCGCATGACACGTTCAACTAACGCCAGTCGTCGCAACGCCG
>PWEV01000297.1 GCA_003553625.1 Halomonas sp.
GGCAACGGCACCTCCATCTTCACCAACTCCGGCTGGGTGGCGCGCCGCTTCGAGACCGATATCGATGTCGGCCAGATCGGCATCAACGTGCCGATCCCGGTGCCGGTCGCCTACTTCAGCTTCACCGGCTCCCGCGCCTCCAAGCTCGGTGACCTGGGCCCCAACGGCAAGCAGGCCATCGCCTTCTGGACCCAGACCAAGACCGTGACCGCTCGCTGGTTCGAGCCCGAGAACGTCTCCAGCGGCATCAACAGCACCATCTCGCTGGGCTGATTCTTCCAGCGCTTTGATGCGGCGGCCCCGTCTCGAGAGAGGCGGGGCCGCCTGCGTTGATGGCCCTCGGTCTTGCTGTCAAGTGAAGCTGCTACAGTGCCTGGGTCGTACGGATACGATACCGGAGCTCTCGTGACCCGTCGTTCATTCACTCTGCCGTCGGCCCTGGCCGTCTGGGTGCTTTTTGCCTGCCTGCTGGTGTCGCCGGCCCGGGCGGCCATCGATGTGACCCAGTCGCCCGGTCAGCTCGACCTGGGTCCCCACGTGCAGTTGCTGGAGGACGCCGAGCGAGAGCTCGACATCGCCGACCTGCTGGCCCGGGATGAGAGACTGCCCTGGCGGCCCTCGGGCCAGGAGACGATCAACTTCAGCTTCTCCGACTCGGCCTGGTGGCTGCAGGTGGAGCTCGCCAACGCCGGAGAAAGTCAGGTGCGTCGGCTGCTGGAGCTGGCCATGCCGCTGCACGACTACCTGGACGCCTGGGTGGTCGACGAAGCGGGGGAGGTGGTCGAGGCGTGGCAGACCGGCGATCGGCGGGCCTTCGACTCTCGCCCCGTGGCGCACCGCACCTTCGTCCTGCCCATCCTGCTGCCGCCCGGCGAGACTCGCCGCCTGGTGCTGCGGCTGGACACCCACGACGGCCTGTTCGATGCCACGCCGCTCTATCTGATGAGCGACGGCAGCTTCCTGCAGAAATCGCAGCGAGAGCTGATGGCCTTCAGCCTCTACTTCGGCGCCCTGCTGGCGCTGATGATCTACAATCTGCTGCTCTACCTGGCGATCCGGGAGCGCAGCCTGCTGCACTATGTGGTCTACCTCGGCACCTTCTTCGTGCTGATGTTCGCCGCACGGGGCTTTGCCTTCCAGTACTGGTGGCCGAACTGGCCCACCTTCAATAACCAGATGCTGCCGCTGACCATTGGCCTCTTCGCCGTCACCCTGACCGTGTTCAGCATCAGCTACCTCAACCTGCAGCGGCATGCGCTCCGCGTCTCGCGTGGGCTCCTCGCATTGGCAGGCCTGTGCCTGGCGGGTTCGCTGCCGGCGCTGCTGGGGCACTATGCCCTGGTGTTTCGCGTCATGATCCCCGCTGCCATCCTGCTCTCCTCGCTGATGCTCGCGGTAGCCGTCTGGCGCAGCTGGCTGGGCGACCGCCTGGCGCAGATCTTCCTGGTGGCCTGGTGCGTGCTGCTGGTGGGGGTGTCGCTCTACTTTCTGCGGGTGGCCGGGGTGCTGCCCTACAACTTTTTTACCGAGTACGCCGTGCAGGCGGGGTCGGGCCTGGAGTTCCTGCTGCTGGCTCTCGGGCTGGCCTACAAGATCAACCTGCTCAAGAACGAGAAGCTCACCGCCGAACGTGCCACCTATGAGCTGCATCGCTCACACAGCCGGCAGCTGGAGCTGGAGGTGGCCGAGCGCACCCGCGAGCTCGAGGCCGCCAACCGGCGTCTCGCCGCCATGGCCCGCACCGACCCGCTGACCGGCCTGCTCAACCGCCGCCAGTTCCAGGAGCTGGTCGACGAGGAGCTTCAGCGCCGCCGCCGTCGCGGCCTGCCGCTGCTGTTCGCCGTGATGGATATCGATGCCTTCAAGGCCTACAACGACACCTACGGCCACCAGGCCGGCGATGAGGTACTCGTCCAGGTGGCCGGCCTGCTTGAAGCCCACTTCCAGCGCGCCGGCGATCGGCTGTTTCGGTTGGGCGGAGAGGAGTTCGGCCTGCTGCTGGAGGCCGATACCCTGGGTGAGGGTCGGAACGCCCTGGAGGCCTTTCGGCAGGCCCTCGAGAAACTCGCCATACCCAATGAGCAGGCCGAGACAGGCGTGGTTACTGCCTCGTTCGGGCTGGTCTGCTGTACCGACTACCAGCGCGTGCCGGATGCCGAACGGCTCTATCGGGAAGCCGACGAGGCGATGTACGAAGCCAAGGAGCGCAGCCGCAATCGGGTGGTGACCCGCGCCATCCTCGAGGAGACGTGATGGGGGTACCGGCAGGTTGCGACGTTGGTCCGCATGGACAGTGAATTGACGTTGACGTTAACTGTAGCGACAGGACAACAACCATAACCTACGGAGTCGCCATGACCACGCCGATCAGCCACTTTCCCATTCCCGAGTCGATCCAGGACCTGCCCGAGGACATCCGCGACGCCATGCTGGCGGTGCAGGAGAAGGCGGGGTTCATCCCCAACGTCTTCCTGATGCTGGCCCACCGCCCGGCCGAGTTCCGCGCCTTCTTCGCCTACCACGACGCCCTGATGGAGCGGGAGGCCGACACCCTCACCAAGGCCGAGAAGGAGATGATCGTGGTGGCCACCAGTGCCCGCAATCAGTGCCTCTACTGCGTGGTGGCCCACGGTGCGCTGGTGCGTCTTTACAGCAAGGACCCGCTGCTGGCCGACCTGGTGGCCATCAACCACCGCGTCGCCGGCCTGAGCGAGCGCCACCGGGTGATGATCGACTTCGCGATGCACAGCGGCCTGGAGGTGGGCGAACTCACCGAGGAGTGGCAGACCCGCCTGCTCGAGGTCGGCTTCACCCAGGACGACATCTGGGACATCGGCGCCATCGCCGCCTTCTTCGGCATGTCCAACCGCCTGGTCACCCTGGCCGGCACGCCGCCCAACGAGGAGTTCTACCTGATGGGGCGGGTGCCGCGGGAGAAGTAGGATGCGCCTACCTTGTGGAAGCGCAGGTTTCCTGCGCGAAGACGTGGGCACCCAATATTAGCTAATTGCTGGTACCTTGAATTGCCAACGGAAGGGGATAGACGGGGTAATGCATGGATCGGCTACCTGAAGGTTTGTATGAACGGCTACTCGATGAAGAGCTGAAGACGCAGTTAGATGCGTATCCAGAACTGAAACCCGTTCTTCGTTCGCTAGACGATGAGACGGCCCCCCATGCCTACGCCCAGTTTGTTAGCCAGCTACTTAATCAAGCGTTAAGAATAGTTGATTCCAGCGAACGGCTGCCGCTTCTTAACCGCATTATCGAGCTAGTCTCTACCACCGACGGGCTCGGCTATCTGACCCGCAAGCGGTTACTCAGCACCGACAAGCCGATGCTGACAGAAGTCGGGAGCGGCAAAGCGCCACTGCCTCGGCCGCATACGCCTCTTGCCACCAGCGCGTTGCTGACTGGAATGGGGCATGATCCGCCCCTAGAGCATGAGTTGCGAGCGGAGATGGCCACGGCCGATGGGGTCGATATCCTGGTCTCGTTTATCAAATGGTCGGGCCTGCGGCTGCTGATGCCTGCCCTTGAGCGACTGGCCGAGCGCGGCGTGCCGGTACGACTCATTTCGACCAGCTACATGGGCGCCAGCGACCCGACAGCGCTGGAGTGGCTGACCCAGCAGCCCAATGTCACCGTGCGCGTCTCCTACGACACCGGTGGCACCCGGCTGCATGCCAAGGCTTACCACTTCCGCCGAAAGAGCGGCTACTCCACCGGCTATATCGGCTCGGCGAACATGTCCCATTCGGCGATGACCCAAGGGCTGGAGTGGACCGTCAAGGTAACTGCCCAAGACATGCCGCATATCCTTGAGCGCTTCGAGGCAGAGTTTGCCGCCTATTGGGAAAGCGACGAGTTTGAACGCTATACCCAAGAGGACTTCGTTCGATTTCGCCAGGCTATTGCAGCACACAAGGAACGCGACCGCAGCGGAACTCTGTTTTTCGCCGACATTACGCCTCGGCCGTTCCAGCTACGCATACTGGAAGCCCTCGAGGCGGCACGTCAGCGTGGCTCCTGTCGAAATCTGGTAGTTGCGGCTACTGGTACAGGCAAGACCGTGATTTCTGCGCTGGACTATCGGCGAGTCTGCGAGCAGAAGGGGCGCCAAGTGTCTCTGCTGTTTGTGGCACACCGGAAGGAGATTCTGGAGCAGGCTCAGGCCTGTTTTCGCACCGTGCTGCGGGACCAGAACTTCGGCGAACTGTGGGTAGGCGGTGAGTCTCCATCTGAGCACCGCCATCTATTTGCTTCAGTGCAGACACTCAATCGTCAGCGGCCCTGGGATCACCTTGGGGCTGAGCACTTTTACCACTTAGTCATCGATGAGGCCCATCACGGCGCCGCCAGCAGCTACCGGGCACTGTTCGATAATCTCAACCCCAAACTGCTGCTGGGGCTGACCGCTACGCCGGAGCGGATGGACGGCAGCAGCATTCTTCCTGATTTTGACGGTGACTTCGCTGCGGAGATTCGCCTTCCGGAGGCACTGGAAGAGAAGTTGCTCTGTCCATTTCACTATTTCGGGGTAAGCGATAGCGTCGACCTCAGTGATGACAATCTATGGCGCAATGGCCGCTACGATGCTCATCAGCTACAGAATGTGCTGACCGGTGACGATTTTCGCGCCAAGCAGCGGGTGGATACCGTCCGGCAGGCCCTTGAGCGCTATCAGCCTGACTTGCAGGGCATTCGTGCGGTGGGATTCTGTGTGGGTGTGCGTCACGCTGAGTACATGGCTGACTGCTTCAACAGGCTGGGTGATGAGTACCGGTCAGCTGTACTGGTTGGGGATACGCCGCCTGAGCTGCGATCAGCGCGGCTGCGGGAGTTTCGGGAGGGAAAGCTGCCGTTTCTGTTTACCGTCGACGTGCTTAGCGAGGGCGTCGACGTGCCGGATATCAATCTTGTGATGTTCCTACGACCCACTGAGAGTCTGACGGTTTTTCTCCAGCAGTTAGGCCGTGGGTTGCGTCATGCACCAGGTAAAGAGTGCCTGACCGTTCTGGATTTTGTGGGACAGACACACCGGCGCTACCGGCTGGACACCAGGTTTACCGCGTTGCTCTCAGGTCGGAGACAGAGGTTAGATCGGGAGGTGGAAGCCGACTTCCCGAGCCTGCCGCCCGGCTGCAGCATTCAGCTCGAGCGGGTGGCGCGTGAGCATGTGCTCAGCAAGATTCGGGCGGTGTTGAGTGACCTGAATCAATTCATTCCTGAGACTCTTCGCACCTGGCCTGAAGAAGTAGGTAAACCGCTCACCTTTGGCCGCTTCCTGGAAGTGACAGGACTGTCTCCGGTTCAGGTATTGGCTCGTCGCAGCTGGTCGGAGTGGAAGGCGCTGGCGGAGCGGCGTTCACCACCTGATGACCCTGATCTCGACCAAGTGAGAAAGGCACTGCCGCGTATTGCCTTGCGTAGCGATCCTGAACTTCTTAAGGCCATTGAAACCCTGGGTGCTCCGGATGGGGGCGTTGAGGAGGCCTTAGGGCGCTATGATGTCGCTAAGCAAACGGCTCTGCACTATTTGTTGTGGGGACGAAAGGGTGGCCTGGTGGGTGTGGATAGTCTCGGCGAGTCGTTGCAGAAGTGGCGTGACAATCCCTGCGTGGCGGCTGATGCTGCGGAAATTGCCGCCTGGCGGCGTGCCCACCAAAGTGTGCCGCTGCGACAGTTGAATGATCTGCCGTTTAACTGTTCCTTGCTGTTGCACGGCGCCTATGGCACTGCCGAGATCAAGGCAGCCTTGGATTTGGCTAGCCTGGAAAAACCTGGACCGACCGGCCAGGGTCGGCTAAATGCCAAGCATCTCAACGCCTACGTCCACCTGATCACCTTCCAGAAAGACGAACAGGATTTCTCACCGACCACTCGCTATCGAGACTATCCAATTAGCCGCACTCTGCTGCACTGGGAAAGCCAGTCAACTGTCACTCAGGAGAGCCCGACAGGGCAGAACTACATCCATTTCGAGGAGCGGGGCTATACGATTTTTTTCTTTGCTCGCCTGACCAAGCGCATCGAGGGGGAAACGGCCCCCTTCATCTTTCTTGGACCCGCTAGATCGCTTAAGAGCTTCGAGGGCGACCGACCGATTGCGATGACGTGGGAGTTGGCATATCCGATGCCCGCCGAACTCTTCGAGGAGGCGCGGCCCGTTTAATAAATCGTGTCCTGACGGGAGTCCGCCTCATCCAGAGGGCGATAGGTTTCTTGTAAATAGATTTCCTGCACGAACGACCCCCAAGGTCGGTGCCGGCTGGCTCCCAGGCCACGGCCTCGCTATGATGCCTCTGGTTTCGCTTCCACGTTGATGGAGTCGAGCCCACCATCCATTCACTTGTCGCCAGGGGAGTCCCGCCGCACCTGCGGGGGCTGAGAGGGCCAAGCGCCGACCCTGGAACCTGATCCGGTTCACACAGGCGGAGGAAGTGCGACATGCCCTACCTGACGTCTGCCGTGCTCGGCGCGGCGCTTCTGTGCTTTGCTTTCCTGGGCCTGCGGGCCCGCCGGGCCGATGGCCTGCTCGATGACTAC
>PWEV01000262.1 GCA_003553625.1 Halomonas sp.
CACTTCCAGGGCGAGCGGCTGACCAACGCCTGGCGCCGCACGCTCTGCGTCTACAACGAGACCGTGGGCACCAGCATCGACACCACGAGCGGCAAGCCCAACCGCGGTACGCCCTGCCACAGCCTGCCGCTGCTGGCCAACCAGCAGGCCATGCGCGAGGTGTTCACCGAGGAGGCGTGGCCGCTGCTGGCGTTCTCGTTCAAGTCCAACCTGATGAACTCCTACGCCATCGGCAACGAGCGGCTGCGCATGATCAAGCCCTACAATCCGGTGCAGATGCACCGCCAGGACGCCGAGCGGTTCGGCATCGGCCATGGCGACACCATTCGCATCGAGAGCCCCGGGGGCAGCGTGGTGGGCCTGGCGCTGGTCAGCGAGAGCGTGATGCCCGGCTCGCTGGGCATCGAGCACGGCTACGGCCACCGCGACCTGGGCGCCACGCCCCATGTGATCGACGGCGAGTCCCAGCCCGACATGCCCTGGCTGCGCGCCGGCATCAACATCAACGACCTGGGCTTTCGTGACCCGACCCGCCAAGTGGACGGCACCTGGCTCGAACCCATCAGCGGCGCCAGCGTGCGCCAGGGCCTGCCGGTGAGGGTCAGCCGCGCCTGAGCCCACCCACGCCGGCGCCACGCTGGCAACACGGAGCGCCCCCCGCCGGGAGACCGGCGGGGGGCGCTGTGCATCCAGCGTGTGTGGTCGGCCGCCACATGAGAGAGCAGCGTGCCCCTTCAGCTCGCCAGGTAGTGCACGCTGAACAGTTCGTCGTCGTCACTCCAGACCGCTCGCGGCCGATACCCGGCGCGCCTGGCCAACGCCTGGAAGTCGTCGCGAGCGTACTTGCAGGAATTCTCGGTATGCAGCGTCTCACCCGGTGCGAACTCGAAGCGTTGCTGGTCAAGGACGAGTGTCTGGCGGCACTCACTGACCAGGTGCATCTCGATGCGAGACGCCTGTGTATCGAAGAAGGCCCGATGACGAAAGCGACCCGGCTCCACCGACGCCCCCAGCTCCCGGCGCATGCGCTCCAGCAGGTTGAGGTTGAAGGCCGCCGTGACCCCGGCGGCGTCGTTGTAGGCCGCTTCGAGGATGGCGCGATCCTTGACCAGATCGACCCCGATCAGCACCCCGCTGCCAGGGGGCAGAGCCCGATGCAGTTCGGCGAGAAAGGCTTCCGCCTCTGCCGGTGCGAAGTTGCCGATGCTCGAGCCGGGAAAGAAGGCCACCACCCGTCGGCCATCGACACCCGCCGGCAAATGCAGACGCTGGGAAAAGTCTGCCCAGGCGGCATGCACCTCGAGCCAGGGATAGTCGGCCGCCAGGTGGCGAGTGCTCTGGAGCAGGAAATCCCGGGAGATATCCACTCCAAGATAGCGAGTCGGACGCATCGCCTCGAGCAATAGTCTCACCTTGCGACTGGCCCCGCTGCCCAGTTCTACCAGCAGCGACTCCGGCCCGACCAGCGCGGCAATCTCCTCGGCGGCCGCGGCCAGGATGCCCTCCTCGGTGCGGGTCAGGTAGTACTCGGGCTGACGGCAGATCGCGTCGAACAGCAAAGAGCCCCGCTCATCGTAGAAGTACTTGGGCGACAAGGCCTTGGGAAAGCGGCCCAGCCCGGCGATCACGTCATCGCGAAACGACGATTCCGTCTCTTCGCCATGCTGGTCGTGGAAACGCACTGCCGTTGACATCGCTTATCCTCGCTGGCGAACGGTTCTGGCAGGATTCGACAACACGCCGACCTCGGGAATGGCGTCGTACCATCGATTTGCCTTTAGACTGTGGCGGCTACGCCGATGCCTCATCACTACTGCCCCTTCAATCTAGAGCGAGCCTGACCATGCAGCAACCGCAGCAGCCCCCGGGGTTACAAGCGTTACGGGATATCGTCCTCGTCGGCGGCGGACACACCCACGTGGGGGTGCTGAAGCGCTTCGCCATGAAACCCGAACCGGGGGTCAGGCTCACCGTGATCTGCCGCGACACGCACACGCCCTACTCCGGCATGCTGCCGGGCTACGTGGCCGGCCACTATCGCTACGACGACGTGCATATCGATCTGCGGCGCCTCGCGGAATACGCCGGGGCACGCTTCTTCCGCGACGAGGCCATCGGCATCGACCACGAGGCGCAGACCGTGCTCTGCCGCTCACGCCCCCCGGTACCCTATGACTGGATGTCGATCAATATCGGCTCGACCCCCGACGTGAATTCGGTCAGCGGTGCCGGCCAGCATGCGGTGCCGGTCAAGCCGATCCATCAGTTCAATGACCGCTGGCAGAGGCTGCTCGAGCGTCTCACGCATCCACACACCGGGCAGCACCCCGGCCAGACCCATGTCGCGGTGGTCGGCGGCGGCGCCGGCGGCGTCGAATTGCTGCTGGCCATGCAGTATCGGCTGAACAACGAACTCATCGCCCAGCACCGCGACCCGAACGAACTGCGTTTTTCCCTCTTCACCCGTGGTGCGCAGATCCTGCCGACCCACAATCCACGGGTGCGCGCCCACTTCGAGGCCATCCTGGAACAGCGCAGCGTCGAGGTGCATACCGACACCGACGTGGTCGGTGTCGAGGCAGGCCGGCTGCAGACCGCTGACGATAACTGGCACGCCGCCGACGAGATCGTCTGGGTCACCAACGCCGGCGGCGCCGCCTGGCTGCGTGATACTCACCTGGCACTCGACGATGCCGGCTTCATCCAGGTCGGCGACACCCTGCAGTCGCTCTCCGACCCGCGCATCTTCGCCGCCGGTGATATCGCCAGCCAGATCAACCATCCCCGCGAGAAGGCCGGTGTCTTCGCCGTGAGGCAGGGGCGACCCCTGGCCGACAACCTGCGCGCCGTCGTGACCGGCCGCCCCCTCAAGCCCTACCGCCCCCAGGCGAAATGGCTGGCGCTGATCAGCAGCGGCGACCGCCACGCCGTGGCCTCCCGCGGCGGGCTCTTTCTCTCCGGCGACTGGGTATGGCGCTGGAAGGACGGCATCGACCGGCGTTTCATGGCCAGGTTCAACGACCTGCCGCCGATGAAGGAAGGCGCCATGCCGGCGCCCCGGGCCAGCCGGGTGGTGCTGGACGAGGAGGAGAGCGCCCAGGCGATCTCGGCCATCGCCATGCGCTGCGGCGGCTGCGGCGCCAAGGTCGGCGCCTCGGTGCTCTCCCGCGCCCTCTCGACCCTGCAACCGGTGGAACGGGAGGAGGTGCTGGTGGGCCTTCACGCCCCGGACGATGCCGCCGTGGTGCGGATCCCGCCGGGCAAGGACGTGGTGCATACCGTCGACTTCTTCCGCGCCTTCATCGACGACCCCTATGTGTTCGGCAAGGTCGCCGCCAACCACGCCCTGGGCGATATCTTCGCCATGGGCGCAGAAGCCCAGACCGCCACCGCCGTGGCCACGGTGCCCCAGGGGCTGGAGGCCAAGGTCGAGGACACCGTCTACCAGATGATGCGTGGCGCCGTCGAGGTGCTCAATGAGGCCGGCTGCGCCCTGGTCGGCGGGCACACCGGCGAGGGCAGCGAGTTGGCCCTGGGCTTTGCCGTCAACGGCCTGATCGACGCCGGTGGAGATAGCGCTCTGACGAAAGGCGGCCTGCGCCCGGGCCAGGTGCTGATCCTGACCAAGCCCATCGGCACCGGCACCCTGTTTGCCGCCCATGCCCGGCTCGGTGCGCGCGGGCGCTGGATCGACGCCGCCCTGGAGAGCATGTGCCAGTCCAACCGCCAGGGCGCGAGCACCCTGCGAGAACATGGCGCCACCGCCTGTACCGATCTCACCGGCTTCGGGCTGCTGGGGCATCTGGTCGAGATGACGCGCCCATCGGAGGTGGACGCCGAACTCGACCTGACGGCGCTGCCGCTGCTCGAGGGTGCCGAGGAGACCGTCGCCGCCGGCATCCTGAGCTCGCTGCAGCCGGCCAACGTGCGCCTGCGTCGGGCCATACGCGACCAGGCGGACTGGGTCGATCACCCACGCTACCCGCTGCTGTTCGATCCCCAGACCGCCGGGGGCCTGCTGGCCAGCGTGCCCGCCGACCGCGCCGAGGCCTGCCTCGCGGCCCTGCACGCCCAGGGCTACTCGCGGGCCGTCATCATCGGCCGCGTCCTCGCGCCCGGCGAAGCCCTTGAGCCCATCCACCTCAAGGGTTGAGGGCGCGCTGTCAGAGAGTCAGCCCGCAGGCTTCGATGACCCGCGCCAGCGCCTCTCGCTCGGCCGCGGGGCTGAACAGTGGCGCGCGCGCCAGCACCTGCTGGCGGAGACGCTCGACGAAAGCCGGTTCGGCCTCGGCACGGCGCAACAGCTCCCTCAGAGCCGCGGTATCGGCCACCGAAAAATAGCCGGCGTAGTCGTTGCCCAGCAGGCCCCGATTGCCGGGGATATCGGAGGCCACCACCGGCAGGCCAGCCACGCAAGCCTCACTGACCACGTTGGCGCCCCCCTCCATGCGCGAGCTGATCACCATCAGCCGTGCCCGAGCCATCCACTGGCG
Source organism: Halomonas sp. (assembly GCA_003553625.1). GTDB lineage: Bacteria > Pseudomonadota > Gammaproteobacteria > Pseudomonadales > Halomonadaceae > Halomonas. The sequence goes on from PWEV01000262.1 coordinate 4,494, forward strand.
CACCCGCCAGCGGGGCAGATCGCCGAGCCAGCGGTATCGTCCATTGCCGGCCATCTCCGCGCGGGCGGCCTCGGCCCATGCCGGGGTATGGGCGCCGCCGAGCTGCACCACGCACAGCCGAGATTGCGCCGGGAGATCACGCACCGCCCGGGCCGCGCGCAGCGAGTCCTTCTCATCGCGCAGGTGGCCGGCGACCAGCACCTCGAAACGTCGGCTGACGGGCCGCGGGGCGCGCGGTGGCAGGGGAGGTGCCGACTGATGGACAACCCGCAGGCGCGACAGGAAGCGCGGCGGCAGGTCCTCGGCCAGGCAGTCGTGCAGGCCGACAAGGGCGTCACTGGCGGCGAGGCTGTCGAGAAATATCTCGGGATCGCTATGCTGGAAGCGGTAGACATCGGTTCCCGTCAGCACCACCGCCAGCGGACATGCCGGGAAGGCGGCGCGGCAGGCGCGAATGGCGGCGTGGCTGCGCACGGCATGCAGTGCCAGCACCAGATCCGGCGGCTGGCCGCCCACTCGACAGCCATCGGCATCCGCATCGGACTGTGCAACGCGCACGCGACAGCCCAGTTCGCGCAGCAGCCCCGCCCAGCGGGTGGCCGTGGCCCGGTTGCCGGCGTGAGAACCTCGACTCGCCGGCGTGATCAGCGCTACCTTCAACACCGTCCTTGCTCCAAGGTTTACTCTCCGCTATCCCCATTCACCATCCATACTTACCAGCCTGTACCCACCTGGCGCCCCACTCTCACGAGGTCGGCATGCTCTCCACACCACTCAGCACTCCGCCTACGCCCCCCCGAGCCGCCGACGAGCTGGCGGCGATGCTCACCGATGCCCGCGAGCGCAGCCTGGCGTTGATGCACGATACCCTCGAGGCTCGCGAACTCGGTCCGCGGCTGGCGATCGTCAATCCTCCCCTGTGGGAGCTGGGCCACCTGGGCTTCTTCCATGATCACTTCGCCCTGCGCGGCCTCTTCGGCCTGCCCGACTATCAGTTTGCCGATGCCGAGCGGCTGTTCGATTCCAGCAGCATCGCCCACGACGACCGTTGGTCGCTACCGCTTCCGTCACGGGAGCAGACCCTGGACTACCTGTCGCGGGTGCAGCAGGCCATGCTCGAGCGCCTGCCCGACGGCGAGGCCAGCCCCGCCCAGAGCTATGTCTACCAGCTCACCACCCTGCACGAGGACATGCACGGCGAGGCCTTCCTCTACACCCGCCAGACGCTGGGCGATCCGGCCCCGGACCTGGGCACCCCACCGCATGGCGATTTCGGCGCTACGTCCGGTACGCCCGACGGCGAGGCCCCTGCCGGTGCGCTGCCAGGCGACGTCGCCATCCCCGGCGGACGCCATCTGCTGGGCTCCGACGAGAGCATTCCCTTCCGGTTCGATAACGAGAAGCCACCCATGGAAATCGATGTGGCGCCCTTCTCGATCGCCAAGACCCCGGTGACCAACGCCGAGTTCGCCGCCTTCGTCGACGACGGCGGCTATTCGCGACGTGAGCTATGGAGCGAAGCCGGCTGGCACTGGTGCCAGCACCAGGAGCGGCAGGCCCCCCTCTACTGGCGCCGGGACGTCAATGGCCGATGGAAGGAGCGCCGCTTCGACCGCTGGCTGCCGCTGGCGCCCCATCAGCCGGCGGTGCATGTCAGCTGGTTCGAGGCCGAGGCCTGGTGTCGCTGGGCCGGGCGCCGGCTGCCCAGCGAAGCCGAGTGGGAAGTGGCCGCCAGCCGCGAGCCATCTCCCGATGGGACGGCTCTCGCCCCCGGCAAGCGGCGTTTCCCCTGGGGCAACACGCCGCCGGAGAGCCGGCTGGCCAACCTGGACGCCTGGCGCCTGGCACCGCTGGACGTGGCGGCCCTTGCCGGCGGTGACAGCGCCTTCGGCTGCCGCCAGATGCTGGGCAACGTCTGGGAGTGGACGGCTTCCCCCTTCGGCCCCTTCCCGGGTTTCGAGCCCGAGCTCTACCGCGACTACTCGGCGCC
>PWEV01000186.1 GCA_003553625.1 Halomonas sp.
CGCCCTCGTCCCGCAGCACATAGCCGTGGAAGCGCCACCAGGCCGCCAGCACGGCCAACGCTGCCAACGCCAGCACCACGACACCCATGCCAAGCCCAACGGCCACCAGCGGCGAGTCGGGAAGCCAGGCGAGCAGGTCAAGCTGCGGCAGCCGATCATGCAGCCAGCGCTCGAGGGGCTGCACCAGCGGCGAGAGCATGGCGGCGATCACATAGATCGAACGGCTGGTCAGGCCATGCAGCACCAACCCCCGGGGCGTGAGGGCATAGCGCACCCGCGACGCGGGCTGGGCCGGCGCGTCGGGCTCCCCGTACGGCACGCCCGTGTCGTTCGCTACCTGAAGCGTTTTCCCCAGGGCATCCGCCAGCTCGCGGCGGATGCCCGGCAGCTCGATGCGCGAGGCTTCCCCGGCCAGGGTCTCGACCTGCCACTGCACCACGTCGAAGGGGCGCAGATAGAGCGGCTGGTGCACGGCAATATGCTGAACATGGCGGGCCGCCACCTTGAACTCGCGGTGTTCGAAGAGCCCCTTCTGGATGACCAGCACGTCCCCGTCGAGTCGAAAGCGGAAGCGTCGATAATAGAGCAGGCTCAGCAGCCCCCCCAGCAGCAACAGCAGCGCGGCACCCCCACCGACTTCACGCCACCCGACGCGCTCGACCAGCGCAAGACCGGCCCCCGCCCCCAGCAGCAGCGGCAGATGCTGGCGCACCAGGGAGAGGCTGGCCGTGACCAGCATCAGGCCCACCGCCCAGGGAGAGAGCCGCTGCCAGTCGGCCAGAGCGAACCGGCCGGGTGCTGTCGACGCGTCCTTCAGGCTCACGGTGTCTCCTCCGCCCGGGGCTGCGTCGGTGGCACACCTCCCAGACGTGCCAGCAGATGCTGCTTGACCGCCTCGGCATGCTGCGCCGGCAGTCCTTCCAGCACGAGGTCGGCGCCGCGCCCGCCGGCGGTGAAGCAGGCCAGCCGCACCAGTCCGAAGGCGCGTTCCACCGGGTTGCTGAGGGTCTCGACGTGCTGCAGGCGCACCAGGGGGAGCACCTGGGTGCGGCGAACCAGCAGGCCACGGCGATAGATAAGATCATGCTCGCGCAGCCCGTAGGCCCGGCGGCGCGCCTCGACCCACCCCAGCGCCACGGCGATGAGGCCCAGTCCACCCGTCGCGGCGGCAAGCCAGGGCTGCCAGTGGGCCAGCGCCTCGTCGCGAACCGGGAAGTGCAACACCGCTGCCGTGATCACCAGCCAGCGTGCCCACTGCAGGATGGCCTGACAGGGCGCCAGGCGCGGCGATACCGATGTCATTGGCACCGAGGCGAGGGTCGGCAACGCCTCCGGATCAATGACCTGATTGCGGAACTCCATGGTCGGGTTCTCCCCTGCCGGGCGTTCGCCGGTCGTTGAGTTTGGTCATAGGTGCAGCCAGCAGGCGGCGCTGTGGCCGGGTCGCGGGGTGAAGTCCGGGGGCACCTCCCGGTCACAGAGTCCTTCCATGGCCCGGGAACAGCGCGGGTGGAAGCGACAGCCGGCGGGCGGGTCGATCAGGCTCGGCGGCTCGCCGCCTGGCACCTCGCGCAGGCGGGTGGCATTGGCGGCATCCGGGTCGGAGAGCGCGGCCAGCAGCGCCCGGGTGTAGGGATGCTGGGGCGCATCGAGCAGGTCCTCCACCGGGGCGCTCTCCACCACCTTGCCGGCGTAGAGCACGAAGATGCGCTCGGCGTAGTGACGCACCGTGGCCAGATCGTGGGTAACGAAGGCCAGCGTCAGCCCCCGGCGGTGCTGGATGTTGCGCAGCAGTTCGAGGATCTCCACCCGCACCGAGGCGTCGAGCATCGACACCGGCTCGTCGGCGATCACCAGCGCCGGTTCGAGAATCAGTGCCCGGGCGATCACCACCCGCTGCTGCTGGCCGCCGCTGAGCATGTGGGGAAACTTGCCCAGAACCTCCTCCACCGGGGTCAGCCGCACCTCCTCCAGGGCCGCGCGAATGCGCCGCTCGCGCTCGGCGCGATCCTTGACGCCGTGCACCTTGAGCGGCTCGGCCAGGATCCGGCGCACGTCCAGGAAGGGCGGCAGCGCGCCGAAGGGGTCCTGCTGCACGTAGCCCACACGAGCCCGGTAGGCCTTGAGCGCGGCGCCCTTCAGGCCGGCAAGCGATACGCCCTCGAAGCGCACCTCGCCCAGGGTCGGGCGATGCAGGCCCAGCAGGGTGCGCACCAGGGAGCTCTTGCCGCAGCCGCTCTCGCCGACGAAGGCCACCGCCTCGCCGCGGGCCAGGGTAAAACTCACGTCATCCACGGCGCGCACCGCTCCCACCCGCAGGAAGCCCCACTGGCGCAGTTCGAACCAGGTGTGCAGGCCGTCGGCCTCCACCAGCGGCGCCTCGGGAAATATCAACGTCATTGTACCTGTCTCCAGAAGAGGCGCGGCTGTGCGTAGCGAGGGGCGCCGGGGACAAGCCGTAGAGGAGGTCCTACGCCATGGATGGCGTCGGTAGCGTACAGGGAGGTATTCACAGCGCCTCCTCGTAGGCTTGTCGACGGAACAGCCCCGAGCAATAGCAGCGTTGTGATCTTAGCCATGCTCACCTCCTCGGCTCGGCGCATGCAGCCAGCAGCGCACCCGGTGGCGGCTCTCGGCCGCCCCCTCCCCGGTTCCCCCTTCCGGAACGAACGCCGGCGGCGACGCCTCGCAGCGAGCGAAGCGTTCGGGGCAGCGCGCGGCGAAGCGACAGCCCGTGGGCGGATCGAGCAGGCTCGGCGGCTGGCCGAGAATGGCCCGGGGCCGCTCGCGCTCGTGGAGCCGCGGCACGCTCTTCATCAGCAAGCGTGAATAGGGATGGGCCGGCTCGCCGAAGAAGCGCGCCGCGCTGCAGGCCTCCACCAGCTCGCCGGCATACATCAGCGCCACCCGGTCGGCCAGCTCGCTGGAGGTGGCCACGTCGTGGGTGATCAGGATAAAGCTGGTGCCGAGGTCACGTTTCAGCTCTTTGAGGACGTTCATGATCGCCGCCTGGGTCAGCACGTCCAGCGCCGAGGTGGGCTCGTCGAGGATCACCAGCTCCGGCTCCGCCACCAGCGCCATGGCCAGTACCGCCCGCTGGCGCATGCCGCCGGAGAGCTCGAAGGGGTAGCGGGCCATGAAGTCCAGCGGCAGCCCCACTCGCTGGAACACCTCGGCGGCGCGCTCGAGGGCCCGGCGCCTGGGCCAGCGCTTCAGTTCGCGCAGCGGCTCGGCGACCTGCTCGCCCACCTTGACCACCGGGTTCAAGGCGTTCATGGAGGCCTGCATCACCAGCGCCATGCGCGACCACTGCACCTCGCGGCGAAAGCGTTCGTCGGAGAGCTCGCTGATCGGAGTGTCCCCCATGCGGACCCGACCGCCGTGGTGGGCCAGGTTGCGCGGCAACAGCCGCATCAGCGCCCGAGCCAGCGAACTCTTGCCGCAGCCCGACTCGCCGAGGATCACCAGCGCCTCGCCGCGCTTCACGTCGAAGCTCACCCCGTCCACGGCGCGCACCGCACCGCCGCGGGTACGGTAGTGGAGCGCCAGGTCCTCGACTTTGAGAAGAGTGTCCGCCATCACAGGCTCCTCAGTCGCGGATTGAAGACCCGGTCCAGGGCAAAGCCGAGCATGGCGAAGCCCAGGCCGGTGAGCATCAGCAGGATCGCCGGGGCCACTACCCAGTAGACGTATCCGTTGTAGAGCGCGCTCTGGGACTGGGCGTCGTTGAGCACCTTGCCCCAGGTGGGCAGCTCGGGGTCCCCGAGCCCCAGCACCGCCAGCGACGCCTCCAGAAAGACGAAGGTGGGGATCAGGGTGACGAAGGTGGGAATCAGCACCGGCAGGATGCGCGGCAGCATATAGCGCCATACGATGCGCAGGTCCGAGGCCCCGTAGGCGAGGGCCGCCTCGATGTAGGGCGCTTCGCGAATCGGCATCAGCATGGCGCGGTAGGTCTTGATCCCGGCGCTGAAGATGCCCAGCAGCACCACCACGCCGAGCATCAGCCAGATGCTGGTGGAGTAGAGGGTGCCCACCATCACGAGTATCGGCAGCACCGGCAGGATCATGTTGACCTCGGTGAGGCGCTGGATCACCGCGTCCACCCAGCCGCGGTACCAGACCCCGACGGCGGCGATCACCAGGGTCGTGAGGGTGGTGCCCACGGCGGCGATCAGCCCGAAGGCCAGCGCCACCGGCGTGCCCCAGAGCAGCGCCAGGCTGAGATCGCGGCGCTGATGGTCGGTGCCGGCGACACCATGGACACGACCGTAGAGCACCAGCTCGGCCTCGAGGCCGGCCTGCTCGTCGAACAGTACGGCGTCGAGCAGCAGCCGATAGCGGCCCTCCAGCACCTCGGGCGCGGCTGGAGTGACGGACTGCTCGCCTTGGCCGGTGTGGTCGGCCAGCAGGCCGATATGGGGCGCCAGACCCCCGAGGCGCCGCTCCAGGCCGCGGTCCTGGGAAAGCGAGATGCGCTCCTGACGGCCGATCCGATAGCCGCCCAGGGGGATCTCGCGGCCGTCAGGTGCCTGCCACAGCAGCCTGACAAAGGGCGTTCGGGCGTGACCCTCTGCGTTCAGGAAGAGGTTGATCTCGCTGGGGAAGCCGCCGTAGGCGTAGTCGAACTCCAGCGGGATCCGCAGCCGCCGTCCCCCCGGGAAAGCCGCCTCCTCGATCTCGGCATCGCGGCTGGCCACCACCAGGGTGCGGGCGGCATTGCCGCCGCTCAGGCGATCCATCCAGGCGGGGGAGGCGTTGACCGGGTAGCGCTGCCACATCTCGCCGCCGCGCCAGCGCTCCAGGGCCTCGCCGTAGGGAATCGCCACCATGGTGGTGATGGCCACCCCGATGAGCAGCAAGATGATCGTCATTCCCACGAGGGCCGAGGGGTAGCGGGCCAGCTCCCGCCAGGCCCTGCGCTGCGTCACTGCACTCATCGGCGACCTCCCTGGATCCGCACCCGCGGGTCGAGCAGCGCATAGAGGATATCCAGCACAAACACGGTCGCCGCCAGCAGGTAGGCGAAGATCACCACCCCACCGATGATCACCGGGGTATCACGGTGGCCGATGGCCTGGAACAGCAGCGAGCCGAGACCCGGCCAGTTGAACACCTGCTCGAGGATGATCGCCCCGCTCCACAGGCCGATCAGCATCAGCAGGAAGCTGGTGATGATCGGGGCCAGCGCCGGGCGCAGGATATAGCGCCGCTCGATGCGGTGGGACGGTAGCCCCTTGGCGCGCGCCATCTCCACGTAATCCTCGCTGGAGTGAATCAGGAAGAAGGTCCGCCAGGAGTAGATGGAGACGAAGATCGAGGAGAAGAACATGGCCGCCACCGGCAGCAGCATGTGACGGATGAGGCTGGCGGCGTACTCCAGACGGTTCTCCGGAGGCGGCGCGGTGACCATGCCCCCGGCGGGCAGCAGCGGGAACAGGAAGGCCAGCAGCAGGATCAGGAAGATGCCATAGAACCAGCCCGGCGCGGCGGAACTCGGCGCCAGGGCGATCACCGTGCGGTCCAGGGCGCTGCCGTAATGCCGCGACAGGCGCAGGGCGGCGAACACCGCGGTGAAGAACACCAGCAGGTTGGCGGTGCCGAACAGCAGCAGGGTCGCCGGGAGACGCTCGGTGATGATGTCGCGCACCTCCCGGGAGCCGCGATCACTGTGCATCTGCTCGGCGCGGCCCAGATCGAGGCTCATGGCGCGCTGAAGGTAGTCGAGGCTGCGCACCACGAAGGGCTGATCGAGACGCAGCCGTTCCACCTCCAGGGCCACCTGGCGCTCCACCAGGGCGTTGCGCTCCTCCCCGGGCATGTCGAAGAAGGCCGGGTCGGCACGCACCGTCTCGACCACCTCGCTTCTGATCTGCACCAGGCGAAGCTCATCCACCTGACCGCCCATGTTGGCCACCACGATGGTCAGGTAGACCCCCACCAGCACCGTGACCAGCAACGCCACCAGGCGCCTGACGGCGAAGAGCAGCAAGTGGCGCAGATCGCGCAGTCGAGCGCGACGCAGCGAGGGGAGCCGCGATTCTGTCGAGCTCTCCGGGGTCATCGGGGGACCTCCTCGTCGCCTGGCACGGTGGCAAACACATGGGAGGCGAAGGCCGGCAAGGCGACCCACCGGCTGGTCACCGCCAGCTCCAGGCTGTTGGCGCCGCTGCCCAGGGCCGCCAGGGTCTCGGCGTCGAGCAGCACCCGCCACTCGCCGTCGCCCAGCGACGAGGCCTCGCCGCGCTGTGCCAGCGACCCCTGCCCGTCGAACAGCAGATAGTTCACCTCATGGATCGCCTCCTCCGGGTAGGGCTCGCCCTCCACGGTGACGCTGAGGCGAAACACCGCGGCCTCGCGCCCCTCGGCGCCTCCCGCGGCCAGGGCGCCCGCGCCGGGATCATCGCCCGCCGCCACCACCAGGGGGCCATCCAGCACCAGCTCCGGAATGGGCGCCGTGCTCAGGCCGAGCCAGCGGTCCGCCGGGTCACGGTAGCCCTCGAAGCGGCGCAGCACCACGCTGCCCTCCACGGGATGCACCGAGTGCAGCCGGTAGGGGCCGCTACCGACCCAGAAGTGGCCGAATGCCTCGTGCCAGGCGGCCAGGGACTCGAAGCGCCGCTCCCGCTCCCCCGGCACCAACCACTCGCCAAGGGCCGCCTCGTAGGGCAGGTCATGCCCCCCCCTGGCCAATTCCAGCAGCCTCGCCAGGGCCGGCAGGCTGGGGCCGGCCACCAGGCTCAGCCAGTCCACCCGCTGGCGGTCGGCCTTGTTGGAGGAGAACGCCAGTTCGCCGCGGCGCTCGCCGAGAATGCCCAGCATCAGCACATGCCATGGCAGCGGGCTCGGCGCCCGGGCGGCGACGATGCTCTCGGCGTCGGGGAATATCTGGTCGCTGTAGATCTCGATCACCAGGGGGTCGGTGGAGAGGATCCGCCAGCCGCGAAAATGCCGTCGGAAGGCCTCGAAGGTGGCCAGGTGGGCGGGGTCGAAGAGCGGGCTCGCTTCACTCGCCCGCTCGAAGTCGAGAATCCAGGGCAGCACGATGTCGGCGGGCGAGAGCGGCGAGCCATCGTGCCATGGGCGCTCGAAAAGATCCGCATCGTAGTGAACCCGAACCCGGGTGCGCGCGGAGAGCCCCTCGGGGTGAGCCTCCTCGGCGGTGATGAAGCGGCCGTGCAGGGCGTCCCAGTCGACCCAGGCCTCGTCGGGCACCGCGATGCTCCCCTCCCGGGTCACCTCCAGCCACTCCAGGGTGTGCTCCACCGGGACGCCCTGCTCCACCGCCACCTCGGCCCGGGTGATGCGCTGCGGATGATAGAGCCCGGTGTAGGGGTCGGGCAGCACCACCGGATCCTGGGTGGCGCGGATAATCATGCGGTCGAAGGCCCAGTTGCTGCCGGCCACCGGGTTCCAGGGCTCGCCCAGCAGGCCGGGCAGCCCCACCACCATACGCCCGCCGAGACGGTCGGTGTAGCGCAGGGTGTAGGGCCATAGCGCCGAGCCGGAGACCCCGCCGGCGAGGTCCGCGGCCACTTCGACGTTGGCGGCCCTGGCCGAGGCGTTGAGCTGGTCCACCAGCCACACCCGGGAGGAGTCCGCGAGGGCCAGCGCCAGGGCCTCGGCCATCATCGCCTGCCGCTCCTCCCAGTCCCGGTAGTCGCGCCGGGAGAGCCGATCGGCGAGCGCATCGAACTCGGGGGCGGGGCGGTAGGCCTGCCACAGCGGCTCGGCGCGCCCGCGGGGCGTGTAATAGAAGCTGAAGTTGTCGGCCTGGTCGCGCTGGATCACGATGGAGATCCAGGCGCCGGTATAGAGATGCCAGTGGCCCGCGGCGGGGTCCGTGGCGATCCACAGCCGCGAGGCCTCCTCGGCGGTGCGATAGCGGCGCTCCACCTCGAAGCCTTCATCCTGAAGCAGGTTGGCCAGGTAGTCTCCCACCCGGCGGCGCTCGTCCTCGGTGCGAATCAGCAAACGCAGGCGTACCGGTTCGCCGCGCCAGGTCCAGCGCCCGCCCTCACGACGGGCGCCGAGCTCATCCATGCCGGCGTCGATCGCCGCGCGAGCGCGCTCCGGGTCGTGGGCATAATGCAGCTCCAGCTCTCGTGCCACCTCGGCGAGGCGCGCATAGTCGGGGAAGGCGGTGGAGAGCGGCAGGGTGCGCGGCACGGCCAGGCCGCCGTAGAGCTCCTCGGCCACGTGGCGACGGTCGATCAGCCAGTTGAGCGCCTCGCGGATCTTCGGCGAGGCAAAGGGGTTGAGGCTGCCGTCGCCGAGTTCCGGCCCGGCCGGGTTGAGGGTCAGCTCGCTGGACGTGCCGAATGCCAGGTCAACGTCGGCGTAGACGGAGTCGCGCAGCCGATTGACCACCGTGGGGCTGGAGATGCCCTGGCTGAAGAGCTGGTGGCTGCCCGACTCGATCAGGCCGGTGACCCGCCCCAGGTCGGTCTCGCGCAGGAAGACGATCTCGTCCAGCAGAGCTCCGCTGCGCCGGGCCAGGGCCCCCCGGTCGAGCTCGGCGTTCAGGCGCGGCGATTCACGACTCGCACGTTCCCGCGCGGGCCCATCCTTCAATGGCCATAGCGCCACGGTCACGGCCGCGATCAACAGCAGCGCACTGATGCCCAGTCCCACGCCTCTCATGGTCTCATCCCTGTTTCCGACAAGGCTACAGGCCTCCTACTGTGATCGAGCCGGGGCGCTGAAGGACAGGCACGCAGGGTGCCGGGTTTCAACGCTGCCCCGCCGGGATGACCCGCGGCAATAGTGGACCCGATCGCCATGGAGGCCTAAACCTTTGAACATGACTCCCGATTCGACACTCCCCGGCCGGGGCCCGTTGCCGGTGCTTCGCTTTCTCGGGCTGGTGCTGCTGGGCGCGGCGATCGGCGGGGTGGCCGCGCTGTTCGCTACCGGCTTCGTCCGCGGCGTGCTGTGGCTCAACGAGCTGCTGCTGATCTCCCCACGCAGCCGCATGATGTTCGACCATTCCGGCGCCCTAATCGCGGCCACCGTGGCCGTGCCGGCCCTGGGCGGTCTGATCGTCGGCCACCTGCACCGTCACATTCCCGAGCGCCGCCCCCACACCCCCGCCGATGCCATCGCCGCCGTGCAGACCCGGCGCGGTCGGCTGCCGGCCCGCGCCGGCGGCATCACCGCGCTGAGCGCCTTGATCTCGCTGGGCGCCGGCGCTTCGGTGGGTCAGTACGGCCCCCTGGTCCACCTGGGGGCCACCCTGGGTTCGCTGGGGGCGCGTCTGATGCGACTAGGCCGCTCGGACGACAACATCACCATCGCCTGCGGCGTGGCGGCAGCCATCGCCACCGCCTTCAATGCCCCCCTGGCGGGCATCATCTTCGCCCATGAGGTGGTGCTGCGTCATTACGCGCTGCGTGCCTTCGCCCCCATCGCCGCGGCCGCCATCGTCGGCCATGTGATCGCCACCCAGGCGCTGGATCAGGGTGCACTCTTCCACGTCGCCGACACCGCGGTACCGCAGGCCTGGGAGTTTGCCCTCTTCGTCGCCATCGGCGGGTTCGGCGCCCTGCTCGCCGGAGCCTACATTCACGCCATCCTGGGCGTCGGCCGCCTGGCCGGCCGCCTTCCCCTGCGCCCGGAGCTACGCCCCGCCCTGGCCGGCGCCATGCTCGGCACCCTGGCACTCTGGGTGCCTGACATCCTGGGCATGGGCCAGGAGACCCTGCGCTTCGCCACCATCGCCGGCGCCTTCGGCGGCGGCGAGCTGCTGCTGGTACTGATCCTCAAGCTGGCGGCCACTGCCCTGTGCCTGGGCATGGGGTTCAGCGGTGGGGTGTTGAGCCCTGCCCTGGTGATCGGGACCCTCTTCGGGGCACTCTGCGGCACCCTGGTGGCCAGCATCGGCGGCGCCCCTCAGGAGACCTTCATCTTCTATGCGGTGTGCGGCATGGTGGCGGTCACCGCCCCGGTGATCGGCGCACCGCTCACCACCCTGCTGATCGTCTTCGAGCTGACCGGCAACTACGCCCTGACCACCGCCGCGCTGGCCAGCGTGACTCTCGCCAGCCCCATCGCCGCCCAGCTCTTCGGCCGCTCGCTGTTCGATATCCAGCTGCATGGCCGTGGCCTGGATCTCTCCTCGGGGCGCGGTCGGGCCCTGCTGATGGATACGCCGGTGATCGACTACCTGACCCAGTCCTGCGTCACCCTCTCTCCCGGCATTTCCCTGGACGATGCCATCACCACCCTGGCACGGGAGCGCCACAGCGAGGCCTACCTGGTGGATGAACAGGGCCGCTATCATGGCTGCGTGACGCTGGCCGAGTTGGAAGCGGCCCGCCAGGAGGCCGGGGCGCGCCGGCGGATCCGGGCCTGCGTGGACACCAAGCGTCCCACCCTCTGCCCCGGCTCCACCCTCTGGGAAGCCATGGCACTGCTCGAGGAGGTCACCGGCGAGGCCCTGGCGGTGGTCGACGAGGGGGTCTTCCGGGGGGTGGTCTACGAGGGGCATATCGCCCACGCCTACCTCAACCAGAGCGATGCCCTGCGCCGCGAGGAGCACGGCCATGGCTAGCCGCCTGATTGTTGCCCTGCTGCTGGGACTGACCGCCTGGGGAACCGCCGCCATCGCCGCCCCTCTGCGGGTGCTCAGCTGGGGCGGGGCCTACGAACTCGCCCAGCGAGAGGCGCTGTTTGCGCCATTCACGGAGCAGACCGGCCTCGAGGTGGAGATTCACCAATACGACGGCGGCCTGGAGGAACTGCGCCGTGCCGAGGCCGCCGGCGAAACGCCCTGGGATGTCATCGACATGACTCGCAGCCAGGCCATGGCCGCCTGCCGGGAGGGACTGCTGCAGCCGCTGCCACGCGACCTGCCCGCCCCGGCGCCGGACGGCACCCCCGCCGAACGGGATTTTCTACCCGGCGCCATGGGCGAATGCGCGCTCACCCACTCGATCTTCGCTACCGTTGTCGCCTATCGCCGGGATGCCTTCCCCGGCCGACGACCCACCCGCATCGCCGACCTCTTCGACCAGCAGCGTTTCCCCGGGCCCAGGGCCCTGCAGCGCACTCCCGCGGTCAACCTGGAGTGGGCGCTGCTCTCCTACGGGGTCCCTCGGGAGGAGCTCTATCGGCTGCTCAGCACCCCGCGCGGCCTGCGGCTGGCGCTGGAACGGCTGGATACCCTCGAGGAGACGCGCTGGTGGGAGGCCGGCGACGAGGCGCCTAGGCTGCTCGCCGAGGGCGAGGTGGTAATGGCCTCGGGCTACAACGGCCGCTTCTTCGATGCCGTGGTCAACCGCGGCGAGCCCATCGAGATTCTCTGGGACGCTCAGGTCCAGGAGCATGAGGCCTGGGCGATTCCCCGCGGCGCGCCACGTCCCGATGCGGCCCGCGACTTCATCCGTTTCGCTACTACCGCGGAGCGTCTCGCCGAATTGGCCCGGCGCATTCCCTATGGCCCGGCGCGACGATCGGCCATCCTCCAGGTCACTACCCACCCTGACAGTGACCTGGACATGCGTCTGCACATGCCCACTCATCCGCTTAACGACGCAGGCGCCATCGTCAAGGACGAGGACTGGTACGCCAGCACTCGGGCACGCCTGGACGACTACTTCGAGGCATGGCTGGCCGGCCGGGGCTGCCACATCACCGTGAACGAACCGTGCTCGCCCCCCTGAAGCGCCCAGGGCGACGGGCGATCAGGCCCCCTTGACCCCGCGTGACCAGGTCATCGAGATGCCGTCGGAGAGTGTCGCTGGGCATGGTCCCGCAGAGCCCTCAGCACCAGGTTACGGGGAGTGAGCTTCCGGTCGCAGAAGGTGCCGAGCGATACCGAGTAGCCGGCCTCTTCCAGGAAGGCCGTGCGATCCAGTGCCAGCCACACCTCCAGGGGGCGTCGGAACAGGTGGCGGGCCAGCTCCAGGCGGGTCACCCGGGACTGGCGATCCCATCCGGCCGCCTCGAGGCCTGGCCAGTCGACACCCGCCGGCAGCGCGATGCCCTTCTGCCGCGCGGCCCAGTGACAGAACGCCTTGAAGGTCTCCGGCATTTGTCCGTAGGCGAGACTCGGTACCGGCAGGTAGGCGTCGACGCCGCGCACCTGGCGCTGCAGCCGGTCGAAGCCGAGCCGCCAGGCGCCGGCACGCTGGCGGTGGCGGCGCACGCCGCGGGGGGCGGTGACCGTCTCCTGCACGGCAAGGGCCAGGTCGTCGCGGTTGAACGCGAGGCCGTGGGCGGTCATCAGCTCGGCGCCCAGGCGTGACAGCGGACGATAGGCGTCGTCCGCGGTACGCTGGTAGCAGCAGGGCGCCAGAGTCACCGCACTGCCCGCCTCGGCGGCGAGTTCCAGCAGCCGACGGTGCAGGTCGCCGCAGGCGTGCAGCGCCGTCGCCCGGGTGCGTGCGTCGAGCCAGCGCTCGGCGCCCTCGGCCATCACGTCCTGCTCGTGCAGCGACACCCGCGCGCCTTGCCGCTCGGCCAGCGCCTCTCCCGCCTCGCAGAGCGCCGGCTGCCACTCCAGTGCGGTCACCGGGATGGCATGGCACCGCGACAGCGCCCGGGCCAGGTGCCCCTTGCCGGCACACCACTCCACCAGGGCCTCGTCCTTCGCGACCTCGACCTGGGACAGGAAGGCCTGGATCTGGCGCCACTTGCGTTCGCCGATGCCATCGCCCCAGGCCTCCGGAAGGGCCTCACCCTGGCCGGCCAACGCCGGCAGGGCCACCAGCCGAGCCAGTTCCCCCACGGGCAGCCAGGCAGCTAGGGGGGAGTCGGTGAAGGGATCCTCCTGCAGACGCGACACCTCTGACTCGGGCAGCGCCAGCAAGGCCTCGGCAAGCTGCGGCCAGCGGCTGCGCCAGGGCAACCGAGGGTGCTGAAAGGGCAGGCAGTGCCACAGCGGCTGCCATTCGGCCAGCCGTTCGGCAAGGTGGGTGAAACGCTCGGCGTGGGTCATCGATCAGGTGGCAATGAAGTTCTCGATAGCTCGGGGTGAGTATGCTCGCCGTCATTGTGACACGAAGGGGGAAGCGCCAGCGCGCCAAGCGACGCCGTTCGGGCCGGTGTGATATAACCCGGCACCGCAACGCCACTGTTGCCCTCAGGGAGAATGCCATGGGTCGTTTCGTCGTCACTCTTGCTGTACTGGCCGGCCTGATCTACGGCGGGCTCTATCTCTACTATGGCCACGCCGCACAGCAGGCCATCGAGGAAGCGCTTGAGGCCCGCGGACTGACGGCCGTCGAGGTGGAAAGCATCGACTATGGGCTCCTCGCTCCGGTGAGCCAGGAGGCCGACATCGCCGTCAATATCCGCTATCGCGGCGCCGAGGCCACGCTGGATATCCGCGTGATCGGCCATCCGGTCTTCTCCGATGAGGTCCGCCTGGAACTGGACGGGCTGCAGGCCCTGAGGCTCAGCATCGGGCTGGGTGGCTGAACCGTGTCTCCGGCCTGCCCCTCGAGCATGGGCATGCTATCCTCGCCGTTCACTGCCGGCAGCCCCGCCGGCACCAGAGAGCCAACGTTCAGGAGACTTACATGGCCAAGGCAACCGCGCGTCATATTCTGGTAGACAGCAAGGAGAAGTGTGAGGCCCTCAAGGCCGAGATCGAGGGCGGCCGTGACTTCGCCGAGGTGGCCCGCGAGAACTCCAGCTGTCCCTCCAGCCGCCAGGGCGGCGACCTGGGCAGCTTCGGGCCTGGCCAGATGGTTCGTGAGTTCGATGAGGTGGTCTTCTCCGGCGAGTTGAACAAGGTCCACGGCCCGGTCAAGACCCAGTTCGGCTACCACCTGCTCGAGATCACCAGCCGCAGCTGATTGCCTGCCCCCCTGGTTAAAGCCGCACGGGATACCTCCTGCGCGGCTTTTTTCTTGTACATATACTGTAAAATCCACATCCCCTGTATCATTCGGCGAGTCGCGTTAGGATGGGAGACACCATCGAACATCTCGGGAGACGGACCATGAACGACGAGGCCTTTCAGACGAGCATCCGTAAACTGCTGAAGACCGTGGGCGTTACCACTCAGCAGGAGATCGAGAAAGCGGTGCAGCTGGGCTTGAGCGAGGGATATCTCAAGGGTGACGAGCGGCTGCCGGCCCGGATCACCGTAGAGGTGGACGGTCTCAGCCTGGCACTGGACTTCGACGGAGACATCATCCTTGAGTGACGCCCCGGTCATCGCCGTCGAGCGGCTCTCGAAATCCTATGCCAGTGGCTTCGAGGCGCTCAAGGAGGTCAGCCTGGAGATCCGCCACGGCGAGATCTTCGCCCTGCTGGGTCCCAACGGCGCGGGCAAGACCACCCTGATCAGCGTGATCTGTGGTCTGGTCAACGCCACCTCGGGGAGGGTGCTGGTGGATGGCCACGATAACGTGCGCGAGTTCCGTGCCGCACGCGAGCGGATCGGCCTGGTCCCCCAGGAGCTGACCAACGAGGCCTTCACCACGGTGTGGGACACGGTGAGCTTCAGCCGCGGCCTGTTCGGCAAGGGCAAGGATCCGGCCCATATCGAGAAGGTGCTGCGCTCGCTGTCGCTGTGGGACAAGCGCAACAACCGCTTGATCACCCTCTCCGGCGGCATGAAGCGCCGGGTGTTGATCGCCAAGGCGCTGGCCCACGAGCCGGAGATCCTGTTCCTGGACGAGCCCACCGCCGGGGTCGACGTGGAGCTGCGCCGCGACATGTGGGAGGTGGTGCGCCAGCTGCGCGACAGCGGCGTGACCATCATTCTCACCACCCACTATATCGAAGAGGCCGAGGAGATGGCCGACCGCATCGGGGTGATACGCCGCGGCGAGCTGGTGCTGGTGGAGGAGAAGCAGGCCCTGATGCGCAAGCTGGGCAGCAAGGAGCTGACGCTGCACCTGCGCGAGCCATTGGAAACGCTGCCGGAATCCCTCTCCCGCCATGAGTTGGTTCTGGCCGAGGAGGGCCATTCGCTGGTCTACAGCTACGACGCCAACGTCCCGGGTGAGGACCAGGCCGGCATCGCCGATTTGCTCGCCGACCTGGAGGCCGCCGGCATCGGCTTCAAGGACCTGCACACCCGGCAGAGCTCCCTGGAGGAGATCTTCGTCAGCCTGGTCAAGGAAACGACATGAACCTGCAGTCCGTGAAGACTCTCTATCTCGCCGAGATGGCGCGAAGCCTGCGTACCGTGCTGCAAAGCATCGTCTCGCCGGTGATCTCCACCTCGCTCTACTTCGTGGTATTCGGCGCGGCCATCGGCACGCGGATCAGCGAGGTGAACGGCGTGAGCTACGGCGCCTTCATCGTGCCGGGTCTGATCATGCTGATGCTGCTGACCCAGAGCGTTTCCAACGCCTCCTTCGGCATCTTCTTCCCACGTTTCTCGGGCTCGATCTACGAGATACTGTCGGCGCCCATCTCCTACTGGGAGATCGTGATCGGCTACGTGGGAGCAGCCGCCACCAAGTCGATCATCCTGGGGCTGATCGTGCTGGCCACCGCCCGGCTGTTCGTGCCCTACTCCATCGAGCATCCGCTGATGATGGTAGTGTTCCTGCTGCTCACCGCGGTGACCTTCAGCCTGCTGGGCTTCATCATCGGCATCTGGGCCGACGGCTTCGAGAAGCTGCAGCTGGTGCCGCTGCTGGTGATCACCCCGCTGACCTTCCTCGGCGGCACCTTCTACTCCATCGACATGCTGCCGCCCTTCTGGCAGGCAGTGACCCTGATCAACCCGGTGGTCTACCTGGTGAGCGGCTTCCGCTGGAGCTTCTACGGCATCAGCGATGTGAGCCCGGTGGTGAGCCTGGGCATGATCCTGCTGTTCCTGACCGTGTCGATTGCGGTAGTGGAGCGAATCTTTCGTACGGGGTATCGCCTCAGGCCCTAGACAGCTGTCGGCATGGAACCCAGACGAGTATCATCGCCGCCCTCGTTCATCACCCCGGGAGGCCCCATGCCGATCCTCAATGCCACCGTTCACCGCATCCAGAAGATGGGAGATGCTCCGGCCAGGCTGGAGCCTGCTCAAGCCCCGCTACCCCAGACCGACATCCTGGATGCTCTGCTGGAGGGGCTCAACAAGGCCTACCACGCCAAGAGCAAGGCGTGGGGGCACTTTTCTGACACTGAAGCGGGCGCCGAGGAGGCCAGCGAGGGCAGTGAACCGGTCTCTCCGCTGCCCGGGGAGCTCGCCGACTATCTGGCCGAGCGCCGAGACTTCCTCGCGCTGACCCGCGGCATCGCCGAGCGTCTCACGGCCCTGCTCGACGCCCATCTGTCGGTGTCCGGCGACCTGATCGTGCTGGACACCCGCTTCGGGGACGGACGTTTTCTCACACTGGCCCTGCTGCATCATCGCGAAGGCTTCGCGGTAGACGAACACCTGGCAGTGATACCGGCTCGTCAGCTCAACCTGGCGCAGATGAGCCTCGCGGCGCGCATCGACCTGACCCAGTGGCAGGCCGGCCACTCCCGCCAGTACCTCTCCTGGACCCGAGACCGCGGTGGCAAGGCCCTCGCCGAAGGGTTTGCCGCCCTGCTCGGCGCCGTGGAAGGGGTAGACGCCTCCGGAGAGACCCGCACCCTGTTGCGAGCCTTCAGCGATTTCGTCGAGAAGGAGGACCTGCCGGAGGAGGCGAGCCGCGAGAAGACCGATGCGTTGATCGGCTACGCCAGCGACCAGGCCAGCCGCGGCGAACCGATCACTCTGGAGGAACTCTCCGAGGTGCTCGATGAACAGCAGCCGAAGGCCTTCTTCGAGCATATCCGCAATGCCGACTACGGCCTGTCGCCGGAGATCCCGCCAGACCGCAAGACCCTCAGCCAGTTTCGCCGCTTCACCGGACGCTCCGGCGGTGTCTCGATCAGCTTCGATTCACATCTGCTCGGTTCCAGCATCGAGTACGACGATGCCGCCGATCGGCTGATCATCAAGCAGGTTCCCAAGCAGTTGAAAGATCAAATCAAAGGAAAGAACTGATCCAAAAAGCATGAGAATTACCATCCTAATGGCCTGATTATTAAGACCAATCTAATTCCGTAAGCATTGGCTTACAAAGCCTGTAGGCGATAGCGGGCAGCTCCCTTCTGGGGCTGGCGCCTCGGCCAATTCCGAACCAAGATGCAACGGATACCCGAACAAAAGCGGCCTGTGCTCGTCACGAGCCGGGCACCCGAGGGATCTGGCATGCGGCAACTGGTAGAAGAGGCGGGGCTGCTGAACTGGCAGGCTGAGTTCAGGGACCCGGAAATGGAGTCACTGTTCAATCGCACGATACTTGCGTATCACGCCTGCCAGCTGCGTCTGGCACTTGTCCTGATTGCCGGACTGTTCTTGGCCTTTGCCCTGGCCGATTACAGCCTGCTGGGCGCGGGCGGTGCCTTTGCCATCCTCCTCGCCATTCGCCTGGTCACCGTGGCGGCCTGCCTGGCGGCGGCCCTGGCGGTGTGGCGGCGGCCGGCGGTGGCCCACATGGCATTACCCGTCAACCTGGTCTGCCTGCTGTGCCTTTCCGCGATGCTGCTGACGCTACTGCTGAGACCCTTGCATGAGGGCATCCATGTCGCCTCCCTGGTGGTGGCCAGCATGGCGCTTTACCTCTTCCTGCCCAACCGACTGCCCTGGATGCTGACGGGCAATGCCTACCTGATAGCAGGCTTCCTGACGGTTTCCCTCGTCGGCTCACGCCTGCCACCGATGCTGGTGATGACCAGCCTGCTGCTGCTGTTGTTCGTCAACCTGCTGGGCTTGATGACCATCACGCGGATCAAACGCCTCCAGCGGGAGCAGTTTTCCCTGCTGCTGGAGGAGCGCTCGGCGAACTGTCGCCTGAAGGAGGAGATCAAGGAGCGCGAGGAACTGGCGGCGCGGCTGCGCCACATGGCCTGCACCGACGGGCTGACCGGCATTGCCAACCGGCGCCATTTCTTCGAACTGGCCGAACAGGAGTTGCGTCGTTCCCGCCGAGACGGAACCCCCCTCGCGCTGTGCATGGTCGACGTGGATCTCTTCAAGCAGCTCAATGACCGCCACGGCCATGGGATAGGTGACGTGGTGCTCGCCACGGTGGCCGGCTGCTGCCAGTCGGTGCTGAGGGAATCCGACGTGCTGGGCCGATACGGCGGCGAGGAGTTCGTGATCGCCCTGCCACTGGCCGACCTCGATACCGCGACGGCCATCGCCGAGCGGCTACGCGAACGGGTGAGCGCGCTGAAGCTGCCGATGCTCGACGACGAAACGCCGTTGAGCGTCACCGTGGGGATCAGCCGCATCGAAGCAGGAGAGTCACGCTTGGAACCCGCCCTGCTGCGCGCCGACCAGGCGCTCTATGACGGCAAGGCGCGGGGACGCAACTGCGTGGTGGTGGCACCCCGGCCATTGCCGGAGGCCCACTCACCGGTCGGCAGCCCCGACTGGGCCTCCTGTCTCATGACGCTACCAGATGCGGACGCAGCCACTGACGCAGCTGGGATCCTTGGAGCACCCCTGGCTGGCGGGCCACCTCCCGGCCATTCCTGAACACGATCAGAGTGGGAATGCTGCGGATACCGAAGCGTCCGGCCAGGGACTGCTCCGCCTCGGTATCGAGCTTGGCAAAGCGAAGCCCGGGCTCGAGCTCTCGGGCCGCCTCGGCGAAGATCGGCGCCATCATCTTGCAGGGGCCGCACCACGCTGCCCAGAAGTCCACCACCACCGGCAGTTCGCTGCGCTCCACCAGTACGCGAAAGTTGTCAGACGTGAGCTCTACCGGCACACCGGTAAACAAGGCCTGCTTGCACTTGCCGCACCTGGGGCCGTGTTTCAGGCGCAGCTGGCTGACACGGTTGACGGCGCCACAGTGAGGGCAGCCAAGGGTCAAGGATTCGGACATGAGGTCTCCGGGTCACAGTTCGTTGAAATCGAATATGGCGCCTGTCCCCTCCCCCTTCAAGCGGCATCGCGTCGCGCCCGATAACTCGACGCCATCCTTGCCATGCAGAGGCCTTGCCGGGCTGGTATCGTCGGCGCATGCTCCATTTCTATCCTGCCTGTCGAGATCTGCGATGAATTCACGTCCCGACCCGCGGGTCCTGCTGCGCCTGCTGGGCCTCCTGGCGCCCTATCGATGGCGCCTGGCATTGGCGGCCCTGGTCCTGCTGGTGGCTTCCGGGAGCGTGCTGCTGCTCGGCCAGGGGCTGCGCCTGATGATCGACCGCGGTTTCATGGCCGCCGACAGTGCCGCCCTGGGCCGCACCCTGGGCCTGATGCTCGCCGTGGTGGCGGTACTGGCCATGGCCTCGGCGCTGCGCTACTACCTGGTGACCTGGATCGGTGAGCGGCTGGCCGCCGATCTGCGCCGCCGGGTCTTCGATCATCTACTGACCCTGGAGCCCGGCTTCTTCGAGAGCGCCCAGGCGCCCGGTCAGGCCGCCGGGGAGATCGTCTCCAGGCTCACCGCCGACACCAGCGTGCTGCAGAGCCTGTTCGGCTCCTCGGTATCCCTGGCCCTGCGCAATCTCTTGATGCTGATCGGCGCCGTGGCGCTGATGCTGCTGACCCAGCCCTGGCTCTCGGCCATCGTGCTGCTGGGCATCCCTGCCACGGTGCTGCCGATCCTGTGGTTCGGGCGGCGGGTGCGGCGGCTGTCACGCACCAGCCAGGACCGGGTAGCCGAGCTCGGCCGCTACGCCGACGAGGCACTATCCGGCATCCGTACCGTCCAGGCCTTCACCCACGAATCGCTCGACCGACGTGACTACGCGGGCCGCGTCGAGGAGGCCTTCGTCAGCGCCATCGACCGTACCCGCCAGCGCGCCTGGCTGACAGGCATCGCCATGCTGGCGGTGTTCGTGGCGGTGGGCATCATGCTGTGGCAGGGAGGCCAGGCGGTGCTGGCCGGCACCATGACCGCCGGGGAGCTCTCGGCCTTCGTCTTCTATGCGGTGCTGGCGGCCGGCGCGGTGGCAACCCTGGCCGAGGTGGCCGGTGACGTGCAGCGGGCGGCAGGCGCCGCGGAGCGACTACTGGAGCTCATGGATACCCGCCCGGGAATCTCGCCGCCGGCCCGTCCGGTACCGTTGCCTGCGCCGCTCTCCGGCGAGATCCGGCTGGAGCATGTGAGTTTCACCTATCCGGGACGGGAAACCCCGGCGCTGGATGACGTTGACCTGACCATTCGCCCGGGCGAGCGGGTGGCCCTCGTGGGCCCCTCCGGGGCCGGCAAGAGCACGCTACTGTCTCTGCTGCTGCGTTTTCATGACCCCGACGCCGGCATACTGCGCCTGGACGGCGTCGACCTGCGCGAGCTGGACCTTGGCGAGCTGCGCTCATCGCTTGGGCTCGTGGCCCAGGAGCCGGTGCTCTTCACCGGCAGCGTGGCCGACAACCTGCGCTATGGCGACTCCAGCGCCGACCTGGACTCGCTGCGCGGGGCGGCCCGAGACGCCAACGCCCTTTCCTTTATCGAGGCGCTGCCGCAGGGCTTCGAAACCCCCCTGGGCCCGGGTGGCGTCCAGCTCTCCGGCGGTCAGCGCCAGCGACTGGCGATTGCCCGGGCGCTGCTCAAGAATCCCCGCGTCCTGCTGCTGGACGAGGCGACCAGCGCCCTGGACGCCGAGAGCGAGCGACTGGTGCAGCAGGCCCTGGACCGCCTGATGGTGGGACGCACCAGCCTGGTCATCGCCCATCGCCTGGCCACGGTGGTCGCCGCCGACCGCCTGCTGGTGTTTGACGGGGGCCGTCTGGTCGCCGCCGGGCGCCACGGGGAGCTGATGAACACCAGCCCCCTTTACCGCCACCTGGCCGAGCTGCAGTTCGGACGTCATCCATCAACCGTCACGACCGATGCAAAATCAGCCCACTGAAGCCCCCGCCCGCTCAGAACAGCCCAAGCTGGCGGTCGATGAGGGTTACGAAATCATCATCGACGAAGGGCAGGATGGCGTCCGCCACCGGCTGCAGCTGGCGGGAAAGGTAGTGGTCGGTATCGATGGGCGACGAATGGGCCTCCAGGGGCTCGGGACCGGCCAGCGTCATCACGTAGCGGATCCAGCCGCCGTTCTGGTACTGGCGAGGCCGTCCAAGCCGATCGTTTTCCGCGTCGGCCAGCCGTGCCGCTCGCACGTGGGGCGGCACGTTGCGGCGGTAGTCATCCAGGCGCCGCCGCAGGCGCTTGCGATAGACCAGCCCCTCATCGAACTCCCCCGACCGGGCCCGCTGCAGGAAGGCCTGCACATAGTCGCGCACGTACTCCCGCCAGGGCTCGCCGGTGAAGACGCGTCGGTATAGCTCCTGCTGGAAGACCTTTGCCAGATCCGTCCAGTCGGTGCGCACCGTCTCGAGCCCCTTGAACACCAGCCGCTCACTGCCGTCGACGTCGTTCACCAGCCCCGCATAGCGTTTCTTGCTGCCCGCCTCGGCATTGCGGATGGTCGGCATCAGAAAGCGCCGGTAGTGGGTCTCGAACTGCAGCTCCAGGGCGCTTGCGAGACCATACTCCTCGGCCAGGTGCTCGCCCCACCAGGCATTGACCCGGGCTACCAGCCGCCGCCCGATTGCCTCGGCCTCGTCTTCCTGGCAGGGTCGCCCCAGCCAGACGAAGGTGGAGTCGGTGTCGCCATAGATAACGGTATACCCTTCGGCCTCGATCAGCGCCCGGGTGCGCCGCATGATCTCGTGACCGCGCATGGTGATCGACGAGGCGAGGCGCGCATCGAAGAACCGGCAGCCCTTCGAACCCAGCACACCATAGAAGCTGTTCATGATGATCTTCAGCGCCTGGGAGAGTGGCGCATTGTCGGCGCGCTTGGCGGCCTCGCGCCCGGCCCACACCCCTTCGACGATGGCCGGCAGGGCGTGGCGGGTACGCGAGAAGCGCGCGCCGCGAAAGCCCGGCACCGAGGCGGCATCCGAAGGGTCGGCGAGTCCCTCCACCAGCCCCGCCGGGTCGATCAGGAAGCTGCGGATGATCGCGGGGTAGAGGCTCTTGTAGTCGAGCACCAGCACCGAGTCGTAGAGGCCGGGGCGGGAGTCCATGACGAAGCCGCCGGGGCTCTCGGCGTCCTCTCCCTCGCCGAGGCACGGCGCCACGAAGCCCAGCCGATGCAGGCGCGGCAGATAGAGGTGGGTGAAAGCCGCCACCGAGCCGCCGCTGCGGTCGGCGGGCAGGCCGGTTACCGCGGCCCGCTCGAGCAGGAAGGCCAGCAGCTCGGCCTTGGCGAAGATCCGCGTCACCAGTTCGCAGTCCCTGAGGTTGTAGCGGGCCAGCGCCGGCTTGTCCTCGGCGAACATGCGCAGGATCTCGTCCAGGCGCTGGTAGGGGTTGTCGATCGCCTTGCCCTCACCGAGAAGCGTCCGGGCGACGTTCTCCAGGCTGAAGGAGGGGAAGTGCCAGGTGGCCGAGCGCAAGGCCTCGATGCCGTCGATGATCAGGCGCCCGGCGGCGGCGGCGAAGAAGTGGTTGGGCTGGTGGCCATGGGCGCGCCACTCCATCTCGGCGCCGTCCCGTCCCAGCCGCAGCGGCACGCCGAGTCTCTCGGCGTGCTCGCGCAGCACGCGCAGGTCGAACTGCACCAGGTTCCAGCCGATGATGGCGTCGGGATCATGCTCGGCGAACCAGGCGTTGAGACGCCGGAGCAGTTCGGCACGGCTGGCGCAGTAGTCTAGCGTGAAGTCGAGTTTGACTTCCCCGCCGTTGGCCGGCCCCAGCATATAGACCCGACGCTGTCCGCAGCCTTCCAACGCAATGGAATAGAGCTCGCCCCGGGCGCTGGTCTCGATATCCAGCGACACCGTACTCAGCCGCGGTCGGTAGTCCGGGGCCGGCCTCAGGCGCGCCTCCGCCAGGCCCCCCTCCCCGTCAGGTTTTCCGGTCACGGCCACCGGCGCGGTGATGAAGCGCTCCATCAGGTAGCGTTCCGGGGGACGGATATCGGTCTCGAGCAGCTCGACCCCGGCGTCGTTCAGGCGCCGGTCTAGCCGTATCAGCTGACGGTAGTGGGAGCAGTAGAGGCCCAGCACCGGGCGGTGATGGAAGTCGCGCAGCGCAAGTTCGCGAAAGATCACCCCCCTGCCCATCTCGTTATCGTCGGCCAGCAGCGCCTCGGCCTGGGCTCGCTGCTCGGCGGGCAGGAAGCCCACCGCGGGCTGCACCGGCAGGCGCACCCGAAGCGGCCCCTGGTCGGTGGCCAGCCACAGGGTGACCTCGGTGCCCCGGAGGCTCTCCTCCCAGTGGCGGGTCAGGATAAAACCGTGGTGAGTCGACAAGGCCCTACCCCAGGTTCGCCAGTTGGCGCAGACCCGAGGCGGAATCCGACGTGGCCAGCCAGGCCACCAGGCCAACGTTGAGCGCCGCACAGCCCCAGAGGACAGCGCCGAAGGGCTGCTTGCGGGTCTTGTGGCGGAAGGCGCGCCGGGCCAGCAGCGCCCCCGGCCAGCCCCCCGCCAGGGCGACCAGGTGCAGGGTCGACTCGCGTATGCGGCGGCGGTCGCGCCGCGCCGCCGCCTTGTCGATGCCGTAGAGGAGCACGGCCACCAGGCTAGCCGCCAGGTAGGCAATCATCAGCAGGATCACGGGGTCGAAATCTCCACCATCAGGTCAGGCGTGAACAGCGGAGGTGCAAACTCACCGGGATAGCCGCCGGGGTTGGCGACCATGCGCGTTCCAGCCACTTCCAGATCCACCGGCTCATGCACATGACCATGGACCCAGAGGTCCATGCGGCCCATCAGCTGTGGCAGATCGGAGGCAAAGGCCGGCGACAGCGCGTCGCCGCGATAGTTAGGCGGAATGCAGTCGGCCAGAGGCGCATGGTGGCTGATTACCACCCGGGGACCGCTGAACGGCTCCGCAAGCTCCGCCTCCAGCCAGGCCAGCGCCTCGGCGTGCAGTCGCCGGCTCTCCTGCGGGGAGAACACCGCACCTTCTGGTTGCTCGATGATACGGAAATCGGGCATCAGGGCCAGCGCTCTGGCCTCGGTCAGCTCCGGGTCGTGATCGGGCCGGTCAGCATAGAGGGCAAAGTCGGTCCAGAGCGTCGTGCCGTGAAAGCGCACGCCGCCGAGAGTCAGCGTGTGATTGTCCAGCAGGTGGATACCGAGCCGTTCAGCCTTGGCTGCCAGTTCCCGGCGCAGGCGGGGCATGCAGTTGCCGTAGAACTCGTGGTTCCCTGGTACATAGAGGATCGGCGTACCGGCGAAGTACTCTGCCGCCCAGCCGAGACCAAGCGTGCCAGAATGAATATCGCCAGCCAGTATCACCGCATCGGCGTCGACCTCCGGTAGCTCCCTCAGGGTGTCGAAATGTTCCAGGTGCAGGTCCGAGAGAATTCTCAGTCGCATCGTCGATGTCCTTGAAGCGAGACGTTCGGACCAGTGTGAAACACCCACCTCGGGAACTCTACTGCCCGGTCAGCACCTCGAGCACGCGCCGGGTGCCCTCCCGGTTCCGCCGCTGCTGGTCGCGATACTCCTCGGTGTCGATCTCCGGCCAGCGCTCGCCGCGCCGCTTCACCACCGGCAGGCCCGGCTCGCCGTGGTGCCAGAGCCGATGGGGCACCCTCACCTCCTGAACCCCTCCGCCGTCCAGATCGA
>PWEV01000239.1 GCA_003553625.1 Halomonas sp.
AGAGTCTCACGGGTGTCCAGCAGCGAGCCACCCATCTCTTCCTGCTCGTCGACGAGGATCACCCGGGCGCCGCCGCTCGCCGCGGCCAGCGCGGCGGCGAGTCCCGCGGGGCCGGCCCCGACCACCAGCACGTCGCAGTGCTGATGCAGGTGGTCGTAGATGTCCGGATCGTTCTCGGCTGGGCTGCGCCCCATGCCCGCCCCCTTGCGGATGAACTTCTCGTAGGTCATCCACATTGAGGCCGGCGCCATGAAGGTCTTGTAGTAGAACCCGGGCGGCATGAACTTGCCGCCCAGCTTGCCGACCAGACTCATCATGTCGCGCTGCACGTTCGGCCAGCCGTTGGTGCTGCGCGCCTCCAGGCCATTGAACAGCGCCTGCTGAGTCGCCCGCACGTTGGGCACCTGACCGGCCTCGGTGCTGCCGAGCTGAACCACGGCATTGGGTTCCTCGGCACCCGCCGCCACGATGCCCCGCGGCCGGGAATACTTGAAGCTGCGATTGACGATATCCACGCCGTTGGCCAGCAGCGCAGAGGCCAGGGTATCGCCGGCATGCCCCTGGAAGCGCTTGCCGTTGAAGGTGAAGTCCAGCGTGTGGGCGCGGTCGATGCGCCCGCCCTGGCCGAGGCGATTGGGTTGGCTCATACGTGGACTCCTGCCTGTTGCGCGACCTGTGCCTGGCGCGACGCCGCCTCGGTGCTGTTGCCCCGGGGGTGTTCCGCGGTGAACGACGGCTGCTCGCCCATCTTGTAGGTCTCGAGGATCTCGTAACTCACTGTGTGGCGCGTGATATTGAAGAACTTGCGACACCCCGCGGCGTGCACCCACAGCTCGTGATGGATGCCACGCGGGTTGTCCCGGAAGAACAGGTAGTCACCCCACTCCTCATCGGAGCAGGACGCGGGGTCCGCCGGACGGGCGATATGGGCCTGGCCCTTGGGGTGGAATTCCTGCTCTTCCCGGAGCTCGCCGCAATAGGGACAGTGGATATGGAACATGGCGAAATCTCCTTAGTGGGCCACGCCGGCGGCACCGTGTTCATCGACGAGCGCCCCGGTATGAAAACGGTCGATGGAGAACGGCGCGGCGATAGAGTGCATCTCGCCCCTGGCAAGACTGGCGGCGAAGACATGCCCCGATCCCGGGGTGGCCTTGAAGCCGCCGGTCCCCCAGCCGCAGTTGAAATACAGTCCCTTCACCCGGGTCTTGGAAAGAATCGGGCAGGCATCCGGGCAGGTGTCGACGATGCCGCCCCACTGGCGGTTCATGCGCACCCGGGAGAAGATCGGGAACATCTCGACGATCGCCTGCAGGGTGTGTTCCACGGTGGGGTAGCTACCGCGCTGACCATAGCCGTTGTAGCCGTCGATGCCGGCGCCGATGACCAGGTCGCCCTTGTCCGACTGGCTGATATAGCCGTGCACGTGGTTGGACATCACCACGGTGTCGAGCACCGGCTTGAGCGGCTCCGACACCAGCGCCTGCAGCGGATGGGACTCCAGCGGCAGCTTGATGCCGGCCATCCCGGCCATCACGCCGGAGTTGCCCGCCGTCACGCAGCCCACGGTCTTAGCCTCGATGTCACCCCGGTTGGTGTGCACCCCGTAGATCTGGCCGTCGCGTATCTTGAAGCCTGTCACCTCGGTCTGCTGGAGGATATCCACGCCCTGGGCATCGGCCGCTCGGGCGAACCCCCAGGCCACGGCGTCATGACGGGCCACCCCGGCTCGCGGCTGCCAGGAAGCTCCCAGCACCGGATAGCGAGCGTGCTTCGAGCAGTCCATGATCGGCACCAGGGCCTGAACGCCCTTGGCATCCAGGACCTCCCCATCGATCCCATTGAGGCGGTTGGCGTTGACCCGGCGCTGGATATCCCGCATGTCCTGCAGGGTATGACCCAGATTCAGCACGCCGCGCTGGGAGAACATGACGTTGTAGTTGAGATCCTGGGAGAGCCCCTCCCACAGCGTCATGGAGTGCTCGTAAAGGGCGGCGGCCTCGTCCCATAGATAGTTGGAACGCACGATGGTCGTATTACGCGCCGTGTTACCGCCGCCCAGCCAACCCTTCTCGATCACCGCCACGTTCTTGACGCCGAACTCCTTGGCCAGATAGTAGGCGGTGGCCAGGCCATGGCCCCCACCCCCGACGATGATCACGTCGTACTGTTTCCTGGGCGTAGGGTTGCGCCACTGGCGCTGCCAGTTTTCATGATGGCTCAGCGCGTGCTTGACCAGCCCGAAGCCTGAATAACGTTGCATAGGGGTCTCCTCAGCTTGGCCTCGCCGGGTCGGGCCCGGCGGCCGGTTCAAGCGGTGGTTTCGACGGCAGTCTCGGCGGTGGCGGTGACCGACCCGTAGACCGGATGGCGGGCGCACACTTCGGCGACCTTGGCCTTGACGTCGGCTTCCACGGCGGCGCTGTCGCGGCCGGCTGCCAGGGCATCAAGGATGTCGCAGATCCAGCCCGCCAGTTCGGTGCAGTCCGCGTCATCGAAGCCGCGGGTGGTCACCGCCGGAGTGCCGATGCGCAGCCCCGAGGTCACGAAGGGACTCTGCGGATCGTTGGGCACGGCATTCTTGTTCACGGTGATGTGAGCCCGTCCCAGCGCAGCGTCGGCGTCCTTGCCCGTCACTCCCTGCCGGATCAGCGACACCAGGAAGAGATGGTCATCGGTGCCGCCGGAGACCACGTCATAGCCGCGCTCGATGAACACTCCCGCCATGGCTCGAGCGTTGTCGATCACCCGCTGTTGATAGCGCACGAAGTCCTGGTCCATGGCCTCGCGAAACGCTACCGCCTTGGCGGCGATGACGTGCATCAGCGGGCCACCCTGCTGGCCCGGGAAGACCGCGCCGTTGAGTTTCTTGTAGAGGTCCGCATCACCAAGAGCGGAGAGGATCAGGCCGCCTCGGGGACCGCGCAGGGTCTTGTGGGTGGTGGTGGTGACCACATGGGCATGGGGAATCGGGCTCGGATAGTGGCCGGCGGCGACCAGACCGGCGACATGGGCCATGTCCACCAGCAGCCAGGCGCCAACGGCATCGGCGATATCACGGAAGCGACGCCAGTTGATGATGCGGGAATAGGCCGAGAAACCGGCGATGATCAGCTTGGGTTGGTGCTCGTGAGCCAGCCGCTCGACCTCGGCGTAATCGATCTCGCCGGTATCGGGGTTCAGCCCGTACTGGACCGCGCGGTAGTACTTGCCGGAGAAGTTGGGCGCCGCCCCGTGGGTCAGGTGGCCACCGTGGGCCAGACTCATGCCGAGGATGGTGTCACCCGGTTTGACCAGCGCCATGAAGGCCGCGGCGTTGGCCTGGGCACCGGAGTGGGGCTGGACGTTGGCGTAGTCGGCGCCGAACAGGGCACAGGCGCGGTCCATGGCCAGCTGTTCGACCACGTCGACGTGCTCGCAGCCTCCATAGTAGCGCTTGCCGGGGTAGCCTTCGGCGTACTTGTTGGTCAGCTGCGTTCCCTGGGCCTCCATGACCTGGGGGCTGGCGTAGTTCTCCGAGGCGATCAGCTCGATGTGGGCTTCCTGGCGGGCCACCTCGTCGGCGATGGCGGCGGCGATCTGCGGATCGGTCGTTGTAAGGCTGTTGTTGTTCATGACATCACCCTGGTGGTTGGCTTCGATACGGTAAGAGAAAGGGGCGCGCGACGTATTCTGGAAACGACACCGCCGTCATTGCGCGAGACAGGATCCCGAGGGGAAGACGGAGCACCGCCGCCGAAGCGAGCCGGCGGGGCGAGATCCGATCAATATTCCACCACCACGTCGCCAAGGGGTCTGCTGCAGCAGGAGAGGATATAGCCGTCTGCCACGTCCTCATCGGTGATGCCGCCGTTGTGTTCCATGTCGACCTGGCCAGCGGCCAGGGGCACGCGACAGGTGCCGCAGATCCCCATGCCGCAGGCCTTGGGAATATGCAGGCCGAGCTTGGCCGCTGCCGTGTGCACCGTATCGCCGGGGTGTATGCGAACGCTCTTGCCGGACTGGCGAAACTCGACGCTGATCATGTCGGCAATGTCGAACTCTTCGGCCGCGGCTTCGGCCTGTTCGACGTGCTCGGTCACCTCTTCCTGGATCGCCAGCGGCGTGGCGCCGAAGGACTCCTCATGGTAGTGCGCCATGTCGAAGCCCTTTTCCCGCAGCAGCTTCTTGATGGCCTCCATGTACGGCGTGGGGCCACAGCAGAAGATCTCGCGCTCCATGAAGTCCGGTGCCATCAGCTGCAGCATCGGTAGGGCGAGGTAGCCGCGGAAGCCGGACCAGGCGTCTCCGAGCTCGTCGCTGCGCTCGCATACGATGTGCAGCTGGAACTCGGGGATTCGCGAGAAGATATGTTCGAGCTCGCGGTGGAAGATGATGTCGCGCGGCGTACGCGCGCTGTGCACGAACTGCAGGTCTACGGCCGCATTGGTGTCGAAGTACCAGCGCGCCATGGACATCAGCGGAGTGATGCCGACACCACCGGACAGCATCAGCACCTTGTCGGCGGGATAGTCGATGACGTTGAAGTTGCCGACCGGCCCGTGGACGGCCAGCTCATCGTTGATTCCCAGATTATCGTGCAGCCAGTTGGAGACCATGCCTCCCGGGATTCGCTTGACGGTGATCGAGAAGCTGTAGGGAACGGACGGTGAGCTTGAGATGGTGTAGGAGCGCATCACCTGCTGGCTATCGACCTCCAGCTCCAGCGTCACGAACTGCCCGGGCTTGAAGAAAAACATCACGGGCTGTTCGGCCATGAAGCAGAACGTGCGGGTATCCCAGGTTTCCTGGATCACCTTGACGCAGCGCACCAAATGACGGCCGTTGGTCCAGGTCTGAGTCGTGACGGGATTGAGAAAGCTCGTTGTCATTATCGTATCGCCCGGGCTGCAGCATGAAGGCCTCCGGCCGCGGTGCTACCGGATGCCGTTGTGCGCATTCTGCGCAGGCTGATGTGCCGAGACTTGCCTGCCAGCGACACGGACATGCCCGTGGCCTCCGGCACGCCCATCCTTTGTTGCGCGTCTCGTCGCTGCGGTATCACCGAGCGTCGCGGCCAGACAACTGGCCTTCAGGCCGCTGATCCACACTCGCCGCAATGCGACACACTCTTCTCCCGTGAGCGGCCCTCCACAGGATCCCGGTTCCCCCGAACAACCCCGAGGCCGCCCAAGCGGCCCAGCAATAGGACCTATTGTCATGGACCCCATATCTTCCGCCCGTCTGGATGATCCCCTGGCATCGGCACGCGAGGCCACCGCCGAGATGCTGACCCGGCGCCGTCGGCACTTCTCGTTGCCCCAGCCCTTCTATAACGATGCCCGATTGTTCGCCCTGGACATGCAGGAGATATTCGAAAAGGAGTGGTTATTCGCCGGGATGACCTGCGAGATTCCTTCCAAGGGGAACTACATGACCCTGGACGTGGGCGACAACCCGGTGATCATCGTGCGGGGCGACAACGGCAGCATTCATGCCTTCCATAACGTCTGCCGGCATCGCGGCTCGCGTCTCTGTACCGGCGAGAGGGGCAAGGTCGCCAAGCTGGTCTGCCCCTATCACCAGTGGACCTACGAACTTGACGGCCGGCTTCTGTTCGCCGGCAGCGACATGGGCGCGGCCTTCGATCTCACCGCCTACGGACTCAAGCCCGTTAACGTGCGCAGCGCCGGCGGCTACCTCTTCATCAGCCTGGCCGACACCCCTCCCGCCATCGACGACTTCCTGGAGAGCCTCGAGCACTACCTCGCCCCTTACGACATGGACAACGTCAAGGTGGCGGTGGAGTCCAGCATCGTCGAACAGGCGAACTGGAAGCTGGTGATCGAGAACAATCGTGAGTGTTACCACTGCAGCGGCGCTCATCCGGAGCTGCTCAACTCGCTGCAGGAGTTCGACGACAGTGACGACCCGCGCGCCACGCCGGCTTACCGGGCACTGGTGGCACGCAAGCAGCAGCAGTGGGAGGCGATGGGCGTGCCCTGGAAGCTCAGCCGCCTGGGCAAGCGCAATCGCCTGACCCGCACACCGCTGCTGGAAGGTACCGTCTCGATGACCCTCGATGGCCAGCCGGGATGTCGCAAGCTGATGGGCAGGATTTCCAGCGCTGATCTGGGCGCCTTGCGTATTCTCCATCTGCCCAATTCATGGAACCACTTCATGGGCGACCATGCCGTGGTGTTCCGGGTGATGCCGCTAGGACCCCAGCAGACGGTGGTGACCACCAAGTGGCTGGTCCACAAGGATGCCGTGGAAGGAATCGATTACGACCCGGCCCAACTGCGCCGCGTCTGGGATGCCACCAACCAGCAGGATCGCCGCCTGGCGGAGGAGAACCAGCGGGGGATCAACTCCCGGGGCTATGAGCCCGGCCCCTATTCGGAGACGTTCGAGTTCGGCGTCATCGACTTCATCGACTGGTACAGCGAGAGCCTGCTGGAGAATCTCGGCC
>PWEV01000213.1 GCA_003553625.1 Halomonas sp.
ACCAGAAACGACAGGCCGAACCCGGCGATCGCCCCGCCCGTGCGCCGGAAGAGCCAGGCCAGCAGCGCAAGGCCCAGCGCCATGGCCGCGGCGGCATAGCCCCGGGCCACCGGCGCGGTGTCGGCATCACGGCTGGCGCCGGTGACCACCAGCGGAAGCTCGGGGCGCTGCCGCCACAGCCGAATGCCCTCCATCAGGCGGATCGCCGAGCTGTCGTTCAGCCGGCTCACGCTGGAGCGCGGCGCCTCGGGGGCCCAGCCACCGCCCAGCACCACCACCCCGGCCAGCGGGGCCTCGGTCGGGAGGCCCTCGGTCGGGAGGGCTTCAGCAGGAAGAGTCAGCAGCGGCGGATAGCGCATCTCGAACGGCAGCAGCAGCCGGTCGGCCACGGGGGCCAGGCTTGCCAGCACCAGAAACGACAGGCCGAACCCGGCGACCGCCCCGCCCGTGCGCCGGAAGCGCCAGGCCAACAGCGCAAGGCCCAGCGCCATCAGCCCCAGGCTGATCGGCAGCGGCATCAGCAGCTGGCCGGCCAACACCTTCAGCAGGTCATACATTCACGGTTCCGGAAGGAAGGCGGCCCACGGAGTAGTAGGTGAAGCCCTTCTTGGCCATGCGCGCAGGTTCGTACATGTTGCGGCCGTCGAAGACGGTGGGCTGGCTCAACTGCTTGTAGATCAGGTCGAAATCCGGGGCGCGGAAGCTCTGCCACTCGGTGACGATCACCAGGGCGTCGGCGCCCTTCAGGGCCGCCTCCTTGGTGCCGCAAAGGGCCAGCTCGTCGCGGTCGCCATAGAGGCGCTGGGTCTCTTCCATGGCCTCCGGGTCGAAGGCCTGCACCCGGGCACCGGCGGCCCACAGCGCCTCCATCAGCACCCGGCTGGGCGCCTCGCGCATGTCATCGGTGTTGGGCTTGAAGGAGAGCCCCCATAGTGCCAGGGTCTTGCCGGCCAGCTCGCCACCGAAGTGCTCGCGGATCTTGGCGAACAGCGTGGTCTTCTGCTCGGCGTTGCGCGCTTCCACGGCCTTCAGCACCTTGCTGTCGAATCCGATGCTGTCGGCGGTGTGGATCAGTGCCTGCACGTCCTTGGGAAAACAGGAGCCGCCATAGCCCAACCCGGGATAGATGAAGTGGTAGCCGATGCGCGGGTCCGAGCCGATGCCCTGGCGAACCGCCTCGATGTCCGCCCCCAGCCGCTCGGCCAGGTTGGCCATCTCGTTCATGAAGCTGATCTTGGTGGCCAGCATGCAGTTGGCGGCGTACTTGGTCAGCTCGGCGCTCCTGACGTCCATCACGATGATCTTCTCGTGCTGGCGGCCGAAGGGGGCATAGAGCTCGCGCATCACCTCCACGCTATGCTCGTCCGCGGTACCGATGATGATGCGGTCCGGTTTCTGACAGTCCGCGACGGCACTGCCTTCCTTGAGAAATTCGGGGTTGGAGACCACGTCGAAGGTCAGCTCCGTCCTGCCTCGCCGCTCGAGCACCTCGGCGACCCGGGCACGCACCTTGTCGGCGGTGCCCACCGGCACGGTGGACTTGTCCACCAGGATGCGGTGCGCCTCCATGTGCTCGGCGATGGTCTCGGCCACCCTGAGCACGTACTGCAGATCGGCACTGCCATCCTCATCCGGCGGCGTCCCCACGGCGATGAACTGGATATCGCCATGGGCCACGGCCATGGCAGCATCGGTGGTGAAACTCAGCCGACCGGACGCGGTGTTCTCCTTCACCAGGCTCTCCAGGCCCGGTTCGTAGATCGGGATGATGCCCTGCTTGAGCTTGTCGATCTTCTCGGCGTCCACATCCATGCAGACGACCTGATGGCCCACCTCGGCGAGGATGGTGCCCTGCACCAGGCCCACGTAGCCGGTGCCGAAAACTGTTACGTTCATCCTTGCTCCTCACTCCTGATAAAAGTCCCGATACCAGGCGACAAAGTTGGCCACCCCCTCCTTCACCGGCGTGGCGGGCTTGTAGCCTACCGCCCTCTCAAGCTCAGTGGAATCGGCGTAGGTATCCGGCACGTCACCCGGCTGCAGCGGCAGCAGCTCCTTGATCGCCTCCATGCCCAGCGCCTCCTCGATGGCCTCAATGTAGGCGGAAAGCTTCACCGGGTCGTTATTGCCGATGTTGAACAGGCGGTAAGGGGCGTTGCTGGTGGCCGGGTCAGGGGCATCGCTGTTCCACTCGGGGTTGGGCTTGGCGATATCGTCGCTGGCGCGGATCACCCCCTCCACGATGTCGTCAACGTAGGTGAAGTCGCGGGTGTGGTTACCGTGGTTGAACACGGGAATCGGCTCGCCGGCCAGGGTCTTCCGGGTAAACAGGAACAGCGCCATGTCCGGGCGGCCCCAGGGGCCATAGACGGTGAAGAAGCGCAGCCCGGTGGTGGGCAGGCGATAGAGATGGCTATAGCTGTGCGCCATCAGCTCGTTGGCCTTCTTGGTGGCGGCATAGAACTGCAGCGGATGGTCGACGCCCTCATGCTCGGAGAACGGCATCTTGGTGTTGGCACCATACACGCTGCTGGTGCTGGCGTAGGTCAGGTGTTCCACCCGGTGGTGCCGGCACCCCTCCAGGATGTTGGTGAAGGCCACCACATTGCTCTGCACGTAGGCGTGGGGGTTCTCCAGCGAGTAGCGCACCCCGGCCTGGGCGGCCAGGTGGATCACCCGGTCCGGCCGGTGGGCCTCGAACGCCGCGGTCACCGCCGCCAGGTCGGCCAGATCCTCGCGCAGGAACACGTACTCGCTGCCGGTGCGCGCCGCCGTCTCTTCCAGGATCTTGAGCCGTGCCTCCTTGATGGAAGGGTCGTAGTAGTCATTGACCACGTCGACGCCGACCACGCTATCGCCCCGCTCCAGCAGACGCTTGGCGGTGTGGAAACCGATAAAGCCGGCGTTGCCGGTCACGAGCACTTTCATGAAGAGTCCTTGCAAACAAAGATGAACATGGAACCGCGGCACATATTACCACCACCCCGCGCCCGCGGGTCAGACCCTTCAGCGGACTTAGGCGCGCCCTTTGCCTAAGACTGCTTAAGGGTCTGACCCCGCCACCAAACCCCACCTTAGCGCCTATGGCCTTGGCCTTTGCCACTAGCCAGGGGTCGGCGCCGGCAAGAAAACTGCTGACATGCGGCTCTTGATAGGACGAATGCGTAGCAACATGGTCGGCAATGTCGGCGAAGACGGCCTGCGTTGCCTCTTCATCCACGGCAAAGAACTGGTGACGGCGCAGCCTCACCCATTCACTCAGCTCATCGCCGCCTGCCGCCAGCTCGTCATAGACACTGCGAATGCTGCCAACCTGTCCAACTCCAAACTGCAGATCCAGCCACTCCCAGAACCCCGGCACGATATGCATCCGGTAGTGAAGTGATTTCGCTTGAATATAGGTATTGGCGTCCAGAAGGTAGGTCACAGGCCGAGCTCCTTGCGGGCAAACGTCTTGAGCCTATGTGGTCTCACGCCAATCAGCTGGTAGGCATCTCTCAGCAACAGCCGCCCACTCAGGGCCTCACTTGCCACCGCCTGGGCCAGGCGTTTACTGACCCGCCCGGGCACCACGCGATCAAAGCTTGCTCCCCCCCGCTTTTCCCTATTGCGGTGGGCCTCAAGCCGATTGACCACATATCGCCGGTAGTCCTGCTCCGCAATCAGCCGGAGCTCCTGGGCCCGGCGAGCAATCACCCACTGGCTCACATGGAAATGTGCGGCCAAGGGAGCCAGGTTGGCTTTCCAATCTTCTGCTTCCTGCCACAGCGGCAGGAACTCCTCTTCCGGCACCAGAAATTCCGCAGCGATCGCATTGCACAGCTTCTCGGTGCGTCTGCGGTTGGCAGGATCTCCATCGGAAATCCCGGATTCACCCAGCCAGATATGGGCCAGCTCATGCACAAGCGTGAACAACCGTGCTTCAGGCACATCGGCCGCATTGATGAAGATCACCGGTGCGACGGGGTCTGCGATAGCAAAGCCGCGAAACTCCTCCACACTCAGCACTCGCCGCGTATTGTTACCAACAATGCCGCTGCGCATGACCAGAATTCCCAGCCGCTCGATTCGCTGAACCAGATCGCGGAAGTACGCGTCCCAATTGCCTCTCTCAGGATGGGGCGGCACCTCAAGCCATTTCCGCATGTCTGTCACGATCTCAGCTGCTGTCAAGGCACCCTTGGCGCGCCCCACTACCGCAACAGCACTCTCATCCATGGCGATCTGATAGTCGCGAAACCAGATCTGACGGCGCAGCACATCGCGCAGTACATCCTTCAAATCCACACTGATACCGCGTGGGGCATGGTCTCCCACCGTGCGAAGATCAGGAATAGGCAGATCATCCTCGGGGGGCTGGCGCAGGAACAGGTAGCCGAAAGGAGCGTGCACTTGCTGAGCAAACTGCTGCGCCTGGCGGAAGGTCGGTCGGGTCTCGCCCGCTTCCCAGGCAGCCACTTTCTCCTCGGGCTGCTGGAGCTTCTCGGCAAGCACAGAGACGCTCAGCCCTGCCCGCTTTCGGGCCCAGCTCAGCATGTCGGCATTGATCAGCGCCTGTCCCATCACAGCCCTTCTACATGTTCAGACATACAGTGTATCGCTGGGTAGAGTGTAGCATGAGCGCCGGCCCGGCAACCTGACGGAAGGACTGTGCCTGCCCCTGAATCGAACACGCTGGCTTTACCGACGCCGCGCCCCGCCGGGTCAGACTCCCGGCGGCGGCCACCCCGTCAGCCAACGGCACCACACCGGCTTGGCAAAGTGGCAGGGGTCTGACCGAAGGGGCTACGCCAGTGGCGTCAAGGTTGGCTGAGGTTGGCTTTAGGGTCAGACCCTTAAGCGGATTTCAGGGTCTGACCCCGTTCAGCTAAAAATGCGCAGTGTAGGCCCCCCTTGTACTGACATGGTATATACTTTATTTGTACCAAACCTGTTACAAGAGAGCGTGAAGATGGCAAAGCAAGCGGTATTCACCATGAAATTGGAAACCGAGCTTCGCGATGAATTCATGTCCGAAGCCGAGGCAGAGCACCGCCCAGCCTCTCAGATTGTTCGCGAGCTGATGCGCGAGTATGTTCAACGGCAGAGGGAGGCACGCGAATATGCGACATTCCTGCACGGAAAAGTCGAGACCGCTCGGCACTCGATGAGTGCAGGTGATGGGCTGAGCAACGACGAAGTAGAAGCACGTTTCACCGCTCAACGAGCAAGGAGTGAGGAGCAAGCGTGAGGGTCGTCTGGACGCCTGAGGCGATCGCTGATCGTCTCGCTATCTGGGAGTATCTAAAAGAGCGTAACCCTCAAGCGGCCATCCGCATGGATACGCTGTTCAGTGCAGCAGCTTCACGCCTGACAGACTTTCATGCCCAGGGAAGACCAGGCCTTGTCCCGGGAACCAGAGAGCTATTACCGCACGAGAACTACCGCCTCGTGTACGAATTGGATCACGATACGGTCTGGATCCTGACCCTTGTGCACACATCACGACTGTGGCCGCCTGCTCCAAAGTAATTTTAAGAACCTGACCCCGCCACCAGAGATTTGGCGATATTCCTCCAGTGCGGTCGTCGCATCGCTTTCACCCGGCTGCTCCCACCTTCAGGGACTGAAGGTAACGCACAAGATCCTGAGCTCTCCCCTCACTGACCAACTGCTCCGGCGTCAGGTAATCGAAGGTGCTGATGGGTTCGTTACGAAACCAGAACAGGGCATGCCGAAAGTCCCCGTTGATGTCCGTGGCAGCACGCAGCACCTGCAGCGCGTCACGCAGAAAGCCTTGCAACTTCTCGGTTCCCTGGGCGCGCGAGAGTGTGACTCGGTGCACATGGGCATCCGCAGCCAAAGCTTGCAGGTCCATGCTCAACGCGCGAGCGAACAACCTGGGGTCGATGATCGGCTTGCCCGCTGCCGTTGCGGATCGCCTGAGATCTTCCACAAAGCGTTCATAAGTCGTGGGCGCCTGGTAGTCGTCCGGGTCGATAAGGGCTTCGGCACTCATGCTGGGGTACCTCGCAAGAAAGGCTTGGCAAAAAGCAGGCTACATCATTGCTGCATTAATGCATCACTGAAGAATAGCCCCTTGGACTCGAACCGTCCATGCTCTCTTCGAAAGCCTTCTTAGCTGCACGGGTAGCTGCAGGGGTCAGACACTTCGGCACACTTAGGCGGGGGTTGGCCTAAGTTTGCCGAAGGGTCTGACCCCGGGGGAAAGGCCACAAAGGCTGACTACAGCCTCAGGTCCACGCTCTCCTTGGGCAGCAAGTACTTCAGGTCATAGAGCACATGCTCGGGCTTGCCCCAGGCGCGGATGCCTTCCGCGCCGAGCTCGCGAAACTCGCGGTGGGCCACGGCGAGTATCACGGCGTCGTAGGCGCCGGCCTCGGGGGCCTGTACCGGGCGGATGCCGTATTCGGCCTCGGCCTCGGCCTTGTTCACCTGGGGGTC
>PWEV01000252.1 GCA_003553625.1 Halomonas sp.
CGCTTGAATGAAACAATCGTTTGAAATAACCTGAGCGGCTACTTCCCGTCCCACCCTGCCAGGAGCCCCGATGAGTCTCTCCACCCTCGACAAGCTGCAGTCCCGTTTCGACCCCCAGTCCGCCCAGGGCATGGATGACGTCTTCCAGTTTCACTTCAGCGATGCCGGCAGCCATTACCTGGTCATCAAGGACGGCACCCTGGCGGTCCAGGAGGGCGAGCATGACGATCCCACCGTCAGCCTCAGCATGAGCACCGATACCCTCAAGGGGATCATGAACGGCGAGGTCAACGGCATGACCGCCTTCATGACCGGCCAGTTGAAGGCCACCGGCAACGTCATGCTGGCCACCAAACTGACCAGCCTGTTTCCCTCTGGCTGAGCCTTG
Organism: Halomonas sp.; assembly: GCA_003553625.1. Taxonomy (GTDB): domain Bacteria; phylum Pseudomonadota; class Gammaproteobacteria; order Pseudomonadales; family Halomonadaceae; genus Halomonas. Next base: position 389 of record PWEV01000252.1, read on the forward strand.
CGGAAAAGCTCTCCCCTTTCGGGCCGCCACCAGGCGGCCCGACTGCGTTCTTGACCTGACGCCTCGTGCCGCCTGGCCCTAGCGCGCCGCCACTTCGCCCAGGTGTGTCTCGATCAGCGCCCTCGAAATCGAATAGAGCGGCGGCAGCGACGGCAGACGCCGCGGCGAATACCAGGCGGCATCGGCGATCTCCACGCCGTCGATGCGAATCCGGCGGCTGGCCGCCTCGGCGAAGAAACCCAGCATCAGCGAGTGGGGAAAGGGCCAGGCCTGGCTGCGAAAGTAGCGAATCCTGCCCACCTGCAGCCCGACCTCCTCGAAGACCTCGCGACGCACCGCCTCCTCGGCGGACTCGCCGGGCTCGATGAAGCCGGCCAGGGTCGAATAGCGTCGCGGCGGAAATCGCGGGCTGCGCGCCAGCAGCAGCGAATCGCCGTGGGTCACCAGGGTGATGATGCAAGGCGATATACGCGGATAGTTGCGGTGGCCGCAGCCATGGCAGTGCATGGCGAATTCGGCGCCGAGACGCTCGGCCGGGGCCCCACAGCGGCCACAGAAGCGGTGATCGCGCAGCCAGGCCCCTACCTGGAGGACAGTGGAGAGCAGCGCGAAGCGCGACTCGGGAAGCGCCGCGAGCCAGCCGCGCCCGTCCAGCCAGCCCTCGCCTGCCGCCGCCTCCAGGGACAGCGCCACCGGCTCATCATTCCAGTAACAGATCGGCTGCATGGCCGTCGTCCAGGGCTGCATCGGCTGGAGCAGGTCACCGTCCGGGCCCGGCGCGATCCGCCCTTCGGCCAGGCGAATGACCCGCCCGGCCGACGCCTGGAGGGGCAGCTCGCGGCGCAACATCAGTGCGGCACTCCCTCGCCCAGTCGATCCCAGTGACACTCGCCGGCCGCCTCGCGAATGTGCGTCAGCTTGGTGCGATGGGCGGCCAGTTCCGCCTCGCTGGGCGTCGGCACCGCCAGGCATCCCGGCGTCAGGGCGAGACGGCGAATCGCCATGCCGCCGCTGCCGGCCGCACCGTTGTCGCCCACGCCCGAGGCGTCCAGGGAGAGCGCGGTCTGGCCGCCGGTCATCGCCAGATAGACATCGGCGAGGATCTCGGCGTCCAGCAGGGCCCCGTGCAGCACTCGGTGGCCGTTGTCGATCTCGTAGCGCTTGCACAAGGCATCGAGACTGTTGCGCTGGCCGGGATGCTTGTCCCGGGCCATCACCAGGGTATCGAGAATCCGGCAGTGCGCCGCGACCGGCCCCAGGTGCGGCTCACCGCGCGCCCGGTTGAGCCTGTCGAGCTCGTGGTCGATGAACCCGACGTCGAAGGGGGCGTTATGAATCACCAGCTCGGCCCCTTCGATGAAGGCCCAGAACGCATCGGCGATCGCCGCGAACAGCGGCTCACCCGCCACCCGCTCATCGGTGATGCCGTGCACCCCGACGGCCTCGGCCTCGATCTCCCGCTCGGGGTTGATGTACTGGTGATAGGTGTTGCCGGTGAGCCGGCGGTTGACCATCTCCACCGCCCCGATCTCGATCAGGCGATGGCCGTCCCGGGGGTCGATGCCGGTGGTCTCCGTATCGAGAATGATCTGACGCATGACGAACTCTCTGACTCAGGAAAATAAGGGGGGCATTCTCTCGGCGGAGCCATTCTCCACCGGTCAATGCAAGCCTCGTGGAGGCGTGATCAGCAGCATGGCAACGCCGATCGGCTCAGGCTCGGGTACGAGCCTCATCGATGGCCTCGTTGGCCAATTGATCGGCACGCTCGTTGCCGGGGTGACCGCTGTGGCCCTTGATCCAGTGCCACTCGATCTGATGCCGGTGGGTCTCCTCGAGCAGTTCACGCCACAGCTCGGCATTCTTGACCGGCTGTTTGCCGGCCGTCTTCCAGCCTCGCTTCACCCAGTTGTGGATCCACTCCGTAATGCCGCGACGCAGGTACTCGGAGTCGGTCCACAGCTGGACGCGGCAGGGCCGCTTGAGCTCGCGCAGCGACATGATCGCCGCCATCAGCTCCATCCGGTTGTTGGTGGTGCGAGCCTCGAAGCCGTTCAAGGCCCTGTCGTGCTGCCCGCTCTTGAGCAGGGCGCCCCAGCCGCCGGGGCCGGGGTTGCCGCGGCAGGCGCCATCGGTATAGATGGTCACTTCGGGCAGGGCGTCGGCCCGCGTCTCGGCAACCTGCTCGGTCAGCGTCTCAGTCAACCTCTGTCACCCTTTTCTGATCATTGGGGGGATAGGGCTCGGGCGGAAACCGCGACTGGCCCAGCCGGGTAGCGCCCAGGGCGGAACCGCCGAAGGGGCTAGCGAAGCCAAGCCGCGCGCCCTGGCTCTGCGCCAGCTGAGGACGCCGAGTCGCCTGGATCATGAAGCTGTCGCCCAGCGGCAGGTTATGTCGCCGCCCGAGGGTCTCGAGGGCGGCATTGCCGGGCAGCGTGCCGGGCAGATGAAAACCGCAGTAGTCTACCCGCTCGATCTCGAAGTCCACAAATGCCAGCCAGTCGCGCAGTCGTACCGGGGTTCGCCATTGGCCGCGCCAGGGCAGGCGACGCCGGCGACCCGGCAACATCCGGGGCAGCCCCCCCGCCGACAGCGGCATCCAGCCGAAGATGATCAGCCGTCCATCGTCACGGGTCACCCGAGCGGCCTCCTGCAGCGTACGGTGGGGATCCGGCGCCACCTCCAGCAGGTGGTGAATCACCACCAGGCTCAGGCAGGCATCGGGCAGCGGCAGCGTATCCGGTGAGCAGACCAGGGTGGCAGGTTGGTCCGCCAGCTCCCGGGTCGGGGCCCAGGCCATGGGATGGCGCACCGGGCACATGTCCGCCAGCGCCCCACCCAGCCCGAGCTCGAGGCTGTGAACGCCGAACAGCCGCTCGCAGACAGGCCCCAGGCAGGCGCGCTCTGCCTGACGCACCGCCTGACCGCCGGGAGTGGTCCAGAAGCGACGACCCTCTCGCACCAGCGCGGCAAGGGACGAAACCGGGGGGGATATTGACATCGAAAGCAGGCTCCTCCATTCTGGGCGGATTTTGCGACCCGTTCATGCCCATTCAGGACGCCGTGACCATGTTGAGCGTGACACCGTTACCCGCATTTGGCGACAACTATATCTGGCTCCTGCGCCAGGATACGAGTTCCGAAATCTGCGTGGTCGACCCGGGCGATGCGGCACCGGTGGTCGAGCTGATCGAGAGCGAGGGGCTGACCCTTTCCACGGTGCTGATTACCCACCACCATCAGGATCACACCGGCGGTTTGGCGACCCTGATAGAGCGTTATTCGCCCCGGGTCATCGGCCCCGACAATCCCCGGATCGCCGGCATCGACGAGCGAGTCGGCCAGGGAGACGAATTTCGCGCCATGGGACGACTGTTCGAGGTGCATGAGGTACCGGGACACACCCTGGACCACATCGCCTTCTTTACCGCGGGCATTCCGCCGCTGCTCTTCTGCGGTGACACCCTGTTCAGCGCCGGCTGCGGTAGACTGTTCGAGGGAACACCCGAGCAGATGCACGAATCCCTTGGCAGGCTGACGGCACTGCCCGACGAGACCCTGGTATTCGCCGGCCACGAATACACCGTGGCCAACCTGCGTTTCGCGTTGGCCGCTGACCCCCACAATCCGGATGTGACCAAGGCAATGGAAGAGTGCCTGCGCGCCAGAGAGCTCGACCGCCCCACGCTGCCGAGCTCACTGGCCCGTGAAAAACGCATCAATCCTTTCCTGCGCAGTCACGATGCCGGCGTACGTCAGGCCGCTTCGGCCCATGGCGACACCGGCAGCGACGTGGACACCTTTGCCACGCTGCGCAGTTGGAAAGACAGCTTTTGACCTTGCCCCGATTGGACGTCATGCGGTTTGTCCCGCTGTCGGCGGGACCGCACACGACCAGGAGGAACTCTTCCGGATGACCTACCACACCAAGCGACGCATGCTAGTCGGTTTCGCCAGCACCGCCGCAATGATCGGCGCACTGCTGGTCAGCAGCGTCTATAGCCAGGCAGCCACCCTCAGCCCCGAGCAGCGCAAGGACGGCCAGTTCGCTTCACCGTCCACGTCCCACGCCGGCCGACTGCCGGCGAATCAGCACTTCTGGGACGCGCTTGCCCTGGAGCCGCGTGACGCCTGGAGTCGGCTGCGCGCCAGCCTCCAGTGGCAGGATAGTCTGGACGAGCCGCGGGTCCAGCAGTGGATCGACCACTACCGCGCGAGCCCCCACAACATCGTCGAGATCACCGAACGCGCCCGTCCCTGGCTGGCGTGGATCGTCGAGCAGGTCGAGGAGCGCGGCCTGCCGGGGGAGATCGCCCTGATCCCCTTCGTGGAGAGCTCCTTCGATCCCACCGCCCGCAGCCATCGCGGCGCCGCCGGCCTGTGGCAGTTCATGCCCGGCACCGGCGACGCCCTGGGCCTGCGTCGAGCACGCGGCTACGATGGCCGCCTCGACGTAGTGGCCTCGACCCGCGCCGCGCTGGACTACATCGAGCTGCAGGCCGACCAGTGGTACGAGGGCGATCTGGAGCTGTCGCTGGCCGCCTATAACGCCGGCGCCGGCACCGTGAACCGGGCGCGCCGCAACGCCATCTCCAGCGGCAACGGTGACGACTACTGGAGCCTGAGCCTGCCCCGGGAGACCATGAACTACGTCCCCAAGCTCAAGGCCATCGCTGCTATCATCAACGATCCTGACAAATACCAGGTCGCCCTTCCCGATATCGAGGACGCGCCGGCCTTTGCCAAGATCCCCGTCTCCCGCCCGCTCGGCCTGGACGAAGCGGCACGGCTTTCCGGCGCCAGCCGCGGCGAGTTGTCCGAGCTCAATCCCGCCCTCAGCAACGGCACCGCCCACCCCGGGCAGGCTCGGGTCCTGCTGGTGCCCACCGACCGCGCCGACACCCTGATGGCCCGCCTGGAAACGCCCGCCTCGCCGTCCGGCAGCGGCGACGGCAGCTACGTGGTGCAGAGCGGCGACAGCCTCTCGACGATCGCCTCCCGCCAGGGGGTGAGCGTCTCTCGGATTCGTCAGGTCAACGGCTTGAACGGCGACGTGTTGCACCCGGGTCAGGTGCTCGATCTGCCCCGTGAGAGCGTCGCCTACCGCTAAACGAGACGGGAGGGGTGCCGGGAACGCTTGCCAAGCCGCCAAGGGCCTGACAACTTATTGGCCGATCGATGCCGGTCCCACCGAGGACCGGCCGCCACCGACCAAGGATGTCGCCGATGCCCGAAGCCCCGCGCCGCCCTGCACCGGCCGTTCGTGCCGCCACCACCTGCCTGCTGCCGATCGCCCTGGCCGCCGCTCTCTGGACCCCCCAGGCAGCGGCGGTCTCCGCCGACGCGGTGCCTACCGTTCATGGCCTGGCACTGTATGACGACCCGGAACTGCCGGAAGGCTTTGCCCACTTCCCCCACGTCAATCCCGAGGCGCCCAGCGGCGGCACCCTGACCCAGGCGGCGGTGGGCGGCAGCTTCGACTCCACCAACCCCTTCATCATCCGTGGCACCCCGGCCGCGGGACTCTTCGAGATCTACGACACCCTGGTGGAGGGCAACCCGGACGAGCCCTTCTCGGTCTATGGCCTGCTCGCTTCCGGCATGCGTCTGGACCCCGACCGGGAGTGGATCGAGTTCGACCTGCGCCCCGAGGCACGCTTCCACGACGGCGAGCCCGTCACCGCCCACGACGTGGTGTTCAGCTTCGAACTGCTCACCGAACAGGGCAACCCCTTCTACGGCGCCTACTACGCCGACGTGGCGGGCGTCACCGCCCTGAGTGATCAGACCGTGCGCTTCGACTTCGCCGAGGTGCACTCCCGGGAGCTGCCGCTGATCGTCGGCCAGCTGCCGGTGCTGCCAAAGCACTATTGGCAGGAGCACGACTTCACCGCGCCGACGCTGGCCGCCCACCCCGGCTCCGGCCCCTACCGTATCGGCGAGCTCGACCCGGGCCGGCGCATCGTCTATCAGCGCGATCCCGACTACTGGGGCCGGGACCTGCCGGTGAAGCGCGGGCGCCACAACATCGACCGGCTGGTCTACGACTACTATCGCGACCGCGACATCGCCTGGGAGGCCTTCAAGGCCGGAGTGCTGGACTACCGCATCGATGCCCGCGCTGCCACCTGGGCCATCGGCTACGACTTCCCCGCCTATCGCGACGGCCTGGTGCGCCGCCTGGCGGTGCCGGACGGACAGCCGGCGCGTATGCAGGCCTTCGTCTTCAACCTGCGACGCGACAGCTTCAGCGATCCCCGGGTGCGCGAGGCCCTCTCGCTGACCTTCGACTTCCCCTGGCTCAACGCCAATCTCTTCTACGATGCCTACCGGCGCACCGAGAGCTATTTCCAGAACTCCCCGATGGCCGCCGAGGGGCTACCGGAAGGGCAGGAGCTGGCCCTGCTGGAGCCCTGGCGAGACCAGCTGCCGGAGCGGCTGTTCCGGGAACCGGTGCCCCACGAGCACCCCCTGGAGCTGCGCGAACGGCTGCGCCTGGCGCTGGATCTGCTGCGCGAAGCCGGCTTTGAAGTGGAGGGAGACCGCCTGGTGCACGGCGAGACGGGGCAACCGCTGACCGTGGAGGTACTGCTGTTCGACACCGGCATGGAACGGGTCACCCAGCCCATGCTGCGCAACATGGCGCGCCTGGGGATTCGCGGCAGCATCCGCATCGTCGACATCAACCAGTACCTCAACCGCCTGCGCAGCTTCGACTTCGACATGACCGTCGGTCAGTTTCCCCAATCGAACAACCCCGGCAACGAGCAGCGCGACTTCTGGACCAGTGCCGCCGCCGAGACGCCCCAGAGCCGCAACCTGATGGGGCTGGCCGACCCGGTGGTGGACGACCTGGTGGATCGACTGATCCGTGCCGACAGCCGCGAAGCGCTCAACGTCACTGCCCGCGCCCTGGACCGGGTGCTGCTGTGGCACTTCCCGATGATCCCCCACTACCATTCCGGCGAGACCCGCATCGCCATCTGGGACAAGTTCGGCTGGCCCGAACCCTTCCCGGCCTATGGCCTGGACCTCGCCGCCTGGTGGGTGAATGCCGAACGGGAAGCCGAGATCAACCAGCGCCTGCGTCGCCGCTGATGCCGCCCCGGAAACGAACAAGGAAGCTGCCCTCGTGAGTCGCTACATTCTGCGCCGCCTGCTGCTGATGATCCCCACCCTGATCGGGATCATGCTGCTCAACTTCGTCATCGTGCAGGCCGCCCCGGGCGGCCCCATCGACCAGATGCTGGCCCGCTTCGAAGGCGCCGATGCCATGGCCAGCACCCGGCTCGACGCCGGCGGCGAGGTGATGGTGCGCGACGAGTCGCGGGGGGCCCGCGGCATCGATCCACGCTTCATCGAGCAGCTCGAGGCGCAGTTCGGCTTCGACCAGCCGGCCCACCTGCGCTTTCTGGGCATGATGCGCGACTACGCCACCTTCGACTTCGGCAACAGCTTCTTCCGCGACCGACCGGTGGTCGAGCTGATGATCGAGCGATTGCCGGTGTCGATCTCGCTGGGGCTCTGGACCACGCTGCTGGTCTACCTGATTTCGATACCGCTGGGCATCCGCAAGGCGCTCCACCACGGCTCACGCTTCGACGTCTGGACCTCGGGGCTGGTCATCGTCGGCTACGCCATCCCCGGTTTCCTGTTCGCGATCCTCCTGATCGTGCTGTTCGCCGGCGGCAGCTACTGGGACCTGTTCCCGCTGCGCGGGCTCACCTCGCCCGACTTCCACGAGCTCAGCACCTGGGGCAAGGTCAAGGACTACCTGTGGCACATCACCCTGCCGGTGGTGGCCATGACCATCGGCAGCTTCGCCACCCTGACCATGCTGACCAAGAACAGTTTTCTCGACGAGATCCACAAGCAGTACGTGCTCACCGCCCGGGCCAAGGGAGCCAGCGATGGCGGCGTGCTCTACGGCCACGTGTTCCGCAACGCCATGCTGATCATCATCGCCGGCCTGCCCGGCGCCCTGATCGCGATCTTCTTCACCGGGTCGCTCCTGATCGAGGTGATCTTCTCCCTGGAGGGGCTGGGACTGCTCGGCTTCGAGGCGGTGATGCAGCGCGACTACCCGGTGATCTTCGGCACGCTCTATCTGTACACGCTGATCGGCCTGCTGCTGAAGCTGGTCTCCGATCTGACCTATGTGTGGGTGGACCCCCGCATCGACTTCGAGACGAGGGAGTCCTGAGCCGATGACAACCTATTTCACGAACTGGACGGACCGACTCTCTCCCATCACCCGTCGCCGCCTGGCGGTCTTCCGGGCCAACCGTCGCGCTCGGGTATCGCTGTGGCTCTTCCTGGTACTGTTCGTGGTGAGCATCGGCGCCGAACTGATCGCCAACGACAAGCCGCTGGTGATGCGCTACGACGGCCAGTGGTACGTGCCGCTGCTGGTGGACTACCCGGAGACCGAGTTCGGCGGCTTCCTGCCGACCACCGCCGACTACCACGACCCCTTCGTCCAGGCGCAGATCGAGGAGAACGGCTGGGCACTGTGGCCGCCGATCCCCTTCTCCTACCAGACCCTGGACATGCAGATGATGCGGCCTTCGCCGGCGCCGCCGGACGCCCGCCACTGGCTGGGCACCGACGACCAGGGGCGCGACGTGCTGGCCCGGGTAATCTACGGCTTCCGGCTCTCGGTGGCCTTCGCCCTGGTGCTCACCGCCGGCTCACTGGTGATGGGGGTGCTGGTGGGTGGCATCCAGGGCTACTTCGGTGGCAAGACCGATCTGATCGGCCAGCGCTTCACCGAGATCTGGTCGGGGCTGCCGGTGCTGTTTCTGCTCATCATCCTGGCCAGCTTCGTGCAGCCGGGCTTCTGGTGGCTGCTCGGCATCATGCTGCTCTTCTCCTGGCTGGGGCTGGTCGACGTGGTGCGCGCCGAGTTCCTGCGTGCCCGCAACCTGGAGTACGTGCGCGCCGCACGCGCCATGGGGCTGCCGCCGCGGCTGATCATGTGGCGACACGTGCTGCCCAACGCCATGGTGGCCACCCTCACCTTCGTGCCCTTCCTGTTCACCGGCGCCATCACCACTCTGACCGCCCTGGACTTCCTGGGCTTCGGCCTGCCCCCCGGGTCGCCATCGCTGGGCGAGCTGGTGGCCCAGGGCAAGAACAACCTGCACGCCCCCTGGCTCGGCATCACCGCCTTCGTCAGCCTGTCGCTGATGCTATCGCTGCTGGTGTTCATCGGCGAGGGGCTGCGCGACGCCTTCGACCCCCGCCACGTTCGCCACGCCGCCACCCCCGTGCCCGCGGCAACCGGGTCCGCCGAAGCCCGGACCGCCGGGACCCAGGCCACCGCCAGGAGCCAGACCGATGCCTGAACTCTCGTCCCGCTCCCCGCTGCTGCGCCTCGAGGAGTTTTCGGTCGCCTTCGACGGCGTCACCGTGCTGGATCGCCTCTCCCTCACCGTGGCCCCCGGCGAGACCCTGGCGCTGGTGGGCGAATCCGGCTCCGGCAAGTCGGTCTCGGCGCTGGGCGCCATGGACCTGCTGCCGGGCAATGCCGCCGTCAGCGGCACCCGCTGGCTGGGCGACACCGACCTCTCCCGGCTGCGGCGACGCGACTGGCAGGGCGTGCGCGGCGGTCGGGTGGGCTTCATCTTCCAGGAGCCGATGACCTCGCTGAACCCGCTGCACACCGTGGGCAAGCAGATCGGCGAGACCCTGCGCCTGCACCAGGGGCTGAGCGGTCGCGCGGCCCGCGCCCGGATCATCGAACTGCTGGCCCAGGTCAAGCTGCAGCGCCCCGAGGAGCTGATCGACGTCTGGCCCCATCAGCTCTCCGGCGGCCAGCGCCAGCGGGTGATGATCGCCATGGCGATTGCCAACGACCCGGCACTGCTGATCGCCGATGAGCCCACCACGGCGCTGGACGTCACCGTGCAGCAGGAGATCCTCGCCCTGCTCGCCGAACTGCGTGACCACCATGGCATGGGCATGCTGTTCATCACCCACGACCTCAACCTGGTGCGGCGCCACGCCGATCGAGTCTGCGTGCTCTACCAGGGGCGCGAGCAGGAGACGGGGCCGGTGGAGCGCGTCTTCGGCTCACCGACCAGCGCCTACACCCGCACCCTGCTCGACGCCGAGCCGGAGGGGCGCCCGGTGGCGGTGCCGCGCGGTGCGCCGCTGCTCCAGGCCCGCGGCCTCGGAGTCAGCTTCCAGCGCCCCAAGAAGCTGTTCATGAAGCGCCCGCCGGCGTTTGAGGCGGTCATGCCGCTGGACCTTACCCTGGCCCCCGGCGAGACCCTCGGCATCGTCGGCGAATCCGGCTCCGGCAAGACGACCCTGGCCCTGGCGCTGCTGCGTCTTACCCAGAGCCACGGCGAGATCACCTTCGGCGACACTCGCCTGGACACCCTCAGCGGCGGCGCCCTGCGCCGGCTACGCCACCGGGTGCAGATCGTCTTCCAGGACCCCTTCGGGTCACTCTCGCCCAGGCTTCCCGTCTCGGAGATCGTCAGCGAGGGGCTGCGCTTTCATCAGCCGGCGCTCACGGAGGTCGAGGTGGCTCGCCGGGTGGCCGATACCCTGGCCGAGGTGGGGCTTCCCGCCGACTGCGCCGACCGCTACCCCCACGAGTTCTCCGGCGGGCAGCGCCAGCGCATCGCCGTGGCCCGGGCGATCATCCTCGAACCGGAGCTCATCGTGCTCGACGAGCCCACCTCGGCGCTGGACCGCACCGTCCAGAAGCAGCTGGTGGCGCTGTTGCGCGACCTCCAGGCCCGCCGCGGCCTGAGCTACCTGTTCATCAGCCACGATCTGGCCGTGGTGCGCGCCATGGCCCACCGCATCATGGTGCTCAAGGAGGGGGAAGTGGTGGAGAGCGGTGACTGCCTTGACGTACTGGAGAACCCCAGGAGCGACTACACCCGCGCACTGGTGGCCGCAGCGGGGCTTGCACCGCGGCCGTAGTAGCGAGCCCTGCTTCCCTGGCCAGCCCTTCTTCCGCCTATTTCAGGCTCTTCGTCGTTGGTTGTGGAGCCCAGTAGCGATACCTTTCATGAGGGGCTGCAGCGGTTATTCTATGTGTTCACGATGTGTAACAAGGTGGCAGTCTATCTCACAGCCCCTTAAACTCAAAGACCCTTAAATAACCTTGGATTGAAAATTTCACTACGCGTCTCAATCAGACTAATTTTATTGATATCGGGATGCTCAGGGTTTACCACGATCATTTTATCGATGCCGGCAGCGGCGCTGCTAGGCACTAGCAATATCAGGTTATCACCACGAACCAGGAAGTCGCTGCCGATTCTCTGAGTGGCTAGAGGGTAGGGGAAATTATCCCACCCATCAGTAAGCTCACTCAGCTCCACGCTTTCAATAGCAGTGCTGTCAATATCGTAGATTCCAAGCACAAAGCTTTTGGGCACCATCTTGGGGGTAGGAATATAATGCCCCATTTCCAGCATGGCGACCGATGCGCTGGTACCGAAGTAGAGCACTGGCTGGCCAGGTAAATTCCAGCGGGCGCCATCTTCATAACTCCCCCCTCGGCCATTGAAGTTTTTGACGTATTTTTTCTTCGTGATCCGGTATACCCGCATGGGTTTATTCACCTTCCGGCTGAGCACATGGGAGTATTTACCCCGGAGACTCCGGCAGGGAGACACTCCTTGAAAAAACAGACAGCTGTCCAGCTGTCAAGAGAACTCTCCGTACTCGATTTTACCGAGAACCTGGCGAATCATGTCACGCCCCTGGGCGGTATCAACCAGGTCGACGGGGCGAGATCCGCTCAGAGCTGGCACTTCACAATGCATCCACTCACGAGCAACATCAGCATCACCGAACACGTTAGCAGCCTGGTAGTACAAACGAAGCGTATCCAGAACTTCTTCGCTTTGATTGCGGCCCAAGGCTTTCCGCTTGTAGAAGCGATGCAGATTGCTAGAGTCGGTCTCTAGCAGTGTCACGAACAAATCACGTTCGTTCAGCAACTTGATTGCTCTTCGTACAAGCTGCCCTGAGATCCCGGCGCGTACCTGGCGAATGAAAACCACATTATCTGTAAAGATGTCTTCAGGCAGGTCCAGGCCAGCAAACAGGCTTTCACCATTGCCAATCGCCTGGGCGGTTTCACGATCGATGACGTCCACGTCTACCTCCATTTCTGCACGTTCGTAGCGGGCACTGCTCCTCCATGCCCTCATTCTACAACATTTTGACGTTTAGCACCCATCAAACCGACGTTTCAAGCTTCCCCTTTACCCTCAAGCTGCTACGTGACTGCTCTTCGCCCTATCGATGCTATCTGGCCGAGTTCGAGTATCGATTCAATCGACCGGGACGGCCCTATGACAGGCCTTCGAAGCTGCGACGTCTATGTTTCGGCTGCGGTGCCGGCTGACCGAGTAGTGTCTATACTCCGCGAAAAGGCCACGAGTGCTATGCCGCACCTTGCTGCCTACGGACTCCAGGAGAGATGCAATGTACCTTTCTTACGCTCGAGCCATACTGATCGGCGTTGCCCTCTCCACCGCCGGAGCCACCATCGCGGAGACGTCGGCATCTACGGTTCAAGAGATTGAGGCTGCGGAGCTTTTTCCTCTTGCTCCCGGTGAAAGCATGTTCGAGGTGGTGGACGGAGACGGAGAGGGACGGCGGGTAGTGCTGGAACTCATTGCCGCAGATGGTGAAGGCCGATGGGAAGTTCGGTTTGGCGACTACGACATCCTTCATCTTTCCGAGCTCCCGGATGGAAGCGTGCTGCTCACCGGCCTGGATGTGCTGACGCAAGGTCAGACCGTGCTGTACGAACCGCCCGTGGTGCTGCTACCCGGCAGAATAGTGCCCGACCGGACATGGAGCGCCTCTGGTAGAGCTACGGTCGTTAACAGAGAGACGCAAGAGGTCGAACACACGGGTGAATACCAGCACCGAGTCATGCCAATCACTCGAGAGCGGTACGCGACTCCGGCGGGAGATTACGATGGGTTCCTGGTGCCGATCGAGCAGACCATCGATCTTGAGGCTCAGGCGGTGATTCGGTTGTGGCTCGACCTCGGCTTCTTCCCTGGCAAAGGTCTAGTGAAACGTTCGATGAAGTTCGTCGTCGACAAACCCTTGTGGTTCGGCTCGACCACGCGGCGCACAGCAGAGCTCACCCGTTAGGGCCAGGTCTTGGGAGATCAGGCAGGGATTACACAACGCGCTCGCAACCGTGGCAAGACCTGAATGCTCAGTGCGCATTGGTAACGTCTGCCACCGGAGTGGCGCCTTACCTGACGAGGGTGGACGGCACGGTCTTGCCTTGATCTCGAGCTTCGCAGGCCAGTAACACCGCCAGCCAGCCTCCATACACGACGATGCCGATCGGGTAGGCGAAGAAGGCGTAGCTCAACCCGAAGTCGATGAAGGTCACCGGCAGCAGCAGCCCGGCCACCGCCAGGCTGCGCGTTCCGGGGTCGGTGGCGACCAGGCGGGGCGTGAAAACCCAGAGCGGCAGCAAATAGAGCGCCAGCAGAGCAAGCAGGGCCGGCAGGCCACGCCGCACCCAGGCGTCGAGCAGATCGTTGTGGGCATGCCAGTAGCGGTCCAGACCGGGCACTATCCTGCCCTGCTCCACCAGCTCGCCCATGGCGTCGCGATAGCCGCCGTGACCGAGACCCATCCAGGGGGAGTGGGGGATCAGCAGCAGCGCACCGCGATACATCTCCAGCCGCGTCCCGACGGAGCCGTTCGGCTCACCGGCCAGATAGTCCGCCGCCTCCTCCATTGCCAAGCCCACCCGCTTCTGCACCCCGCTCTGGGGCGCCAGGTAGAGGCCCGCCAGCACCAGCGCCACTGCACTCACCGTCAGCCAACGCCAGCGTGCCGGCCAACTGCGCAGGTAGGCGCGATAGAAGACCAGGGTGGCGAGTGGCAGCGCCAGCCAACCGCCGCGGGTACCCGACAGCGCCGAGGCGATCAGACCGCCCACCGCACCCAGCAGCAGCGCCACAAGCCAGCGTCGACGGCAGCTCTGTTGCCACGCCCACCCCAGGCCGGCCAGGCAGAGCAGTCCGGTCAGCAGGGCCAGGTTGCCGAACAGGATGGCATTCACCTCGCCATGACCGTTGGCTCGGCTGGCACCGGCCACGCCCGCCTGCCACAGCGCCCAGAGCCCGCTGCCACCCCCGGCCAGCGCGAGGCCACCCCACCACCAGGCCAGCGGTGGGCGCATCAACGTTGCCGCCGGCACCATGGCGGCGGCCAACAGGGCGGCCCCGGCCGTCGGCAAGGCCAGCGCCATTTCTCCGTGCCATAGCCCGTTCGCCAGGTGCGCTGCGCCGACGCTCAGCAGCGCGGCCACGGCCACCCCCTGGGGCCGCGTACCCTGGAACGGCACAGGGCGATGGGCCCAGCCCAGGCCGGCGACCAGCAGCAAGGCCAGCGGCGCCAGCCAGTACCCCTGGGGCAGCAGCAACGGCCCGACTACAAGCAGCATCAGGACAAGGGCGCGCGCATCCGACCGCTCCGTAACAAGGGGCAAGGCTTTTCACTCCATGGGGGCCAATGTTTCTCTAGAGGATGACAGGGCCGGGCATCGTACCTGCCCCTCGCCTCATTATCACCCGGCAAGAGTGGCGCCGAGTGATATTGATACTCCCTCGGCTGCCGATTAGTTCACGCCCCGACCTCGACCACCGGCTCTGGCGTTAACACCGGCGGATCGACCTCCCCGGAATAGCCGGCAGGGTTGGCGATGATCGGGTGCAATCCGGTGCAGGGGCATGCACATCCCGGCGCGAACGGGTGCACGCCATAGGCAACGCCTGCCTGCTCAGCGGGCCAGGCCACAACCCGGTCGATGGCTGAAATGCTGATTTGGTTGATTTAATTTCTCAAAAAAGGCGATCTGGCCCGCAACGTGTATGCACCTCATGGATTGCATACACTTCGAGGAGCCGTCCATGAACCGCCGTGAATTTCTCAAGGGAACTTCCGTATTGACCGCCGGGGCCGCCTGCCTGCCCTTCCTGAAGGTCATGCCCGCCCAGGCCGGCGGGAACGAAACACTCGTCGTGGTCATGGGCAGCACCATCAACAGCCTCGACATCCATCGCAGCGGGACCAACCGCCCCAGCTATCAGGTCGCGGTGAACTGCTACGACCGCCTGCTCACCTTCGGCACCAAGACGCTGGAGGATGGCTCGTTGAGCTATGACTACGACAACCTCCAGGGTGAGCTCGCCGAGTCATGGGAGGTCTCCGAGGATGGCCGCACCCTGACCTTTACCCTGCGCGAGGCCACCTTCTGGGACGGCCGCCCCGTCACCGCGCAGGACGTGAAGTGGTCGTTCGACCGCGCCGTGACCCTGGGCGGCTTCCCCACCACCCAGATGGCCGCCGGCTCCACCACCAGCCCGGAGCAGTTCGAGGCCGTCGATGAGCGGACCTTCCGCATCACCCTGCCCCACGCCTCCAAGCTGACTCTGCCCAACCTCACCACGCCGATTGCCATCGTCATCAACTCCGAGCTGGCCCTCGAGCACGCCACCGATGATGACCCCTGGGCGACCGAGTACCTGCATCGCAACCCGGCCGGCTCCGGCGCCTTCCAGGTGGAACGCTGGGAACCCGGCCAGCAGCTGGTCTACCGCCGCAACCCCGACTGGGCCAGCGGTGAGCTGCCCGGCGCCGAGCGCATCATCCTGCGCGAGGTGCCGTCCGCCTCGACCCGACGCGCCCTGCTGGAGCGCGGCAATATCCAGCTCTCCCAGGACGTGCCCCCCCGCGATGCCATGGAGCTGGACGCGCACCCCGACGTGGCGGTGGTCAGCACGCCGATCGAGAACTGCCTCCACGTGCTGTGCCCCAACCTTCGGTTCGAGCCCTTCCAGGACGTGCGGGTCCGGCAGGCCATCGCCTGGGCCGTCCCCTACGAGGCCATCATGCAGAACGCCGCCTATGGCCGCGGCGTACCCATGTGGGGCGGTGACAACAGCACCGCGGATGATATCCAGTGGCCCCAACCGTTCCCCTACCACACCAACCTGGACAGGGCGCGCGCCCTGATGGCCGAGTCCGACTACCCCGATGGCTTCGAGGTGCCGCTCTCCTTCGACCTGGGCCAGGCCGACTGGGCGGAATCCACCGCACTGCTGATCCAGGAATCCCTGGGCCAGATCGGCATCACCGTGACTCTGGACCGAATTCCCGGCGCCAACTGGCGAACCCGCGCCCTGGTCGACAAGCAGCTGCCGCTGCACCTGGAGAACTTCGGCGGCTGGCTCAACACCCCCTGCTACTACTTCTTCTGGGCCTATATCGAGGGCAACCTCTTCAACTCCTCGAACTACCACAGCGACGAGATCGCTCGGCTGGTCGACGAGACATTGTTCATGGAGATGGACGATCCCGACTATGCCCCCAAGATCCGACGCATGATCGAGATCGCCTTCGAGGACGTGCCGCGTATCCCGCTCTATCAGCCAACCCTCAATGTCGCCATGCAGCCGAACATCGACGGCTACACCTTCTGGTATCACCGCCAGCTCGATCAACGCGTCCTGCACAGCCGCTGAGGAGTCTTCCATGACCCATCTGGCTCGCAGCCGGCTGGTGGGCTGGCGCCTGCTTCAGGCGATCCCCGTCATTGTCGGCATCATCATCGTCTCGTTCCTGCTGACCCGGGCGCTGCCCGGGGACCCTGCCGCCTACTTCGCCGGCCCCGCGGCAGACGCCGCCTCCATCGAGCAGATCCGGGTCAGCATGGGCCTGGACCGCCCCCTCCCGGTGCAGTTCGTGGCCTACGTGCAGGACCTGGTGCGTGGCGACCTGGGCATTTCGATCTCCACCGGGCAGCCGGTGATGCACGAGCTCACCACTCGCCTGCCGGCCTCTCTGGAGCTCACCGGCGTCGCGCTGCTCTTCTCGATCGCCATCGCCATGCCGCTGGGTATCCTGGCGGCCACCCGGCCCAACAGCTGGGTGGATCATCTGTGCCGGGCGGTGGTGACCGCGGGGGTCTCGCTGCCGACCTTCTTTACCGGCCTGGCGCTGATCTATGTCTTCTACTACCTGCTGGGCTGGTCCCCCTCGCCCATGGGACGACTGGACTTTCTGCATCTGTCGCCGCCGAAGGTCACCGGTTTCTACGTGATCGACGCCCTGCTGGCCCGTGACCTGGAAACGGCTCGCGCCGCCCTGGCGCAGCTGCTACTGCCGGCCATCACCCTGGGGCTCTTCACCCTGGCGCCCATCGCACGCATGACCCGTGCCGCCATGCTGCAGATTCTCGAGGGTGAGTTCATACGCACCGCCCGGGCGGCCGGGCTCCCGCGTCGCCAGGTGCTGTTCACCTATGCCCTGCGTAACGCCATCCTGCCGGTGATCACCACCCTGGGCATGGTCTTTTCCTTCGCCCTGGGCGCCAACGTACTGGTCGAGAAGGTCTTCTCCTGGCCCGGCATCGGCTCCTACGCCGTGGAAGCGCTGGTGGTGTCGGATTACGCCGCCGTCCAGGGCTTCGTGCTCACCATGGCCCTGCTGTTTGTCACCCTCAACCTGATCATCGACGTGATCTACACCCTGGTGGACCCCCGCCTGGGCCTGGAGGAGTAAGCCGTGACCACCCTGACCGCCGATGGCGCCTCACCGCTTGCTGGCGTACGCCGCTTCCTTCGCCACCTGCTCTATGTGATGACCGACAACCCCATGACGGCGTTTGCCTTCATGCTGTTTCTGCTGATCGTGGGCGCGGCGCTGGTGGGGCCCTGGCTGGTGCCCTACGACCCGCTGGCCACCAATGCCGGCAGCACCCTGCAGCCACCCTCCTGGCAGCACTGGTTCGGCACCGACCAGCTGGGTCGCGATGTATTCTCTCGCGTCGTGGTCGCCACGCGCCTGGATCTGATGATCGCGGTCTCCGCGGTGGCCATCGCCTTCGTGATCGGCTCGACCCTGGGCGCCATCGCCGGCTTCTACGGCGGCTGGGCCGAGCGCATCACCGGGCGCTGCATGGACACCATCATGGCCTTCCCGCTGTTCGTGCTGGCCATGGGCATCGTTGCCGCCGCCGGCAACACCGTCGAGAACATCATCTACGCCACGGCCATCATCAACCTGCCCTTCTACGCGAGGATGGCGCGTACCGAGGTCGCCGTGCGCCGCAACGCGGGCTTCGTGCAGGCGGCCAGGCTCTCGGGCAATGCCGACTGGCGCATCCTGGCCTTCCAGATCTTTCCCAACTCCCTGCCGCCGATGATGGTGCAGATCTCGCTCAACATGGGCTGGGCCATCCTCAACGCCGCCGGCCTGTCGTTCATCGGCCTGGGCGTCATTCCGCCGACCCCGGAGTGGGGCATCATGGTGGCCGAAGGCGCCAACTACATCATCTCCGGCCACTGGTGGCTGGCGCTGTTTCCGGGCCTGGCGCTGATGCTGGCCGTCTTCACCTTCAACCTGCTGGGCGATGGCCTGCGTGATCTGGTCGATCCGCAGCGCCGCACCTGACGAGGTCGTTCTCGAGGAGCCACGTCATGAGAAAACCACTGCTCGACATCCAGGACCTCACCGTGGAGTTTGCCACCCGTCACGGCACCGTCACCGCGGTCCAGCGGGTCGACCTCCAGCTGCACAAGGGCGAGACCCTGGGCATCGTCGGCGAATCCGGTTCCGGCAAGTCGGTGACCTCCTATGCGCTGCTGCGCATCCTCGACCGCGCCGGGCGGATCGCCAGTGGCAGCATCGTCTTCGGCGGGGTCGACATCGGCGGCGCCACAGAGCGCACCATGGGCGAGATGCGCGGCCGTGAGCTGTCGATGATCTTCCAGAACCCGCGCGCCGCCCTCAACCCGATCCGCGCCGTGGGCCGCCAGATCGAGGACGTCATGATCCAGCACGGCCTGGCGACCCGCGGCAACGCCCGGGCCAAGGCCATCCAGACCCTCGAGGCGGTAAAGATCCGCGACGCCGAGCAGCGCTATCACGCCTACCCCTTCGAACTCTCGGGCGGCATGTGCCAGCGTATCGTGATCGCCATCGCCCTGGCCTGCCGTCCCCAGCTGCTGGTGGCCGACGAACCCACCACCGGGCTCGACGTCACCACCCAGAAGGCGGTCATGGATCTGATCGTTGAGCTTGCCGCCGAGCGCCAGATGGCGACCTTGCTGATCACCCACGACCTGGGCCTGGCCGCCAGCTACTGCGATCGCATCGTGGTCATGGAGAAGGGCAAGATCGTCGAGTCGGCGACCACCGAGCAGCTGTTCGCTCGCCCCCGGCACCCCTACACCCAGCGCCTGATGCGCGCCACGCCGCGCCTGGACGCCCAGGTATCGGACCTGCTGCCCCTGGATGACTCACGCCGGGTCATCCCTTCCCAGCGACCCGCCGGGCCACCGCTGCTGGAGGTGGAGCAGCTGGTCAAGACCTTCGGCAAGCGGGACAGCGCGGACGCCGTGCGCGCCGTCGATAGCCTCAGCTTCACGGTGCACGAGGGCGAGAGCCTGGGGCTGGTCGGGGAAAGTGGCTGTGGCAAGTCCACCACCTCGGCCATGGTGATGCGCCTGCTCGACCCGACCAGCGGCAGCCTGCGCTTCGCCGGCACGGATCTCGCGACCATTCCGGCCAAGGCGTTTGCCCGCCACCCGCTGCGCAGCCAGCTGCAGATGGTCTTTCAGGACCCCACCGACAGCCTGAATCCCCGCTGGAGTGCCAGGCGCTCGATCGCCGACCCGCTGATGCGACTGGGCAAACTGTCACGCCAGGACCGCTACCGGCGCGTGGAGGAACTGGCCGAGCGGGTCGGACTGCCGGGCGAGCTGCTCGACCGCTTCCCCCACCAGCTCTCGGGGGGCCAGAAGGCACGCGTGGGGATCGCCCGGGCCATTGCCCTGAACCCTCGGCTGCTGATTCTGGATGAACCCACCGCCGCCCTGGATGTGTCGGTGCAGGCGGTGGTGCTCAACCTGCTGGTCAAGCTGCGCGAGGAGCTCAATATGAGCTATCTCTTTATCAGTCATGACCTCAACGTGGTGCGCCTGCTGTGCGACCGGGTGATGGTCATGCAGGCCGGTCAGATTGTCGAGGAGGGCCCCACGGCGCGACTGCTGAGCGAACCGGCTCACCCCTATACCCGCAGTCTGCTCGAGGCCATTCCCCATCCGCCGGCCATGCCGGCCACCCTGCCGCCGCCACTCAAGGAGTCCGCATGAGCCCGCATTCCTCCCAGATTCGGCCGCGGGAAGGCACCACCGTGGACGAGATGCTCGAACTGGTGGCCGACGAGATCATCCGCGGCGTGATCGCCCCGGGCACCAAGCTGGACGCCAGGGTCATCGCCGAGCGCTTCGACGTCTCGCGCACGCCGGTGCGCGAGATGTTCGCGCACCTGGCGGCCATGGGGCTGGTGGTCAGACGGCCCAACCGCGGCGTCACGGTGGCGCAGATCGCCGATGAGACCCTGCTGGGCATGTACGACGCCATGGCCGAACTGGAGGCCGCCTGCGCGCGCCTGTGTGCCTTTCGCATGACGCTCCAGGAACGCCAGCGCCTGCAGCAGCTGCATCAGGCCTCGCTTCACCATCTGCACGACGACAGCACCGATGACTACGAGGCCTGCAACCTGGCGTTTCACTCTGCCCTCTATGCGGGCGCACACAGTCCCTATCTGCGCGAGATGGCGCTGGCCATCCGCGGCCGCCTGCAGCCCTTCCGCCATGCCCAGTTCCGACTGCCGAAGCGGCCCAGCCACTCCTGGAAAGAACACGATGCGATCGTTAGCGCCATCCTGGCGGGGGATGCCGAGGCGGCCGCGCAGGCCACCCGCGCCCACGTGCTGCAGGTGAGTCACGGCTCGCGGGACTATCTCGACTCTCAGCGTGTCAACGACACAGCGCCCGGGGGTGCCATCCCCCACGGCGAAAACGGAGGTTGCGATGCTTGACCGGCTCTCGGGGGCGACCCCCTACCCTTCCCGCCGCAGTCCGACCTATGCCCGCCGTG
Organism: Halomonas sp.; assembly: GCA_003553625.1. Lineage (GTDB taxonomy): Bacteria > Pseudomonadota > Gammaproteobacteria > Pseudomonadales > Halomonadaceae > Halomonas. Next base: position 21,350 of record PWEV01000252.1, read on the forward strand.
GCATGGTCAGTACCACCCAGCCCCTGGCCGCTCAGGTGGGGCGCGACATCCTGTCCCGCGGCGGTAATGCCGTGGATGCGGCGGTCGCTACGGCCGCTGCCCTGACCGTCGTGGAGCCCACCAGCAATGGCCTGGGCGGTGATGCCTTTGCCCTGGTATGGATCGCCGACGGTGCCGATCGAGGCCTGCACGGCCTGGACGGCAGCGGGAAGGCACCCAGGGGTCTCAGCCTGGACTCGGTGCGCAAGCTGGGACATGAGCAGATGCCGCTGCGCGGCTGGCTGCCGGTCATGGTGCCCGGCTGCCCCGCGGCCTGGGCGGAACTCTCACGGCGCTTCGGAAAGTTGCCCTTCGCCGACCTGCTGGCGCCGGCCATCGCCCTGGCCGAGCAGGGGTTCCCGGTCAGCCCGACCATCGCCGAGCAGTGGCGGCGCGGCGTCACGCAGATCACCGACGCACTCGCCGCCGCCCCCCTGCCCGAGACCGACCACTTCCTGAGCATGTTTGCGCCCGAGGGCCAGGTTCCCCGTGCCGGCGAGCTATGGCGCAGCACGGACCTGGCCAGGACCCTGGAAGCGCTGGCCACGACGCAGTGTGAAAGCTTCTATCGGGGCGAACTGGCGCGGCAGATGGATGACTTCAGCCGTCAGACCGGCGGGGGCCTGGGCGGCGATGACCTGGCCCACTATCAAGCCGAATGGGTCACGCCGATCAGCACCCGCTATCGCGGTTTTGACGTCTGGGAACTGCCGCCCAACGGGCAGGGCGTGGTGGTGTTGATGGCGCTCAACCTCATGGAGGGGTTCGACGTCGATCACCGCGACAACCCCGACGTGCTGCATCACCAACTGGAAGCCATGAAGCTCGCCTACTGCGATGGCATGGCCCACATCACCCAGCCATCCGACATGCGTACCCGGGTCGAGGACCTGCTCAGCCTGACCTACGCCGATCAGCGCCGGACCCTGATCGGCGAACGAGCGCTCGCCCCCTTTCCCGGCACACCGGCTAGCGGCGGTACGGTCTATCTCGCCACGGCGGACGCCGACGGCAATATGGTGTCATTCATCCAGAGCAACTATCACGACTTCGGCGCCGCGGTCGTGGTACCCGACACCGGCATCCTGCTGCAGAACCGCGGCAGCGCCTTCAGCCTGGACCCGCAGCATGTCAACGTACTGGCGCCAGGCAAGAAGACCTTCCACACCATCATCCCCGGCTTTCTGACCCAGGCGGGCCAGCCGCTGGGCCCCTTTGGCGTCATGGGAGCCTTCATGCAGCCCCAGGGCCAGATGCAGGCGGTGATGAACATGGTCGATTTCGCACTGAACCCCCAGGCGGCCCTGGATGCCCCACGCTGGCAATGGTTCGGCGGGCGCCGAGTGGGACTGGAAGCCGGTTACGGCGCCCACCTGGCCAATGCCATGGCCGCACGCGGGCATGAGGTCTTTCTGGACCATGATCGCATCCCCTACGGGCGCGGACAGATCATCCTGCGAGACCCTCATAGTGGCGTGCTATGCGGCGGATGCGAGCCCCGCGCCGATGCGGCGATCGCGGTGCTCTGACCCGCGGCAATTTAACGGCGTTCACGCCACCTCTTTGTTCTCCGATGCGACCTTCGACCGATCCGACAGCAGGACCGCCCAGATCGCTGCACCCGCGGCCGCGCCGAGCAGAGGCGTCAGCCAGAACACCCACAGCTGGCCGACTGCACCGGTCTCGGCAAAGAAGGCGACCGCCGTGGAACGGGCCGGATTAACGGAGGTATTCGTCACCGGGATCGAGATCAGGTGGATCAGCGTCAGTCCCAGGCCGATGGCGATCGGTGCGAATCCTGCAGGGGCCCGTGCCGACGTCGCGCCGAGAATGATCATCAGAAAGAGCGCCGTCAGCACGAATTCGATCAGAAAGGCCGACATGAGGCCGTAGCCGCCGGGCGACAGGTCACCGTAGCCGTTCGAGGCAAAGCCGCCTGCGCTCCAATCCGGGGCGCCCGACGCAATGAGGTAAAGCAAAAAAGCGGCGAAGAGGCCGCCGAGGACCTGTGCACCCCAGTAGGAGGGCAGGTCTGCCCAGGCGAAGCGGCGCGCCACGGCGAGGCCCAGCGACACCGCCGGGTTGAAATGGCCGCCAGAGATGTGCCCGACCGCATACGCCATCGTCAGGACAGTCAAGCCGAAGGCGAGAGAGACGCCGACAAAGCCGATTCCGAGTTCGGGGAAACCCGCTGCCAGTATGGCGCTGCCGCAGCCGCCGAAGACGAGCCAGAAGGTGCCGAAGAACTCCGCGAAAAGCTTCTTCATCATATTTTCATGTCCAGGCGCGAAGGCGAGGTGCCGCCACGATTTAAGGGAGCTTTTTTTCTTGGGGTCAGGGGGGTGTGTTCCTGACTCGCCCTCCATCTGTGCAACAACTGTGGCCGATGCGTCCGTAAGCGAAGTGTTGGAAGCAGGCGGCTTGAGCAGAAGTCTGCGGACCATTTCTCTATGCTCCATTGCATTGTTAGAATGCACGCCGCCCAGTTCCTGCATCCAGCCGGACGGCGCGTTGGTCGCTCGTACACCCGGCCACTAGCGATCCGGAGACAACCCGGATGAGTGACCGCGAGGGAGGCTATGCAGACCCCGGAAGTGCGAGTGCCATGCTGCACGGACGACTACGATCCGCATCTGGATTAACCTGCGAGACCGTTAAGAGTGAGCCCAGTGCATTCTGCGGAGTATAGAGAGACGCCCCCAGACGAAACAGTCGGAAAAGTGCATAACGCTGCCCGACAACCATACCGGCGATTCATCCCTCGCCATCGACCATTAATCACCCTGCCCATGAATTTTACGATCGCTTAATACTAAGTCTTACGGACGAATGCCAGCTTAACCACGTTTTGTGGTGGTGGAATATGATGCTATTGAGTGAAGTCGATCCCATCCTTCGGACTCTGCCTTTGTCACCGCATACCTGCACGTACTCATCCACGCCGGAGGCGTGATGAAGGAAGTAAACGTCAGCTGGTCATTGGAGAG
>PWEV01000246.1 GCA_003553625.1 Halomonas sp.
CCAGGCGGCGCTGCCGCTGCTGGCGCTGGTTGACCTCGTGGAGCGGGCGCTGGGCACCGCCCTGCAGACCGCCGTGAAGCGCGTGGACGAGCAGGCCTTCGCCCTGGCCAACGGCCAGAACCTGATGTTCTGCGAGGATGCCGCCCGGCGCCTGCACCACGCCCTGCGCGACCAGCCCGGCCTCGAGGGCTTCTCCCTGCGCGTGGTGCACGCCGAGAGCCTGCACGCCCACGACGCCGTGGCGCGCAGCCAGTGGAACTGGCAGGAGGCGTGATGAGTATCTGGCTGCAGCTGGAGCAGGCCGAGCGCGGCGAGCGCCATGCGCTGGCCGAGGTGCTGGCCGCCATTCCCTGGAACGCCGACGGCCTGATCACCGCCATCGCCCAGCAGCACGACAGCGGCGAGGTGCTGATGCTGGCCTGGATGAACCGCGAGGCGCTGCTGGAGACCCTGACCACCGGGCGCGTCTGCTACTGGTCGCGTTCGCGGCAGACCCTGTGGCGCAAGGGCGAAAGCTCCGGGCACCGCCAGCGACTGGTCGAGGCGCGGCTGGACTGCGACGGCGATGCGGTGCTGCTGCGGGTCGACCAGCAGGGACCCGCCTGCCACACCGGCCGCCCCAACTGCTTCTACAACGCCATTCGCGACGACGCGGTGGAGGTCATCACCGCGCCGCTGAGCCAGTAACGCCAACGCCACCCATGGGAGCACGATGCAACTCTTCAACACCCTGACTCGCCGCCGCGAGACGCTGCGCACCGAACGGCCGGACCGCGTGACCCTCTACGTCTGCGGCCCCACGGTCTACAACTACGCCCATATCGGCAACGCCCGCCCGGCAGTGGTCTTCGACCTGCTGGCGCGGGTGCTGCGCCAGGACTATGCCCAGGTGGTCTATGCTCGCAACTTCACCGACGTGGACGACAAGATCAACGCCGCGGCGGCCGACGCCGGGGTGCCGATCCGCACCATCACCGAACGCTATATCGACGCCTACCACGAGGACATGCGGGCGCTGGGCGTGCTGCCGCCGGACCTCGAGCCCAGGGTCACCGAGCACATGCCCGAGATCATCGCGCTGATCGAGACCCTGATCGAGCGCGGCCACGCCTACGAGGCCGAGGGGCACGTGCTCTTCCAGGTCGGCTCCTTCGCCGAGTACGGGCAGCTCTCCGGGCGCCGCCCCGAGGAGATGCTGGCCGGGGCCCGGGTGGAGGTGGCGCCCTACAAGCGCGACCCGCTGGATTTCGTGCTGTGGAAGCCCTCCGCGCCCGAGCAGCCGGGCTGGGAGAGCCCCTGGGGGCGCGGACGGCCCGGCTGGCACGTGGAGTGCACCGCCATGATCGGCGAGCACCTGGGCCACACCATCGACATCCACGGCGGCGGCCAGGACCTGATCTTTCCCCACCACGAGAACGAGATCGCCCAGGGCACCTGCGCCCACGGCGCCCGCTACTGCCATACCTGGGTGCACAACAGCTTCGTCACCGTGGACGGCCAGAAGATGTCGAAGTCGCTGGGCAACGTGCTGCTGGTGCGCGACCTGCTCGACCAGGCCCCTGGGGAGGCGGTGCGCCTGGCCCTGCTCGCCACCCACTACCGCCGCCCCCTGGACTGGAACAGCGAGCGCCTGATGCGCGCCCGCCGCACCCTGATCGACCACTATCGGGCGCTTTGCGAGGTGGAGGGGCTCGAGGCGGACCCCGAGACGCCGCCGGATGCCGAGCTTACGGCGGCGCTGCGCCGGGACCTCAACGTTGCCGAGGCGCTGACCCGCCTGCAGCGGCTGGTGGATGACCTGAAGGCCGCCGCCGACGACGCCGGGCGCGCCCGCGCCAAGAGTGCCGTGCTGGCCTCGGCCAGGCTGTTGGGCCTACTGCAGCAGCCCCCCGCCGAGGCCCTGGCGGCGCTGTCGCCCCGGCGCTCCGACCTGCCGGTGGCGCGCATCGAGGCGCTGGTCGCCGAGCGTGAAAGCGCACGACGGCAGCGCGACTTCGCCCGCGCCGATGCCCTGCGCGACGCCCTGGCCGAGCTGGGTGCCGAGGTGCGCGACACGCCCGAAGGTCCCCGCTGGGCGCCGCTGACCCTCGCCACCGGCAGCGCCTGATCCCTATCTCCTGCCCCCACCTCCCCGAGAACCCCATGAGAACGACGCCATGACCGAGACGCCCTCCCCCGCCGCCGGCGATACCCTCACCATCACCCTGCCGGACGAGCGCGAGCTGACGCTGGCGTCCCCCACCAGCGTAGCGAAGATCGCCGCCGCCATCGGCCCCGGCCTGGCCCGCCAGGCGCTGGCCGGCAGGGTCGACGGCGAGCTGGTGGACGCCTGCGACCCCATCACCCGGGACGCCCGGGTGCAGGTGATCACGCCAGACGACCCCGAGGGGCTGGCGATCATCCGCCACTCCTGCGCCCACCTGGTGGGCCACGCCGTCAAGCAGCTCTACCCCGATGCCGAGATGGTGATCGGCCCGGTCATCGACGACGGCTTCTACTACGATATCGCCTTCGAGCGCCCCTTCACGCCGGAGGATCAGGCGGCCATCGAGGCGCGCATGAAGGCGCTGATCGCCCAGGAGTACGACGTCATCAAGCGGCGGGTGCCCCGGGAAGAGGCCCTGCGGATCTTCCACGAGCGCGGCGAGAGCTACAAGCGGCGACTGATCGAGGAGATGCCCGACGAAGCCACCCTGGGGCTCTACTTTCACCAGGAGTACGTGGACATGTGCCGCGGCCCCCACGTGCCCAACACCCGCTTTCTCAAGCACTTCCGGCTGACCAAGCTCTCCGGCGCCTACTGGCGGGGCGATGCCCGCAACGCCCAGCTGCAGCGTCTCTACGGCACCGCCTGGGCCGACCGCAAGGCCCTCAAGGCCTACCTCAAGCGCCTGGAGGAGGCGGAGAAGCGCGACCACCGCCGCCTGGGGCGCCAGCTGGGGCTCTTTCACTTCCAGGAGGAGGCCCCCGGCGCGGTGTTCTGGCACCCCGGCGGCTGGACCGTGCTGCAGACCCTGATCGCCTACATGCGCCGCCGCCAGGCCGCCGGCGGCTACGTGGAGGTGAACACGCCGGACATCATGGACCGCGGCCTCTGGGAGACCTCGGGCCACTGGCAGAACTATCAGGAGCACATGTACACCACCCAGACGGAGGATGGTCGCTCCCTGGCCCTCAAGCCGATGAACTGCCCCGGCAGCGTGCTGCTCTACCGCCACGGCCTGAAGAGCTACCGCGACCTGCCCATCCGCATGGGCGAGTTCGGCAAGGTCCACCGCTACGAGCCCTCCGGCGCCCTGCACGGCCTGCTGCGGGTGCGCCACTTCACCCAGGACGACGCCCATATCTACTGCACGCCGGAGCAGATGAACGCGGAGTGCCGCCGGGTGGTAGCGCTGGTGCTCGACATCTACCGGGAGTTCGGCTTCGAGGAGGTGCGCCTCAAGCTCTCCACCCGGCCGGAGAACCGCATGGGCAGCGAGGTCGTCTGGAACCGCCTGGAGGGGGCCTTGACCGACGCCCTGGAGACGATGGAGCTGGCCTACGAGCTCAACCCCGGCGAGGGCGCCTTCTACGGGCCCAAGCTGGAGTTCGTGCTGCGCGACGCCATCGGCCGCGACTGGCAGTGCGGCACCCTGCAGGTGGACATGAACCTGCCCGAGCGCTTCGGGCTCGACTACGTGGACGAACAGGGCCAGCGCCAGCGCCCCGTGCTGCTGCACCGCGCGCTGTTCGGCTCCCTGGAGCGCTTCCTCGGCATCCTGATCGAGCATCACGCCGGCAAGCTGCCCGCCTGGCTGGCGCCGCAGCAGGCGGTGGTGATGTCGATCACCGAGGCCCAGGCGGGCTACGCCGAGGCGCTTTGCGAGGCGCTGTGCGGCGCCGGGCTGCGCGCCGAGGCCGACGTGCGCAACGAGAAGATCGGCTACAAGATACGCGAGCAGACCCTGCAGCGGATTCCCTTCCTGCTGATCGTCGGCGGCCGGGAGGCGGCCGAGGGCCGCGTGACCCTGCGCCACCGGGACGGCAGCGATCTCGGCACCCTGGACGTGGAGGAGGCCATCGCCCGGCTCCAGGCCGAATGCCAGGCCCCCGACCGGGAGGCTCTGCGCCGCGACCAGGCGGCCCGCCTGGAGCGCCTGCGCGCTTCGGCAAGCGTCGATGAGGCCTGGGCATGAGCATGCGCGACGAGACGCTGGTCGGCCGCCTCCTGGGAGATTCTGGAGGCGTGCGCCGCTGGCGAACAGGCGGCGCGGCGCGATACCATGCAGGCACCGGACGCGGCCCGTGCCGCCGCGCCCTTCCCCCTGACCTGCAGGAGTCGACATGCCGCTACTCGACAGCTTCACCGTGGACCACACCATCATGAATGCTCCGGCGGTGCGCGTCGCAAAAGCCATGCGCTCCCCCTCTGGAGATACCATCACCGTCTTCGATCTGCGCTTCAACAAGCCCAACGAGGACATGATGGGCGAAAAGGGCATCCATACCCTGGAGCACCTGTTTGCCGGCTTCATGCGCCAGCATCTGAACGGCGACAGCGTCGAGATCATCGACATCTCCCCCATGGGCTGCCGCACCGGCTTCTACATGAGCCTGCTGGGCAGCCCGAGCGAACAGCGCGTCGCCGACGCCTGGCTCGCCGCCATGCGCGACGTGCTGAACGTCAAGCGCATGGAGGATATCCCGGAGCTCAACGAGTACCAGTGCGGCACCTTCCAGATGCACTCGCTGGAAGAGGCGCAGGCGATCGCCCGGGGCATCATCGAGCAGGGCGTGGGCGTCAACCGCAACGACGACCTGGCCCTCAGCCCCGACAGGCTCAAGTCGCTGGGCAACGACCTCGGATAACCCCGGCCGCCACGGCTCGGCCCACGGCGGCCGTCAGCCCGCCTCCCGCCGGGGAACCGCACCGCACCGCCCCGGCGAGCGCAAGAGCGGCCTGCGCCCCCTCAAGGAAGACGCCCCGACACCTCATGCTCACGGAAAAGACGCTGAATCTCGCCCTGTTCGCCCAGTTGAATGCCGCCCCCGACAGCGATCCTCGCCTGCTGCTGCTGGCAGAGCTCGCCGCGGTGTATCTGATCTGGCTGGTGCCGGCCCTGCTGGTCATCGGCTGGCTGCGCGGCAGCGACCGCCTGAAGCGCACGCTGCTCGAGGCGTTCATCGCCACCCTGTTCGCCCTGGGCGCGAGCTGGCTGATCGGGTACTGGTGGCCCACGCCACGCCCCTTCATGATGCCGGTGGGGCAGACCTTCCTCGAGCATGCGGCAACACCCGCGTTCCCCAGCAACCATGCGACCATCATGCTGACCATGGGCTTCAGCCTGCTGCTGCATGGCGGCACCCGTCGCATCGGCCGCTACCTGCTGCTGCTGGCCGTGCCGGTCGCCTGGGCGCGGGTCTTTCTCGGCGTGCACTTCCCCCAAGACATGCTGGGCGCCCTGCTGCTGGCCGTCGGTGTGGCCGCACTGGTCGGCGTCAGTCGCAGCTGGCTGATCCTGCCCTTCTATCACCACGTGGCGAGGCGGCTCTATCACCTGCTTTTCGCACCGTTGATCAGCCGAGGCTGGGTGGAGCGCTGAGCGCTGCCAACCTGTCGGCCCCGCGGCATTCCGGCACTCGTCTCTACCGGCCCGAACGCCGATACTGGTGAGTAGAGCCATCAGCCCCCGACGCTCCCCCGACGCTCTACATCAAGGAGGACCCATGGCCGTGATCCTGCAGGTACATTTCCCCTTCGAAGGCCCCTTCGGCCAGGCCATGGTGGAGGCCATGACACCGCTGGCCCGATCCATCAACGATGAACCCGGCCTGCTGTGGAAGATCTGGACGGAAGACGCGGCAGGCAAGCGCGCCGGCGGCGTCTACCTCTTCGCCACCCGCGCGGACGCCGAGGCCTACCGGCAGATGCATACCGCCCGCCTGGAAGGCATGGGTGTGACCGGCATCGAGGCGCAGGTCCTGGAAGCCAACGAGGCCCTCTCGGCGATCAACGGTGGGCCGCTGAACCGCGACTGAGCGCCCCTCCCCCGACTCGCTGCCGCGTCGGGGGCGTCGCCGCCCGCGATACCATCATGCTAGGGTGTCACGCTTGGCAGAATGCAGCGGCCCATGCCGACAGGAACCGGGAGAGGTGCATGACGAAGGGATCCAGGGTCTGGCTGGTCGGCGTTGGGCTGGTGGCGGTGCTGACCACCGTCGCGGCGTTTTTGATCTACTCCAATGCCGTCCCCGCTCCCATGCGGGTGTCCGAACCGATCTCCTCTGTCCCGGCCGTCGACACCGATGCGTTTCGCCATCTTCACTCGATCGTGCTGGGCAGTGCCGCCACCCCGGGCAACCGCATCGATATCCTCGAGAATGGTGAAGAGATCTATGCAGCCAAGCTCAAGGCCATCGAGCAAGCCACCCAGAGCATC
>PWEV01000132.1 GCA_003553625.1 Halomonas sp.
CCTCCAGATCATCGCCGCAGGCCAGCACCAGCACCGGATAGCCGGCGCTGACGTTCTCGCCGGCCTCCACCAGGCGGCTGGCGACCCGGCAGTCGCCGGGCGCCTCAAGACGGCCGAAGCCCAACTGTCGCTCGGCAAGGGCCAAGGCGTCACTGGCGCTGTCGCGCTGAGCGCGGGCCGCCTCGACCTGGGCCCGGGCGGCGTCGAGGTCCCGGGCCGGAGCGCTGCCGGCTTCATAGAGGCGGCGGGCGCGCTGCCACTGGGCCTCGGCGTTGGCCGCCGCCGCCTCGGCACCGGCCAGGGCCGAGGCGGCGCGATCTCGCTGCAGACGCAGGTCGGTGACCTCGAGGCTGGCCAGAAGCTGGCCGGTCTCGACGGCATCACCCACGGAGACCTCGTGCGACGCGAGTTGACCTGCCACCCGGAAGCTGAGACGTCGGTTGGCAGCGGCCTCCAGGCGGCCCGGAAGCTCGCGCTCATCCGCCGCCCCGCTGGCCTCCACGGTGAGCGTACGCACCGGGCGCAGCGGTGCCTCGTCCACCGGCTCGTCGGCGCAGCCGGCCAGCACCAGCAGCGCCGCCAGCAACGCCGCCAGCCGGACTTCACGATTGATCATCGCCCCTCTCCTCTGCGTTCCGTCGTCGCGCCAGTCGTGAGCAGCCGGTCTCGGGCGGAGGCCTCCATGGGGCCCGGCGTCATGCCCAGGGCACGCTGCAGGTGGACCAGCCCCTGCAGTGCCTGCCAGCGCGCCTCGGCGGCGGCGAGACCCGTCTGGCGGGCGCTGGTGCGGGCGTCGATAAGCGCCACCTGGGGCAACGCCCCCTCGCGCCAGGCCACCTCGGCGAGCTTGAGCGCCTCCTCGGCATGGCCCTGGGCCTCCTCACGCAGCGTGATACGACGCCAGGCGGCCACCAGTTCGACGCTGGCCGCACGCAGGCGGGACTCCAGCCCGAGGCGCGCGTCGGCGTCCTCCAGCGCCACCTGCTCCAGGCGCGCCGCGGCCCGGTCACGCTCGATGCTGCGCCGCCCGCCGGCATAGAGTGGCAGCCGCGCCGAGACGCCGACGCTCCACTGGTCGCCACCGGTCTCGGGCAGCGACACGCCCACTCTTTCCAGGGCCCCGACACCGAGCTGTACCGCCGGACTGGGCGATTCCCAGGGCGCCCGGTCACCCTCCCCGCCCCGGGAGAGCTCGCTGGTATAGCGGGCCTCGAGACCTATCTCGGGCAGCCAGAAGGCCCGACGGCGCGAGATGAGTTCACGCTGGACGGCGCGGCGCAGCTCCCCCAGCGCCTCAAGCTCGGCGGAGTCACGCAGGGCCGTGGCGACCAGCCGCTCCTGCCAGGCGGTCAGGCTCGCGGGGGTGTCGAGTACCGCACGGAAGCGGGCATCCCCTCCCAGCCACTCGGAGGATTCCAGATCCGGCGCTTGCGGCGCCAGCGGTGTGGCCGGGTCACGACCTAGCCGACGATTGACGGAGATCCCCAGTCGCTCTCGGTCCGCCACCACCTGCTCATGGCGCTCCCGGGCCTGGGCCAGCTCCGCCTCGAACCGCGCCACCTCACCGCGCCCCACCGCCCCAGCGGCTTCGCCTTGCACCGCCTGATCGCGCTGGGCCCTGGCCAGTTCGAGGTCGGCCTCGAGCACCGCGCGGCTGGCATCGAGCCTGAGCAGGTCAAGAAACTCCCGAGAGACGTCGAGTGCGAGATCCAGGCTCTCCACCTCCAGCTCGGCGCGCCGGGCGCGGTCGAGGCTGTCGGCGATGCCGATGGCGGCCAGGGCGGGCTCGGAGAAGAGCAGCTGCTCGAGCACCACTCCGCCACTGGCCAGTCGCTCAGGTTCCTGACCCAGGGCCGCGCGGGCGCGGGTTTCGTCGATCATCCGACCGGTAGCCTCCAGATAGAGGTTAGGGCGATATCGCGAGGCCGCCAGGTCCCGGTCGAAGGCATCAACGTGGACGTCCTGGCGCGCGGCGGCCAGGCCCAGGTTGTCGACGAGCGCCATGGCCACCGCCCGATCCAAGCTCAGCATGCTGCCCATGGGCACAGCGGCTTCGCCCACCAGCCGCGAGCGGCTGAGCAGGGCAAAACTCGGCGACCAGTCGAGCCTGGCGGCCGTCTCGAGGTTGAGCCAGGCACGCGACAGAGAGGGGCGTGAATCGATGGGCTCGGGCGAACGCCCGGCGGCGAGATCATCCAGACGCAGCGCCACCCGGCGCAGCCAGGCGTCGACATCCAGCGCCCCGGGTGAGGAAAACAGGGCGCCGTGCTCCACCTGGCGGGCGTCGGTGAGCGCTACGCTGGGCACGCCGGCATCGGTCAAACTGGCGAAGAGCCGGCGCTGGGCGGCAGCATCGAGCTCGGGCAGGGCCAGCACCAGGGCGGCATCGGCGTCCTGCAGGATGGCATTGCCAGGCTCGGCGTAGACGTCGACGGCCAGAGGGATCAGCGCGATGCCGCGGCCGCGGGCCTGATCGGCCAGGGCCTGGGCGGCGAGGTCGACCCCCCGGGAGTGGCCGATCAGCAGCACCCGGGAGACACCGCCCAAAGGCTCGAGGCCGAAGGGGTCGATCGTGGTAAGAAATTCGGGCGTTTCCAGGCTATTCAGCCCGGGGAGACGAGCGCCGGCACCGGACGGAGCCCGCGTGACCGTGAGCGTTGGCCGTCCAGCGGAGAGGCGCTCGAGCTCCTGCTGCAGGGTGGGCAGGTCGTCCTCGCCGCCCGGCAGCAGGTGCGGGTCAAGGGCGAGATTCGCGGCCTGGATGGCGGTCGGCGCCAGCAGCAGGATCAGCAGTGTCGCGCGCAGAAGGGATATGAACAGGCGCTTCCATGCGGTGACGTTCATGTCGGTCGACCGGTTGCTGAGGGTTGGCACCGAGTATAAACGACTGTTTGAAACTTGCCAGGCGCCCTACCACTCCTGGCTGGTTTCGCGCAGGGCCGCCAGCTCGGCCTTGGCCGCGCCGATGCACCAGCGCAATTCGTCGACCAGCGTCGCCCCGCTGCCCACGGCGATCAGCCCGGCGGCGGCACCGGAACGGCGGCGAGCCACGCCGTCGCTTGCGTGCAGCGCTTGAAGCCTGCCGATCAGCCAGCTCAGCCAGCTGTCGGGCTGGGCGGCCAGCTCCCGCAGGCGATGCAGCTCGGCGATGCCGGCGCCATCGGCGCCCAGCAGCTCGCGCCACTCATGGCGTTCGAGCCTGGCGTGCTCGGTGACCTCGCGCAGCAGCGACTCGAGCGCCAGCTCGAAAAGCGCCAGGGCGCCCTCCTCCACCGCCATGCGGCGGGCCTCGGCATGCTCATCGTTGCCACCGGGCATCTCGAGCAGCAGCTCGGCCTGGTAAAGCAGCTGATTGGTACGAGATCTCGGTGTCACTTGCGCTTGTCCTCCACCTGCCAGCGGTTGCCGTCGAAGGTGGCCTTCCAGCCGGTGGCCTTGCCCTCCTCGTCGGTCATCACGAACTGCTCCTTGGCCTTGCGCGAGAAGCGGATCTGGGCCGGGCGGCCGTCCGGATCCTCGCTGGGCGCATCGAGCAGGTAGTGGTACTTCTCGGGGAGCTCCTCGGCGTGGGCCTTCAGCTCCTTCACCAGGGGCGGTCGAGTCTCGCGATTCTTGGGGAACTTGCTGGCCGCCAGGAACAGGCCGCTGGCACCGTCACGCAGCACGTAGTGGTCATCGACCTTATGGCACTCGAGCTCCGGCATGTCGATCGGATCCATCTTGGGCGGGGCCACCTCGCCGCTGCGCAAGAGCTTGCGGGTGTTCTTGCACTCGCTGCTGGTGCAGCCGAAGTACTTGCCGAAACGCCCCGACTTGAGCTGCATCTCGCTGCCGCACTTGTCGCATTCGATGGTGGGCCCGTCATAACCCTTGATACGGAACTTGCCCTGCTCGACCTCATGGCCGTCGCAGTCCGGGCTGTTGCCGCAGATGTGCAGCTTGCGTGTCTCATCGATCAGGTAGCTGTCCATGGCGGTGCCGCACTTGGGACAGCGGTGCTTGGCGCGCAGGGCATCGGTCTCGGCCTCCTCGTCGGCATCGGCGGCCACCGCCTCCTCGCCGGGGAGCAGGTCAATGGTGGTCTTGCAGCGCTCCTTGGGCGGTAGGTTGTAGCCGGAGCAGCCCAGGAAGACCCCCGTGGAGGCGGTGCGGATCTGCATCTTGCGCCCGCAGCTGGGGCAATCGATATCGGTCGGCACCGGCTGGTTGGGTCGCATGCCGGATTCGCTCTCGGCTTCTTCGAGCTCCTTCTTGAACTCGGCGTAGAAGGCGTCGAGCAGCGCGCGCCAGTTGCGCTCTCCTTCGGCAACCTCGTCGAGACCATCCTCCATGCGCGCCGTGAAGGAGTAGTCCATCAGGTCGGGGAAGGACTCCTTGAGGCGCTCGGTGACGATATCGCCGAGCTTCTCGGCATAGAAGCGCCGGTTCTCCAGCTTGACGTAGCCGCGATCCTGGATGGTGGAGATGATCGAGGCGTAGGTGGAGGGCCGGCCGATGCCGCGCTTCTCCAGTTCCTTGACCAGGCTCGCCTCGGTGTAGCGGGCCGGCGGCTTGGTGAAGTGCTGCAGCGGGTCCAGGGAGGCCAGGGCCATGGGCGTGCCCTCGGCGAGATCCGGCAGCGACTGGTCCTCGTTCTTGCCGGCCGGCTTCATCACCCGGGTGTAGCCGTCGAACTTGAGCACGCGCCCCTTGGCTCTGAGCTCGAAGCCCTGGACCTCGACGGTAAGGGTGCTGGAGAGGTACTGGGCCGGGGTCATCTGGCAGGCCACGAACTGCCGCCAGATCAGCTCGTAGAGACGCTCGGCGTCACGTTCCATGCCGGCCAGATCGGTGGCGCGCTTACCGACGTCAGACGGTCGAATCGCCTCGTGGGCTTCCTGGGCGCCCTCCTTGCTGGAGTAGCGATTGGGGGCCTCGGGCAGGTAGCGCGGGCCATACTCCTCGCCGATGAACTCGCGCACGCTCTCCACCGCGTCCTTGGAGAGGTTGGTGGAGTCGGTCCGCATGTAGGTAATGTAGCCCGCCTCGTAGAGGCGCTGGGCCAGGGTCATGGTCTTCTTCACCGAGTAGCCCAGCCGACCGCTGGCGGCCTGCTGCAGCGTCGAGGTGATGAAGGGAGCATTGGGCTTGGAGCTGGTCGGCTTGTCTTCCCGCGAGGTGATGGCAAGAGACGCCTCTCGCAGCGCAGCGATGCGCTCCAGTGTCTCGGCCTCGGAGGTGGGCCGGAAGGCCTTGCCGTTCTGGCGCACCAGCTCGAAGCGCACCGGATCGCCGCCGGCCCCGTCGACCTGCGGAACCAGATCGGCGTGGACGTCCCAGAACTCCTCGGGCACGAAGGCGCGGATCTCGCGCTCGCGCTCGACAATAAGGCGCATGGCCACCGACTGCACCCGCCCTGCCGAGAGGCCTCGGGCGACCTTGGCCCACAGCAGCGGCGAGAGCATGAAGCCGACCACCCGGTCCAGGAAGCGTCGCGCCTGCTGGGCCTCGACCCGAGGGATGTTCAGCGTGCCGGGATCCTGGAAGGCTTCCTGGATGGCGTTCTTGGTGATCTCGTTGAAGACGACACGCTTGTAGCGTGCGTCGTCGCCGCCGATGGTCTCGCGAAGGTGCCAGGCAATCGCTTCCCCCTCGCGATCGAGATCGGTGGCGAGGTAGACGGTGTCGGCCTTCAGAGCCAGCTTCTGGAGTTCGGCGACCACCTTCTCCTTGCCCGGCAGGATCTCGTAGTGGGCCTCCCAGTCGTGCTCGGGGTCGATGCCCATGCGCCGGATCAGCTGCTCCCGAGACTTGCGCTTCTTGTAGTCGACCTTCTCGTCCGGCGACATCTTGCGGGTCAATGCAGCCTGGCGCGCGCGCTCCTTGGGATCCGAGGCCGCCTTGCCCGAGCCGCTGGTCGGCAGGTCACGGATATGACCCACGCTCGACTTCACGATGAAGTCGCTGCCGAGATACTTGTTGATCGTCTTTGCCTTGGCCGGCGACTCGACGATGACCAGTGACTTTCCCATAGTGCTCCACTGAAAGTGCACGGCGAGGACTGCGAGTCCCCGCCTGACAATGCCATACCGCCCTGATACGGCGGGCGAAAAATTTTGCCTACCCTAACCCAGCGCTCCGCATCGCGCCAGAGGGCGCCCCGGGTTGGCGCCCTCTGACCCTAGACCGCACTCTTGCGAGAGAGCAAGTCCCCCTACAATGACAACGCCCCTGCCACCGAGGTGGCAGGGGCGCTGGGAGGGAACACGCCAAGTCTGAATCAGCGTTTGTTGCCATCCGGCTTGCGGCGGTTGGAAGGTGTCCGACGACGCGTGGCGGCGGGCTCGGCCTTGGCTTCGGGCTCGGCCTTGGCTTCGGGCTCAGCCTTGGCTTCGGGC
>PWEV01000145.1 GCA_003553625.1 Halomonas sp.
CCCTGGCGCCCCTGCTGCGACGCGCCATGGCCGAGGGGCGCGTGGGCGGCCACCACCACCGCGGCGAGTGGGTCGATGTGGGCACCCCCGAGCGGCTGGCCGAGCTCGACCGGCGACTGCGAGGCTGAGCAAGGGCAGCGCAGCTGCTATGCTGCCGAACCTGTGAGACGACCCAATCAATGCCGTTCTCAACCGCGAGGGGCGCCGGGGACAAGCCGGAAAGGGGGTCCGTGGACCAGGGATGGTCTAGGTAGCCCCCAGGGAGGGGTTCATGGCGCCCCCTTGAAGGCTTGTCGACGGAATAGCCCCGAGCAACCTTGCCACCAAGAGGGAAGACCCGAATCATGAAAGCCACTGTGAAATGGACCGATGGTCGTCAGTTTGTCACCGAGAGCGGGAGTGGCCACAGCGTGGTGATCGACGGTCCGCCCGACCACGGCGGGCACAACACCGGGCCGCGTCCCATGGAGATGATGCTGATGGGCCTGGGCGGCTGCACCTCCTTCGACATCCTCAACATTCTGGAGAAGGCCCGGGCGCCGGTGACCGACTGCGTGGCCAGCCTCGAGGCAGAGCGCGCAGACACCACGCCGAGTGTATTCACGAAGATCCACGTGCACTTCACCCTGACCGGCAAGGGGCTGAAGGAGAAACAGGTGGCACGCGCCGTGGAGCTCTCCGCGGAGAAGTACTGCAGCGCCTCGATCATGCTGGTGAACGGCGGCGTCGAGATAACCCACTCCTTCACCATCGTCGAGGAGTAAGCGAAAGGTTCAGACCCGGTAGACGCTCCCGCTCATCACCTTGGCCATCAGCCTCATGCCGAACTTGACCGGTGCTGGGAAGCGGGCGCCACCGGCTTCCAGCGCCAACTGGGCGTGCTGAGCCTCGTCGATGGCCATCTGGCGCAGCACCGCCCGGGAGCGCTGGTCCGCAGAAGGCAGTTCCACCAGGTGCTCTTCCAGGTGGCGGCCCACCTGCTGTTCTGTAGCGGCCAGGAAGCCCAGGCTCATGCGGTCGCCCACGGCCCCTGCCACGGCGCCGATGCCAAAGGAGGCGGCATAGAAGAGCGGATTGAGCAGGCTGGGCCGGTCGTGCAACTCCTCGAGACGCTCGTCGCACCAGGCCAGATGGTCGATCTCGTCCCGGGCCGACGCCTCCATCTGGCCGCGCACGTCGGGCAATTTCGCCGTCAATCCCTGGCCCTGGTAGAGCGCCTGGGCACACACCTCACCGGTATGATTGATACGCATCAATCCTGCCGCGTGGCGACGCTCTTCCTCGTCCATGGGGTCGTCATGCACCTCGGGGCTGGCCGGGGAGGGTCGCGAGGCCTGGGCGGCATGGGGCACCAGTGTGCGCAGCACGGTATCGAACTGATGGATCAGGTTGTCGCTTCGGGAGGGATTGCGGTTCATGACGACCTCGTCGCGCCTCGGACGGAATGGAACATCCATTGTAGCCGAGGGGCCCCTGCCACCAGAAGCGCCGCCCCCAACGAGCGACGCCACCTGGCGGTGGCGTCGGAGGGAACAGCACCCGATGCGTCGATCGCTTGGGTTCGCGCGGTTGCCCGCAGGGCGCCGGCTAGCCAGCCGGCCAAGTGAAGCGTCGACCGCCCATCAGGTGCATATGAATATGGTAGACCGTCTGGCCGCCGTCGTCATTGCAGTTCATCACCACCCGGTACCCCTCCTCGGCGAAGCCGCGATCCCTGGCCAGCCTGGCGGCCACGATGGGCAGTCGCCCGACCAGGGAGTGGTCGGCCTCGTCGAGGTCGTTGAGGGTGGCAATATGGCGCTTGGGGATCACCAGCAGATGGGTCGGTGCCTGGGGGGCGATGTCCTCGAAGGCCAGCACCTCGTCATCCTCGAAGACGATCTCGGCGGGAATCTCGCGATTGATGATCTTGCAGAACAGACAGGCCATGGCGTCTTCTCCTTGGTCGGGGGTCAACTTCCTCAGGGCTCAGCGAAAACGGCGCTGGGCCAGCAGATGGCGTACCAGCGGGGCCAGGATCAGCTCCATGGCCAGCGACACCCGCGCCCCCGGCACCACCAGGGTATGGGGCCGGCTCATGAAGGCATCCGGGATCATCGCCAGCAGGTAGGGAAAGTCCACGGTAGCCGGCTCTCGAAAGCGGATTACCGCGAAGGATTCGGCATCGGAAGGGATGTCCTGCACCTCGAAGGGGTTGGAGGTGTCCACCGTGGGTACCCGCTGAAAGTTGATATGGGTACGCGAAAACTGCGGCTGGATATAGCGAACATAGTCGTCCATTCGCCCGAGAATCGTGTCGATCACCGCCTCCTGGGAGTGACCTCGCAGCTTGGTGTCGCGAACGATCTTCTGGATCCACTCCAGGTTGATGGTCGGCGCCACCCCCACGAGCAGGTCCACATGGCGCGCGATGTCGTGCTCGGGCGTGACCAGGCCGCCGTGCAACCCTTCATAGAAAAGCAGATCGGTGCCGAAGGGCAGCGGCTGCCATTCGGTGAAGGTGCCGACCCGATAGCCGGCCTCGATCATCTGCTTGTCTTCGGCGTGGATATAGTGGCGGTAGGTACCACTGCCCTGCTCGCCATATTCCAGAAACAGCGCCTCCAACTCGTCGAGCAGGTTGGCCTCCACGGCGAAGTGGGAGAGCTCGTCCTTGCGGTCCGGCTCTTCGCGGAAGATGCGCCCGAGCTCCTCACGGGTATAGCGGTGGAAGGCGTCGCCGTCGACGACGGCGGCGTGGACATCCTCTCGGGCAAACATGCGCTCGAAGGTACGTTTGACCGTGGTGGTGCCGGCGCCGGAGGAGCCGGTCACGGCAATGATCGGATATTCACGGGACATCAGGCGCCCCCTGCTCCGGCGAGCGCCGCGACCACGGCCTCGGGCACCGCCACCGGGCGGCCGGCGACCGGGTCGATCAGCATCACGTTGAGCCGGGCGGTGGCCACAGGCCGGCCGCCCTCGGCGTGGAGCACGCGGTGGAAGACGGTCAGCGCGCGCTTCCCGGGAGCCGGTATCGCCGTCTCCACCACCAGGGCGTCGGGCCAGCGGGCCTCGGACTGGTACTGGACGGCGAGGTCCGCCACCACGCTGGGATAGCCGCCCATGTCCCATTCGGTGAGCCCGAGGGCGCCAAGAGCCTGGATGCGCGCCTCGTGAAGCAGCGACACCAGGGTGTCATGTCCCAGGTGACGGCCGTAGTTCATGTCGGTGACGCGTACCGTCAGCGGATGACGGTGCACGATGTCCGCCTCGGGAAACTCGAGCCTGACGCGCTCCATGCTCGCCTCCTTGTGTTGGTCTTGTTATGAATCGAGAGGGGAAGTCCTGAGGAATCACGGCGGTTCAGCGCTCGCCGCGCTCCCTGGCAATGGCCCGGTAGGCGATATCGCGGCGGCACAGCACCCCCTCCCAACGGATGGCGTCGACGCCCCGGTAGGCCTGCTCGGCCGCGGCCGAGACGCCCTCACCCAGGGCAGTGACACAGAGTACGCGCCCGCCGGCAGTGACCAGCTGGCCGTCCTGATCGGCAGTGCCGGCATGGAAGACCTTGCAGCCGGCGGCCTCGGCGGCCTCGATGCCCTCGATGGGGTCATGCTTGCGATAGCTGCCGGGGTAGCCGCCGGCGGCCAGCACCACCCCCACCGCGGCGCGAGGATCCCAGTCGCAGGTCTTTCCAGCGAGCTTGCCGGTGGCGCCGGCCAGGCAGAGCTCGGCGAGGTCGGACGCAAGGCGCAGCATGATCGGCTGGGTCTCGGGATCGCCGAAGCGGCAGTTGTACTCGATCACCCTGGGGTTGCCCTCGGCATCGATCATCAGACCGGCATAGAGGAAGCCGGTGTAGGGATGACCCTCCTCGGCCATGCCGCGCACCGTGGGCAGAATGACCCGCTCCATGATGCGGTCATGCACTTCATCGGTGACCACCGGGGCCGGGGAGTAGGCGCCCATGCCGCCGGTATTGGGGCCGGTATCGCCCTCGCCCACCCGCTTGTGGTCCTGGCTGGTGGCCATGGGTAGCACGGTCTCGCCGTCCACCATGACGATGAAGCTGGCCTCCTCGCCGTCGAGGAACTCCTCGATCACCACCCGGGCGCCGGCATCGCCGAAGGCGTTGGCCTCGAGCATGTCGCGCACCGCCGCCTCGGCTTCGTCGAGGGTCATGGCAACGATCACCCCCTTGCCGGCGGCCAGGCCGTCGGCCTTGACGACGATGGGGGCACCCCTGTCGGAGAGATACCCGAGCGCCGGCGCGACCTCGGTGAAGGTGCGATAGTCGGCGCTGGGGATCGCGTGGCGGGCCAGGAAGTCCTTGGTGAAGGACTTGGAGCCCTCCAGTTGCGCGGCACCGGCGGCGGGACCGAAGATCGCCAGCCCCGCTTCGCGGAAGCGATCGACCACGCCGGCCACCAGCGGCGCCTCGGGTCCGACGATGGTCAGGTCGACCCCCTGGTCGCCGGCGAAGGCCACCAGGCCATCGAGGTCATCCACCGCGATGTCGACATTGGCCATGCCCGGCTCCCGGGCGGTTCCGGCATTGCCGGGCGCCACCAGGACAGACGCCACCAGGGGTGACTGAGCAACCTTCCAGGCCAGGGCATGTTCGCGGCCACCGCCGCCGATGATCAACACCTTCATCCGTTACACCTTGTTCTGCAAACCGAAGTCTTCCCCGATACCCGATGGTGATCTCCCGCCGGGCCACGCGAAAAGTCGCGGCATTATGTCAGAAACTGCCGACGCCCGCCCCACCTCTGCCGGTCACTTCACGACTTCTCGTCGTCGTCCTGGGTGCCGGCCTGGCCGATGGTCTTCTGCCAGAACTTCATGTTCTCCTCGGTCAGCTCGCGCATCAGCTCTATGGGGGTATGGCGCATGGCCTGCTGCCACTGGTCCTTCACGCGCTTCTGCTGTTCCAGCATCAGCTGGGTGCCCTGCTCCAGATAGCGCGCCAGCGGCAGCGGCTGGGTCATGTCGTAGACGCGGATGAACTGCGCCAGCAGATCGTTGGAGAACACCTCCGAATCGCCGTCGGCCTGCTCCTGCTCGATGATGATCGACAGCAGGATGGTGCGCGTCAGGTCCTCGCCGCTCTTGGCGTCCTCGACCCGGAACGGCACTTCGTCAATGATCAGCTTACGCAGATCCTCTAGCGTCACATAGCGGCTCTGTTCGGTATCATAGAGCCTGCGGTTGGCATACTTGCGAATCACGCGCACGGCGCTGCTCCTCGGTCAATGTGGGGGCAACTGCTCCCATGCGACCATTGTGCACCGCGACACCATCCATGCAAGGCCATGCACGACATTACCGCCAACGCGAGGCACTGATGAACCTGATCCTGCTTGCTCCGGAGGATATCGAGAACCACCGACTGGCCCGGGTGACCGACCCGCGCCGGCTGCGTCACCTGCGCGAGGTGCACCGCGCCTCGCCCGGTGACCGCCTCACCCTTGGTGTCATGGGTAACGGCATCGGCCAGGGGGTACTGCTTACCCTGGACGATCGGGGGGCCACCTTTGCCCTGGAGGGACTCGACCGACCGCCGCCACCGGCGCTACCGGTTCATCTGGTGCTGGCCCTGCCACGGCCGCGCATGCTGGCGAGAAGCCTTGAACACGTCACGGCACTGGGCGTGAAGTCGATCACTCTGCTGCACACCCGCCGGGTTGAGAAGAGCTACTGGCAGTCGCCCGAACTCACCGCAGATAAGATCCACCAGCATCTGGTACTGGGGCTGGAGCAGGCTCGCGACACTCTGCTGCCAAGGATCACCCTGGAGAAGGGTTTCCGCCCCTTCGTGGAGGATCGTCTGCCCGGGCTGCTCGAGGGCCGGCGAGGACTGCTGGCCCATCCCGGCATGCCACAGGCCTGCCCGCGTGGCATCGAGACGCCCACCCTGCTGCTGGTGGGGCCTGAGGGCGGATTCATTCCCTGGGAGGTGGAAAAACTGCTCGAGGCCGGCTGCGAGGGGATCCATCTGGGGCCCCGAATCCTGCGGGTGGAGACCGCGGTCACGGCCTTACTGTCGCGGCTGTTCTAGCCATGGAGGAGGCGCATCGATCTCATCCCGGCGGCGCACCGACGGCTTAACCATCGTGGCCCTCCCCCAGTTCGTCAGGCTCATGCTCGCGAAGCCGCGACTCCTCGTTGCAGCTTGGGCGCTGCAGGAAGGTCTCGCGCACGTCCAGGAGCCCAAGGTGCGTAAGGGTGCGCCGACCCAGCAGCAGCGGATAGTTCATCTCCTCGCGATCGCGCAGGCTGAACTGCTCCTCATAGATGGTATCGCCCAGGCAGACCTTCATCAGCACCACCGGGCGCTCGTCGC
>PWEV01000192.1 GCA_003553625.1 Halomonas sp.
GCTCGGAGGGCGCTGTCCCTCTGCGCTGATGCAGAGCATCGCATTGCCGGCATAGCTCAGTTGGTAGAGCAACTGACTTGTAATCAGTAGGTCCCGGGTTCGACTCCTGGTGCCGGCACCACCAAACGCTGTGGATCATCATGATATGATCAATCGCTAACCGCCCCTTGGAGGCGGTTTTCTTGTTTCTACACTCCATCATGTCCGCGGCAATGCCCGGGGTGGAGAGGCCTCAGTGACCTTTCCCTTTATGGGCCTGCTCATCCTGAGGGCGGACCCTGTCGATCACCACGTCGGGGTGGTGGTGGCGAATGGCACGCCTGAAGTCTTCCTCATGTTCGGCGGGCACGTCGGCCATCAGCAGCATCTCGCCTCTCTTGATCGCCTTGTCGAATTTCGCAACCTTGATGTCGCGCACCGACACGCCGACCATGGTGCTGGTCCAGACGCCGAACAGGGCACCGAACACGCCCATGCCCAGTACCATCCAGACCATTCGAGTGCCGTCCAGGATGAAGTGAATGATCAGGCCAAGGACGATGCCGAGAATACCGCCGGCGATGGCGCCTCGTCGTGAGGCGTTGACCACATCGGAGGTCTGGATCAGGGTTGCTCGGGGCACGCCTTCTTCCTTTTCCAGCGGGCGCCAATCCTTGCCCATCACGTGCAGTTCGTCTTTGGATAGCCCCATCTCGCTAAGTTCATGAACGATTTTGGTGGTGGTGTCCTTGTCGGGTATCAGAAAGTACAGTCGTTCCACGGTGAAACCTCTCCTGCCTAAACCGGCGTTTAAGATGTCACCCCTATTCGTAGCATCTATGTCGCCTACTCTGCCAGCCGATGAAACCGCTTCTCGGCTCGGTCAGCCCCAAGCAATCTTCGGCACCACTCGACGAGTTCGAGCGCAACGGTAGCGAATCGTCAAGAGGACGGCGCGGGCCAGCTTCGCTTCGACCGCAATGTGTTGCAAGGGGCCGGCGCCAAGAGCTCGGCGGTCTGCGCTGTTTGTCTACAATCACCGGGAGAGCCACCGCCAGGCCCCTTTGCCTCGGGTCAGCGGCGGCCAGGCTTCCTGGCCCATGCTCACGCTCTGATCGGTCGCCCCGCAGGCAGGGCAATCCCTACGGCCGTGGGAGGTGGTGCGTGGCGCACGGTGCGTTAGACTGTGAGGCTTGTCGCCGAGATGCGTCATGCAAAACGAGAAGGAGAAGACCCGCCATGCGCTTTGTTCCACGTTTTACCGATGGCCAGGAATTTCCCCATGCGCTCGGCAAGATCGTCTGCGTCGGCCGCAACTATGCCGATCACGCCAGAGAACTGGATAATCCTGTGCCCAGCGAACCGCTGCTGTTCATCAAGCCGCCGACCAGCGCGGTCCCGCTGGAAGAGCCTATCGATGCCCCCTTCTCTCGGGGCGAGGTGCACTACGAGGTCGAGCTTGCGCTGCTGGTCGGCGAGGAGCTCTCCCACGCCACCGCGGACGAGGCCGAGCGTGCGATCGTCGGCATCGGCCTGGGGCTGGACCTGACCCTGCGCGACCTTCAGACCCGGCTCAAGGAGAAGGGGCATCCCTGGGAAACCGCCAAGGCATTCGACGGTGCCTGCCCGCTCTCCGCCTTCCAGCCGCTCTCCCAGGTGCCCAACTGGAGCGCTCTGGCCTTTACCCTCGAGATTGACGGTGAGCTCCGCCAGCGCGGCGAGGGGGCCGACATGCTGTTCCCGGTGCCTACTCTGGTGGCTGAGATGAGTCGTCACTTCACTCTGCTGCCGGGAGACGTGGTATTGACGGGCACTCCGGCCGGCGTCGGCCCGCTGTCTCGTGGCGCCGAGCTGCACTTCACCCTTACCGGCGGGCTGGAGATCACCACTCACGTGGTGGAGTGAATTCGCGGAGTTTCTCCGTGGCCGCGCCAGACAACGACGCCCCGCAGCATGGCCGCGGGGCGTCGTTGTGTTCAGGAGACACGGTGGTCGGCTACTCCAGGTAGGTATACCCGGCCAGCCCATCGGAGAGATCCTTGAGGAAGCGTTGCTGCTCGGCCTCTTCCAGGCCGCTGGCGGCGAGCTGCTCGGCGAGATTGCTGCGCAGCACTTCGGCGTCGAAGTTGACGTAGCTGAGCACGTCGGCAACCCGGTCGCCCTGCTGGATATGGCTGAAGGTCCATCCACCATCTTCGGCCAGGGTGGCGTCCACCGAGTCGGTGTCGCCGAACAGGTTGTGCAGGTCGCCGAGAATCTCCTGGTAGGCGCCCACCAGGAAGAAGCCCAGCAGCTGTTCGTCGCCTTCCTGCCATTCGGGCAGGGGCAGGGTGGTCTCCACGCCCTGGCCATCTACATAGCCGTCGATGCGTCCATCGCTGTCGCAGGTAATGTCCTGAATCACCCCCCGACGCACCGGTTCCTGGTCGAGGCCGGTCAGCGGCAGCACCGGGAAGATCTGCTGGATGCCCCAGACGTCGGGCACCGACTGGAACAGCGAAAAGTTGACGAAGAGCTTGTCGGCGAGCTTCTCGGCAAGCTCATCTGCGATCTCGCGGTGAGCGCGATTGCGGGTGTCGAGACGGGCGCGCAGCCTCGCGCAGGCGGCGAAATAGACCCCTTCGCCCTCGGCCCGGGCCTTGATGTCGGTCATGCCGATCACGAAGCGCTCATGTAGCTCGCCCATGGCCTGGACCAGGTCATGCCATGCCTCGACCAGGCCGCGCGGCTCCACCTGCTCATGGAGCAGGTCGTGGACTCGCCACAGTTCCTTGACCTGTGGATCGTCCTCGACGAGCCGCGCCGGGGCGGTCTCGTTGATCCGCTCCTCGCCGATCACGTTGGTGATCAGTACCGCGTGGTGAGCGGTCAGCGCACGGCCCGATTCGCTGATCAGGTGTGGTTCGGGCAGGTTGCGCTCCTGGCAGGCCAGGCGGAAGGCGTAGACCACGTTGCGGGCGTACTCGAGCATCGAGTAGTTGACCGAGCAGAAGCTGCGCGAGCGAGTTCCTTCGTAGTCGACGCCCAGGCCGCCGCCCACGTCCACGGTGTCTACCGGGGCACCCAGCTCCACCAGGCTCTGGTAGAAACGTGCGCACTCGCGTAGTCCACGCTGGATGTCGCGGATATTGGCGATCTGTGAACCGAGGTGAAAGTGGACCAGTTGCAGGCTGCCCAGGGCGTTGGCGTCGCGTAGCTGATCCACCACCGCCAGGATCTGACTGGCGGTGAGGCCGAACTTGGACTTTTCGCCGCCGGTATTCTGCCAGCGGCCGCGGCCTACGGTGGCCAGGCGAGCACGCAGGCCGATGCGTGGCATGACACCGAGCTCGGCGGCCTCCTCGAGGATCAGCGGCAGCTCCGAGAGCTTCTCCACCACCAGATAGACGCGGTGGCCCAGCTTCTCTCCCATCAGCGCCAGCCGCACATACTCGCGATCCTTGTAACCGTTGCAGACGATCAGCGAGGGACCGTCTCCGGAGAGGGCCAGCACGGCGAGCAGCTCCGGCTTGCTGCCGGCCTCGAGGCCAACCCGGTCGCGGCCGCGTTCGGGCGTGGCCAGGATCTCCTCCACCACCCGACGCTGCTGGTTGACCTTGATCGGGTAGACGGCGGTATAGCCACCGCTGAACTCCTCCTCGACCATGGCGGTATCGAAGGCGGCGCACAGTTGCTCGACGCGGTCGTGGAGAATATCGATGAAGCGCACCAGTACCGGCAGGCGCAGGCCGGCGGTCTTGAGCTGCGCGACCAGGTCAGACAGAGGCAGGGCCGGACCCTCGATCTCACTGCCCAGGGGGCGCACCAGGGCGTGCCCGGAGTCGTCCACGTCATAGTAGCCGCTGCCCCACTGGTCGATATTCCAGACGCGCCGTGCGCGCTTTGCCGGGCTGCCGGCACTGGCCATGGAGAGACTCATGTATTCACCTCCGGGAGGGGCAGGGCGCCGTGATTGAGGCGCGCCTTGAGAATGGTGCGGAACTGCTCGGGGTCGTGGGGAGTGAGGTCGTGAGCCGGCGGATCCACATACACCACCAGCAGCCTCGACAGCCAGTAGCGCAGCGCAGTCATGCGCAGCATTATCGGCCACGCTTCGCGTTCGGCCGCGGTGAGCGGTCGGCGCGCCTGGTAGGCGGTAAGAATGACGTCGTGGCGCTCGGCATCCAGGCGGCCGTCGGGGTCGGTGGCCCAATCGTTGATCACAATGGCGAGATCGAAGAGCAGGTCACCGGTGCAGCCGTTGTAGAAGTCGATGATGCCGCCGAGCCGGTCACCCTCATAGAGGGTGTTATCGCGGAACAGGTCGCCGTGCAGAGTGCCCTGGGGCAGTTCGGAAGCGCTGCCGAAGGCATCCTGGTAGATCTCGACCTCATCCTTCATCAGGGTCTGGTCTTCCGGGGAGAGGTAGACCAGCACCTTGTGGTGCATGGGCAGCAGCCAGTGAAGATCTCGCGGGTTGGGGCGGTGCCCGGGGAAGTGCCGCGACACCCTGTGCATATGACCCAGGGCATCTCCCAGGGCCGCGCACTGGACCAGGTTGGGCGCCTTGGGATGCTTGCCCGGCAGCCGCGGGAAGAGCAGGGCGGGCTTGCCGGCCAGGCGGTGCAGTGCCACACCCTCTCGGTCGTGCAGCGGCCCCGGCACCGGCAGGCGGTGCTCGTCCAGATAATCGAGCAGGTCGACGAAGAACGGCAGCTCGCCGAACTCGCCCTGCTCGAACAGGGTCAGGACCAGCTGACGTCGGTCGGTGGTGACAAAAAAGGTACTGTTCTCGGTGCCGGCGGGTACGCCTTCCAGGGAGATCAGCGAGCCAGCATCGAAGCGTGCCAGAAAGTCCGCGACCTGGGTCTCGGATAGCGGTGTGAATACGGCCATGTGTCTCTCACCCGGGGATGCCAAGCCGCCTATTGTAGCGACTTGGCAGAGTGATGCACGTGTCGTTGCTCCTCGTCAGAAGCGACGCAGGATCCACTGCGGAACGGCGAGGCGATCGCCATCCTGGCGCTCGAAGTTGCCGTCGCCGTCATGGTCTACCAGATAGTAGGAGGGGCCACGGGAGGGGCGGATCTCGATGGCGTAGAGTTCGCCGTTGATGCGGTACTCGCGAATGGTGCGATCCTCCTCCTGGCGGATGGTGATATCCGGCTCAAGGTCGGAAGAGGACTGGCCCAGGACGGGCCCGCTGGCGACCAGCGCGAATCCCAGCAGCAGGGCGATAAGGGTGCGAGTCATGATCATGGTGCCCTCCCGGCCGCAGCGCGGCAGATGTAGTGACGATGCCTTCAGTGTATGCCGTTGCGGACCCGCGGCCCACCACCCGCGGCAAAACACCCGGGCAATGCGTATCATGGGTGATCAGGATCACTTCCCGCTCAGTCTCAATGGATGCCTTGCATGGCCGATACCCCCATCGTACTCGTCGACGGTTCTTCCTATCTCTACCGCGCCTTCCACGCCCTGCCGCCGCTGACTACCTCGAACGGGCAGCCCACCGGCGCTATCAAGGGCGTGCTCAATATGCTCAAGCGGCTGATCAAGGACTACCCGGACAGCCCCATGGCGGTGGTCTTCGATGCACCGGGCAAGACCTTCCGCGACGAGCTGTTCGCCGAGTACAAGGCCCACCGCCCGCCGATGCCCGACGACCTGCGTTCCCAGGTGGCGCCGCTGCACGCCTGCGTGAGGGCGCTGGGGCTGCCGCTGCTGTGCATCGAGGGGGTCGAGGCCGATGACGTCATCGGCACCCTGGCCCACCGGGCCACCGCGGACGGGCGTGACGCGGTGATCTCCACCGGTGACAAGGACATGGCCCAACTGGTGAATCAGCACATCACCCTCGTCAATACCATGAAGGACGAGACCCTGGACGTCGACGGTGTGAAGGAGAAGTTTGGCCTGCCGCCCGAGCTGATCATCGACCTCCTGGCGCTGATGGGCGACAAGGTCGACAACATCCCCGGGGTCCCCGGTGTGGGCGAGAAGACCGCGCTGGGCCTGCTGCAGGGCGTGGGCGGAGGGCTCGAGATCATCTATGCCGACCTGGAGAGGGTCAAGACCCTGGACTTTCGCGGCGCCAAGACCCTGCCGAAGAAGCTCGAGGAACACCGCGACCAGGCGTTTCTCTCCTACCAGCTGGCGACGATCAAGACCGACTGTGACCTGCCGGTCGGCCTCGACGACCTGGATATCGCCCACCCGGACCGCGAGAGGCTCCTCGAGCTCTACCGCGAGTACGAGTTCAGGGCCTGGCTTGGCGAGCTGCTGGAGGGCAGCGACAGCGGCGTCGACGATGTGGCCACTGGCACGCCGATGCC
>PWEV01000229.1 GCA_003553625.1 Halomonas sp.
ACCAGGCCGCCGCCGCGCACCGCCAGCGCCGTGGCATCCCACTCCAGATGAAACCCATGGCGGGCCCGCAGCAGGCGCCAGGCGGCGAAGCCCAGCATGGCCGGCCACCACAGGGCACTGGCGCCGAACAGGGAATAGAGGACATCGGACAGCCAGGCGCCCACCGGCCCCATCCAGTTTCCGATCCGGGTCTCGGGCCCGCTGCGCGACCAGCCGGGATCGCCGGGATCGAAGCTGAACAGGGACAACAGCAGAAATACACAGGCGGCCAGCAGCACGATCGCTACCCCTTCCCGAGCAGAACCCTGCAGCCTTACGCCGAAACGCCTGGCCGTTTCCTTGGCCTGGGCCGCGCTCACTCGACGCGGCGAGGACTTCTTGTTGACACTCAAGTGGTCATCCTCCTTGCGCCACCGCTGGCGTCTTCCAGTTGATTGGCGCCAATCATACCGAGCCGCGCCCGCCCATCACAGTGGCCCGGACATCTTGAGCCCGGGCGTGTCGAACGGCACACTGGCTCCCTTCGTCTTCTGGATGCACCCGATGCTGCCCTGGCTGCCCGAGCACCCGATACACTTTCCTCCGATGAACGCGGCGCTGAGCGATCCCGATGGGCTCCTGGCCGCCGGCGGCGCGCTCGACTCGGGCTGGCTGCTGGCCGCCTATCGCCGCGGCATCTTCCCCTGGTACAGCGACGACCAGCCGATCCTGTGGTGGAGCCCGGACCCGCGCATGGTGCTGTTCCCGGAGGAGCTCAAGGTTCGCCGCAGCCTGGCCAAGCGGCTGCGCCATGGCGGCTTCACGATCACCGCCAACCGCGCCTTCGACGCCGTGTTGACGGCCTGCGCCGAACCGCGCGCCGGCCAGCCGGGCACCTGGATCACCGACGAGATGCGAGCGGCCTACCAGCGCCTGCATGCCCTGGGAGCCGCGCACTCGGTGGAGGTGTGGCTTGGGGACGAACTCGTCGGTGGCCTGTACGGGGTGGCACTGGGGCCCGTGTTCTTCGGCGAGTCGATGTTCACCCGGGTCCCCGACGCCTCCAAGGTGGCCCTGGTGCACCTGGCCCGCGCCATGGCAGCAGGCGGCGGACGACTGATCGACTGCCAGATGCACACCGACCACCTGGCCAGCCTGGGCGCCAGGGATATCGCCCGTGGAACATTCATCGGCTATCTTGAAGCATGGCTGGGTAAGCCACCACCGGTAGAATCCGACGAGCTGTCCTTCACCCCGGCCTGCTGGCCCTTCGCCTTACCGGGCAAGCCCGGCGAAGCCGTCCAGTAACCGCGACCCCGGAGCCGGAGGAACACGCAGTGAGCAGCAACGCCCCCCGCCAGCCCGTCAGGGATCTGCGCTTCTTTCTCACCGTCCCCCACGCCTGTAGCTATCTGGCCGGGCGTGAGGCCACGACCCTGTTCCTCGATCCCCAGGAGTCGCCCGGGAAGGGTGTCTACGACTCCCTGGCGCTGCTTGGCTTCCGTCGCAGCGGCCGGCATCTCTATCGGCCCCACTGCGAGGGGTGCACCGCCTGCATATCGGTTCGTCTGCCGGTCGGCGAATTTGCCCCCAATCGCAGCCAGCGGCGATTGGCTCGCCGCAATGCCGACCTGACCCTGCATCTGCGCCCGGCGATATTCGACCCCGAGCACTACGCGCTCTATGCCCGCTATATCCGCACCCGCCATGCCGACGGCGACATGTATCCGCCGAGCCACGAGCAGTATCGCACCTTCCTGACCCTCGATCAGGAGTATGCCCGGCTGATGGAGTTCCGCCTCGACGGTCGGCTGGTCGCCGTCGCGGCCTTCGACCAGCTCGAACATGGCCTGTCGGCCATCTACACCTTCTTCGACCCGACACCCGAGCTGGAAAGACGCTCGCTGGGCACCTTCGCGGTACTCACCCTGGTCGAGCAGGCGCGGCGACGCGGCCTCCCCCATGTCTACCTGGGCTACTGGATCAGCGAATGCCGCAAGATGGCCTACAAGCAGGACTTCCAGCCTCTGGAGATGCTCGACGGCCGCCACTGGCGCCGCCTGATCAACCCCTGAACGGCGCCTTTCTTTGCCTTGCAGCCCGGCATGCGGCACAATATCGCGCTATTCTTTTTGCAGCTGTCTCATCCATCAGCGAGGAACCGCCTGTATGGCACGTGAAGACCATATCGAAATGGAGGGCGTCATCGTCGACACCCTTCCCAATACCACTTTCCGCGTCGAGCTGGAGAACGGCCACGTGGTCACCGCGCACATCTCCGGGAAGATGCGCAAGAACTACATCCGCATACTGACCGGCGACAAGGTCAAGGTGGAGCTGACGCCCTACGACCTGACCAAGGGTCGTATCGTCTACCGCTCCCGCTGAACCGCGGTCGAGCGCTCATTCCCTCAGCCCGACGCCAGCCGCACAGGACAACGCCCCGTCGCTAGACAGGGCGCTGTGTCGTGTGCGGATGATCGACGTCAGGGGGCGTCGGCCATCTCCGCTTCGGTGGAGAGATGCAGCTCGCCCTCTTCCACGGTGACGTGAACCACGCCACCGTGCTCCGAGAGCTCGCCGAACAGGATCATCTCGGCCAACGGCTTCTTGAGCTTCTCCTGAATCAGGCGCGCCATCGGGCGAGCCCCCATGTCCGGATCGTAGCCCTTTTCGGCCAGCCAGTCCCGGGCCGAGAGGTCCACGTCCAGTTGCACACGCTTTTCATCCAGCTGTGCCTGTAGCTCCACCAGGAATTTGTCCACCACGCTTCTCACCACCGAGGCGGGCAGGGAGTGGAACTGAATGATGCCGTCCAGTCGGTTGCGGAACTCCGGTGAGAAGGTCTTGCGTATGACCTCCATGGCATCGGTGGAGTGGTCCTGGTGCTGGAAGCCGATGGAGCGACGCGTAGCCTGCTCGACCCCCGCGTTGGAGGTCATGATCAGGATCACGTGGCGAAAGTCCGCCTCCCGTCCGTTGTTGTCGGTCAGCCTGCCGTGATCCATCACCTGCAGCAGCAGGTTGAAGACCTCGGGGTGTGCCTTCTCGATCTCGTCGAGCAGCAGCACGCAGTGCGGGTGCTTGGTGATCGCCTCGGTGAGCAGGCCACCCTGGTCATAGCCGACATAGCCCGGAGGGGCACCGATCAGCCGAGACACCGTATGGCGCTCCATGTACTCGGACATGTCGAAGCGCACCAGCTCTATCCCCATGATCATCGACAGCTGGCGGGCCACCTCGGTCTTGCCCACCCCGGTAGGACCGGCAAACAGGAAGCTGCCAACCGGCTTGTCGGGTGCCTTCAGCCCGGCCCGCGAGAGCTTTATCGCCGCCGAAAGGCCGTCGATCGCCTCGTCCTGACCGAAGACCAGCATCTTGAGGTCGCGGTCCAGGTTCTCCAGCAGCTTTCGATCCGAGCTGGAGACACTCTTCGGCGGGATGCGCGCGATCGAGGCGACCACCGCCTCCACCTGTGCGGAATCGATGGTGCCTATCCTGACCTCGGGCGGCAGAAGGCGCTGATGGGCGCCGGCCTCGTCGATGACGTCGATGGCCTTGTCCGGCAGGAAGCGATCGCTGATATAACGATCCGCCAGGCGGGCCGCACTCTCCAGGGCCGCGTCGGTGTACTTCAGCTGGTGATGCTCCTCGAAGCGCGAACGCAGCCCCTTGAGGATACGTATGGTGTCATCCACCGAGGGCGCCGGCACGTCAACCTTCTGGAAACGCCGCGCCAGGGCACGATCCTTTTCGAAGATGCCCCGGTACTCCTGAAAGGTGGTAGAGCCAATGCAGCGCAGTTCGCCGGAGGAGAGCAGCGGCTTGAGCAGGTTGGAGGCGTCCATCACTCCCCCCGACGCGGCACCGGCACCGATCACGGTATGGATCTCATCGATGAACAGGATCGCATGGGGCTGCTTACGCAGCTCGGCGAGCAGGCCCTTGAGGCGCTTCTCGAAGTCGCCACGGTACTTGGTACCGGCGAGCAACGCGCCCATGTCCAGCGAGTAGACCACGGCGTCGGCGATCACCTCCGGCACGTCCTCCTCGACCACACGCTTTGCCAGGCCCTCGGCGATGGCGGTCTTGCCCACGCCGGCCTCGCCGACCAGCAGCGGGTTGTTCTTGCGCCGACGGGCGAGGATCTGCACCACTCGTTCGAGCTCCTGCTCGCGGCCGATGAGCGGATCGATCTTGCCCATGCGGGCCTGTTCGTTGAGGTTGGTGGCATAGCCGGTGAGCGGGTTGGAGCCGTTCTCGGTGCTGCCCTCCTCACTCTCCTCCGACTCTGAGGAGGATGGCGCTGACGAGCTCTGACCGTGCCCGGCCACCTTGGAGATGCCGTGAGCGATATAGTTGACGGCATCCACCCGAGCGACGTTCTGTTGCTTGAGAAAATAGACCGCCTGGCTCTCCTGCTCGGAGAATATCGCCACCAGCACGTTGGCCCCGGTGACCTCGCTCTTGCCGGAGGATTGCACGTGGAAGACCGCGCGCTGGAGCACGCGCTGGAACCCCAGGGTCGGCTGTGTCTCGCGGTCGGACTGATCCTCGGGAATCAGCGGCGTGGTAGAGTTGATGAAGTCCTGCAGGTCGGAGCGCAGCTTGTCAAGGTTGGCGCCGCAGGCCCTCAGCACATCTGCCGCAGAGGCGTTGTCGAGCAGCGCCAGCAGCAGGTGCTCCACGGTCATGAACTCGTGCCGCTTGGAGCGCGCCACGGTGAACGCCGTGTTCAGGGTCAGTTCAAGTTCTTTGCTCAGCATGGCAGTCCCCTTCTTGCCGCCCAGGGCATTGCGTCGGATCTTTCGTCATCCGGCATCATCAACATCGGGCACAAACGTCACCGTTGCAAGCCTTGCTGCCAACGGCGGGCCATGTACATCCGTAGCGACCATGTCCGGGGGTAGTCAGTCTGCCGCCTCAATGTCGGATAGCAGCGGATGCTGACACTCTCTAGCATATTGATTGACCTGATGGCTTTTGGTTTCCGCGATATCACGTGTAAAGATGCCGCAGGTCGCCTTGCCTTGGGTATGCACCGTTAACATCACCTGCACCGCGGTCTCGCTATCCAAGTGGAAAAAGGTCTGGAGCACCTCCACGACGAACTCCATGGGGGTGAAATCATCATTGTGCAACAGCACCTTGTACATCGGCGGGCGCGCCTGCTCTGGATCGGCGCTCTGCACCGCCAGATCACCCTCCTCCTCAGTACCGGGGGAGCGGGTCATGCCGCACCATATCTCTCGTTGCCACATAGCGGAACACTACTCGTTTGATGGGCCGGCAACCGGGCAAGTGCAACTCCTTCGACGTCGCCAAGCCGGCTAGGTTCATCGGATCCTTCAAAGCAAAGGCCCCTGCCCGTCATCCAGGCAGGGGCCGGCACACTCGGCCGAGGTCGCCGATGGAACTCTCAGCCCTTCGCCACCAGAGCCAGGGCGGCATTGAGGGTCGCGCTCGGGCGCATGGCCGCCGCGGTCAGCTCGTAGTTCGGATGGTAGTAGCCCTCGATATCAACTGGCTGGCCCTGCACCCCATTCAACTCTTCGAGAATCACGTCCTCCTGGGTCTCAAGCGTCTCGGCAAGGCGGCTGAACGATGCCTTGAGCTCGGCGTCTTCGTCCTGGCCAGCCAACGCCTGGGCCCAGTATAGGGCCAGATAGAAATGGCTGCCCCGATTGTCCAGTTCGCCGACTTTGCGTGAAGGCGACTTGTTGTGCTCAAGGAACTGGCCGGTAGCCTTGTCAAGCGCATCCGCCAGCAGCGTCGCCCGAGCATTGCCATACTGCTTGGCCAGGTGCTCCAGAGAGGCGGTCATTGCCAGGAACTCACCGAGGCTGTCCCAGCGCAGGTGGTTCTCCTCGAGGAACTGCTGGACGTGCTTGGGCGCTGAGCCACCGGCGCCAGTCTCGAACAGGCCGCCGCCGTTCATCAACGGAACGATGGAGAGCATCTTGGCACTGGTGCCAAGTTCCATGATCGGGAACAGATCCGTGAGGTAGTCGCGCAGGATGTTGCCAGTCACCGAAATGGTATCGAGACCACGGATCACGCGCTCCAGCGTATAGCGCATGGCTCGAACCTGGGACATGATCTGGATGTCGAGGCCGGTGGTGTCGTGATCCTGGAGGTAGGTCCTCACCTTCTTGATCAGTTCGTTCTCGTGCGGGCGGTAAGGATCGAGCCAGAACACCGCCGGCATGCCGGAATCGCGGCAACGCTCCACCGCCAGCTTGACCCAATCGCGGATCGGCGCGTCCTTGACCTGGCACATCCTCCAGATATCGCCCTGCTCGACGTTCTGGGACAGCAGCACCTCACCGGTCTCGAGATCGGTGATGTTGGCAACACCTGATTCAGGAACCTCGAAGGTCTTGTCGTGGGAGCCGTACTCCTCCGCCTTCTGCGCCATCAGTCCGACATTGGGCACGGTCCCCATGGTGGCGGGATCGAAAGCGCCGTGCCACTTGCAGAAGTTGATCATCTCCTGGTAGATGCGGGCGAAGGTAGACTCCGGAATCACCGCCTTGACGTCCTTCAGGCGGCCATCTGCGCCGTACATCTTGCCACCGGCGCGAATCATGGCCGGCATCGAGGCATCAACGATCACATCGCTGGGTGAATGGAAATTGGTGATGCCCCGTGCCGAGTCCACCATGGCCAGCTCCGGGCGCTGGTCGTGGCAGGCATGCAGATCGAGGATGATCTCCTCACGCTGAGACTCGGGCAGGGTAGCGATCTTGTCGTAGAGGTTCCCGATACCGTTGTTGACATCGACCCCCAGCTCATCGAAGAGCGCACCGTGCTTCTCGAAAGCCTCCTTGTAGAAGATCTTGACGCAGTGACCGAACACGATCGGGTGCGAGACCTTCATCATTGTCGCCTTGACGTGCAGGGAGAACATCACCCCGGTCTGGCGAGCATCCTCGATCTCCTGCTCGTAGAACTCGAGCAACGCTTTCTTGCTCATGAACATGCTGTCGATGATCTCGCCATCGAGCAGCGATAGCTTCGGCTTGAGCACCAGGGCCTGGCCACTGTCGGTGATCAGCTCCATCTTCACATCCCGGGCGCGATCCAGCGTCATCGACTTCTCGCCGTGGTAGAAGTCGCCACCGTGCATGTGAGACACGTGGGTTCGAGAGGCCTGGCTCCACTCCCCCATCTGGTGGGGATACTTGCGGGCATACTCCTTGACCGCCCTGGGCGCGCGGCGGTCGGAGTTACCCTCACGCAGCACCGGGTTGACGGCACTGCCCTTGGTCTTGTCGTAGCGCGCCTTGATCTCTTTCTCTGCGTCGCTGCTCGGCTCGTCCGGGTAGTCCGGCAACTTGTAGCCCTGCCCCTGCAGCTCCTTGATCACGGCGCGAAGCTGCGGCATGGAGGCACTGATATTGGGCAGCTTGATGATGTTGGCCTCCGGCGTCTTTGCCAGGGCGCCAAGTTCGGCCAGGTGATCCTCGACGCGCTGCTCTTCAGTCAGGTAATCGGGGAACTGGGAGAGAATCCGAGCCGCGAGAGAGATGTTACGAGTCTCCATTTCGACGCCGGCAGCGTCGGTGAAGGCGTCGATGATCGGCAGCAGGGAAAAGGTGGCCAGGGCCGGCGCTTCGTCGGTGAGCGTGTAGATAATCTTCGGCGTTTTTGACATGTTGACGTTGGTCTCTCTGGTCGCGGCAGTGGCATGAAACTGGATCGGTAGCGCGCGCTCACGATGCCTCGATAGGGGACCTTGGAACAACTCGTCTGGAATAGCAGGGCATGGGGGATGCCAACGGGCATCGACCCGGCAGACGCAGTTCTGACAGGTCCCGGAACGACGAGGGCGCTCCCGGCGAGTCAGGTCATTATATCAGCCTGCCCGATATGTCGCATGGGCAATAAGGCTAACGCCCCTCGCCTCGCGCCCCCCACTGACATCGTCACGCGCTTGCCGGTAAGCTTGCTGGATGAGCCTCCTCTATCTACTTCACAAGCCCTACCGCATTCTGTCCCAGTTCACCGATCGCGGGGCCAGCCCGGGAGAGACCCGCGCGACCCTGGCGGACATCATCGACGTGCCCGGCATCTACCCTGCTGGTCGGCTCGACCATGACTCCGAAGGGCTATTGCTGCTCAGCGATGACGGCGAGTTGATTCACCGCATCAGCCACCCTCGCCACAAGCAGCCCAAGACCTATCGGGTGCAGGTGGAGGGGGTGCCCGATGATGTTGCCATGCAGACGCTGCGCGCCGGTGTCGCCCTGAAGGACGGGATGACGCGTCCGGCGAAGGTGCGCCGCCTGGAGACGAGCGGCCTGGCCGATCGCGACCCACCGCTGGACCCGAAACGCCACCCGACCACCACCTGGCTGGAGCTGATCATCAGCGAGGGGCGAAACCGTCAGGTGCGGCGCATGACGGCCCATGTCGGCCACCCCACCCTGCGACTGGTACGCGTGGCCATCGGCCCATGGCGGCTCGACGACCTGGCCCCCGGCGAGTGGCGGCGCGAGACCCTGCACGCCCCGGCGCCTCGACGCCAGGCGGGGAAAGGGGTGGCGCCCGCGACGGCGCCACGGCGCAAACCCACTCCCCGAGGAGGCAAGCGATGAGCCGCTGGCAGCCCTTTGTGACCGTGTCCTGCGTGATAGAGCGTGCGGGCGCCTTTCTGATGGTGGAGGAGGACCGCGGGGGCCCTCACACCCTGTTCAACCAACCCGCCGGCCATCTGGAGCCGGGCGAGCGCATCCGCGATGCCGCCCAGCGGGAGACCGCCGAGGAGACCGCCTGGCATGTCGGCATCACCGACTACCTGGGCATGTACATCTACCAGGCCCCCGACGGCCTCACCTTCCACAGCCACGCCTTCTTCGGCATGGCACTGGCTCATCTGGGCAGCGAACTGGACCCGGCCATCCATGCCGTGCACTGGTTGACCCTGGAGCAGCTGGAAGCCCTGGAACGCGAGGGGCGACTGTGCAGCCCACTGGTGCTGCGACGCATCCGTGACGCCCTGGCCGGTCGCTTCTATCCCATGGAGGTCCTTCATGAGCGATAGGCGTCTCGGCGGCAGCTGCTCTCTTCATGTATAATTCTGCACCCTTTGCGATCCAACGATTTCGAGAGCGCCCATGACCGCCACCCCAGGCAAGGTGATCGTCGGCATGTCCGGCGGCGTCGATTCCTCCGTATCCGCCCTGCTGCTGCTCGAGCAGGGTTTTCAGGTTGAAGGCCTGTTCATGAAGAACTGGGACGAGGACGACGGCACCGAATACTGCACCGCCAAGGCCGACCTGGCCGACGCCGAGGCCGTCTGCGAGAAACTCGGCATCCGGCTGCACACCGCCAACTTCGCCGCCGAGTACTGGGACAACGTCTTCGAGCACTTTCTGGCCGAGTACCAGGCCGGACGCACGCCCAATCCGGACATCCTCTGCAACCGCGAGATCAAGTTCAAGGTGTTCCTGGAGTACGCCGAGATGCTCGGCGCCGAGAAGATCGCCACGGGGCACTATGTTCGCCAAGGCGTCCGGCATGGCCGTCCGCGCCTGCTCAAGGGTCTCGACCCCAACAAGGACCAGAGCTACTTCCTGCATGCCGTGCCTGAAGCGGCCATTGCGCGCACCCTGTTCCCGGTGGGCGAACTGGAGAAGCCCGAGGTGCGTGCCATCGCCGAGCGCCACGACCTGGTGACCGCCCGCAAGAAGGACTCCACCGGCATCTGCTTCATCGGCGAACGGCGCTTCCGCGACTTCCTGAAGCAATACCTGCCGGCCCAGCCCGGCGTGATCGAGACGCCCGAGGGTGAGGTCATCGGCGAGCATATGGGTCTGATGTACTACACCCTGGGCCAGCGTCAGGGGCTCGGCATCGGCGGGCTGGCCAACCACCCCGAGGAACCCTGGTACGTGGCCGCCAAGGACCTCGAGCGCAACGTGCTCGTCGCCGTGCAGGGCAAGCACCATCCGCTGCTCTATTCAGATTCGCTGGCCACGGAGGCCATGGACTGGGTAGCCGGCGAGCCGGCGGCCGAGGAAGCACGACTCACCGCCAAGACCCGCTATCGCCAGTCCGACGTGCCCTGCCAGATGTGGACCCGCGCCGACGGCGGGGTCGAGATCCTGTTCGATGATCCCCAGCGCGCCGTCACCCCGGGACAGTCCCTGGTGCTCTACGATGGCGCGATCTGTCTCGGAGGGGGCGTGATCCGCGACACCTGGAACGCCGAGGAGCGTGCCGCATGACCGCCTCGACCCCGATCCACCGCATCCCCGATGACCCCACCACCCGACAGACGCTGGCACTGGCGGGGGTCTTCCAGTCCGCCAGCCTGGTCGACGAGCTGGCCCGCACCGGCCAGGTCGACCCGCGCGCCTGGGACACACTGATCCGTGCCACCCTGGACACCAATCCGGCCAGCTTCGAGGCGATCTACGGCGGCCATCCCAACAACCTGCGCCGCGGCCTCGAGGTGCTCGAGGCGGTGGTGGGCCGCAAGCAGGCCAACCCGGCGGTGCTGCGCTATGGCTTTACGCTGCTGCTGCTGATGAACCAGCTGCGCACCAACGACGCCATGATGGACGACCTCGGCGGCCGCCTGGTGCGGATCCAGGGCCAGGCAGAGCATTTCGGCGAGACCCACGAGAACGTCATCGCCAGCCTCGGCGAGGCCTACCAGGAGACGCTCTCGACGCTCAAGACGCGCATCATCGTCCAGGGTGACCCCTCGCTGCTGCAGCAGCGCATGATGCCGGAGCGGGTGCGAGCCATCCTCCTCGGCGGCATCCGCTTCGCCCTGCTATGGCACCAGCAGGGCGGCCGGCGCTGGAAGCTGATCGTCCAGCGCGGCGCCCTGAAGAAGGCCCTGGACCAGCTCTCCTGACCCGTCTTTCGCCCTTTTCTTTCACCGATCTCATCGACCCGGAACCCCAATCATGCACGCCCTGTCGCACTCTTCGCTCCCCCTGTCCGCCCTCACCGCCCTCTCCCCCGTCGACGGCCGCTACGGCAGCAAGGCTGCCGCCCTGCGCGAACACTTCAGCGAATTCGGCCTGATCCGCGCACGCGTGATCGTCGAGATCCGCTGGCTGCAGCGACTCGCCGAGCTGGCCGGGGTTACCGAGGTGCCGCCGCTCTCCGCCGAGGCCACCGCCTTCCTGGAGACGCTGATACGCCACTTCTCCCTGGAGAACGCCGAGCGTATCAAGGAGATCGAGCGGACCACCAACCACGACGTCAAGGCGGTGGAGTACTTCCTCAAGGAGCAGATTGCCGATCAGCCGGAGCTGCATGCCATCAGCGAGTTCGTGCATTTCGCCTGCACCAGCGAAGACATCAACAACCTCTCCCATGGCGTGATGCTCACCGATGGCCTGAAGAGCCTGCTGCCGGTGATGCAGCGGGTGGCCGACGATATCGCCGCCCTGGCCCATGAGCATGCAGCGCTGCCGATGCTCTCGCGCACCCACGGCCAGACGGCGAGCCCCACCACCCTGGGCAAGGAGATGGCCAATGTCGCCTATCGCCTGCGCCGCCAGTTGAAGCAGATCGAAGGCGTCGAGATCCTTGGCAAGATCAACGGCGCGGTAGGCAACTACAACGCCCATCTCGCGACCTACCCGGAGGTGGACTGGGAGAGCAACGCCCGCACCTTCGTCGAGGGCCTGGGGCTTACCTTCAACCCCTACACCACCCAGATCGAGCCCCACGATTACATCGCCGAACTGTTCGATGCCATCTGTCGCTTCAACACCATCCTGATCGACTTCGACCGCGACGTCTGGGGTTACATCTCGCTGGGCTATTTCAAGCAGGGGACGGTCGAGGGCGAGATCGGTTCTTCGACCATGCCCCACAAGGTCAACCCCATCGACTTCGAGAACTCCGAAGGCAACCTGGGACTCGCCAACGCCATCCTCGGCCATCTGGCCCAGAAGCTGCCGATCTCGCGTTGGCAACGCGACCTCACCGACTCCACGGTGCTGCGCAACCTTGGCGTGGGCCTGGCCTATGGGCTGATCGCCTATGAGGCGTCGCTCAAGGGCATCGGCAAGCTCGAGGCCAATCCGACGCGCATCGCCGAGGATCTGGACGCCAGCTGGGAGGTGCTCGCCGAGCCGATCCAGACCGTGATGCGCCGCTACGGCATCGAGAAGCCCTACGAGAAGCTCAAGGAACTGACCCGCGGCAAGCGCATCGACCAGGCAGGCTTTGCCGCCTTCATCGATAGCCTCGAACTGCCAGGCGAGGTCAAGGTCGAGCTCAAGGCGTTGAGTCCGGCGACCTATATCGGCAACGCCCCAGCCCAGGCAGGAAGGCTGTGAGCATGCCTTCCAACATCCCACTACCCGTGCTCGGCGGTCTCACCGCCGCCGAGTTCCTGGGCGACTACTGGCAGCAGAAGCCGCTCCTGATACGCGGCGCCTTTCCCGACTTCGAATGCCCGCTGGATCCCGACGAGCTTGCGGGACTCGCCTGCGAGGAGGGCATCGAGTCTCGCCTGGTCGAAGAGCACGGCAAGGCTGGCCCCTGGCAGGTCAGCCACGGTCCCTTGGATGAACGCACCTTCGCCAGACTCCCCGAGCGGGACTGGACCCTGCTGGTCCAGGCCGTCGACCACTATGTCCCCGAAGTGGCCGAGCTGCTCGAGGCCTTCGATTTCCTGCCCCGCTGGCGCCTCGACGACATCATGATCAGCTATGCCCCGCCGGGCGGCAGCGTCGGCCCCCATGTCGACCAGTACGACGTCTTCCTGCTCCAGGGCAGCGGTCAGCGCCGCTGGCAGCTGGGCGGCAAGGTTGCCGACGATGCCCCCATCCTCGACGGCATCGACCTGCGCATCCTCGCGCGCTTCGGAGTGGAAGATGGCGACGACTGGGTGCTGGAGCCGGGCGATATGCTCTACCTGCCCCCCGGCTGGTCCCACCATGGCGTCAGCCAGTCCGACGACTGCCTTACCCTTTCGGTGGGCTTCCGCGCTCCCTCCGCCGACGAGGCCATCACCTCCTTTGCCGACTATCTCGGCGAGCAGCTGCCCTCCTCCAGGCGATACTCCGATGCCGGCATGCCGCCTGCGGCGGATCCCACCGAGATCGACGACGCCG
Organism: Halomonas sp.; assembly: GCA_003553625.1. Lineage (GTDB taxonomy): Bacteria > Pseudomonadota > Gammaproteobacteria > Pseudomonadales > Halomonadaceae > Halomonas. Next base: position 13,071 of record PWEV01000229.1, read on the forward strand.
CCGTCGAGCGCATGCGTGGACTGATTCTTGAGACCCTCGACGACCCCGCCCAGCTGGCCCAGTGGTTCGGCCGGGTGATGACCCAGCCCAAGTATGTCGACCAGCTGGTGCCCAACGAGCAACCCACCGATCCCGCCGAGCTGGTAACGGCGCTTCACGCCGGAGAGGCGCTGACGCGCAGCCCCGGCTCACGCTTCGCCTGGCGGGCCCTGGATAACGGGCGCGCCACGCTGTTCGCCGATGGCGACGGCGCCGAATGCACGCCGCCGCTGGCCCGGGCGCTCGCCGGCGATACCTTGCTAGGCGCAGAGCTCCTGGAAAACGAGGGCGCCGCTGAACTGCTGGCTGCCCTCCTCGACGCCGGCAGCCTGACCTGGGACGGCGAACCCGATGAGTAACCGACATCTCACCGGACTCGTCCCGGGCCGCAATGAGGCAGCAGAGATGACGAACAACACCCTGACCATCCATGAAGGCGGCTGGGAGGCCCTCCGCGAGTCCGCCGGCGAGATTCGCCGGGACGTCTTCATCGAGGAACAGCAAGTGCCTGTTGCCGAGGAGTGGGACGGCCGCGATGAGGAGTGCCGCCACTTCCTGGCGCTGCTGGACGGCACGCCTGTGGGCACCGCGCGACTGCTCCCCGACGCCCATATCGGGCGGGTAGCGGTGCTGGCCGAAGCCCGTGACTCGGGAATAGGCACGGCTCTGATGTTGGCCGCCATCGAGACCGCCCGCCGCGAGAACCATCCTGCCGTGGAGCTCGCCGCTCAGACCCACGCCCTGGCCTTCTACGAGCGCCTGGGCTTCGAGGCATTCGGCGATGAGTTCCTCGACGCCGGAATTCCGCACCGCAATATGCGCCTCGAGCTCATCGAAACCTGACTCTTTCACGCCGCCTCAGAGCGAAAAACGACTACACGGCCAGGACCTATTTGGCCCTTCCTGTAGTCGAGTTACAACGCCTCCTCCCCCTAAGAGCCCATTGTTGAAGCCTATGGCCATGGGCCATGATGCTCGCCATGGCGAAAGAAAAAACGACTGTTTGACATTGGCCATGCGCCCGCTTTCTTGCAGTCGTTTCAAATTTGCCAGGGTTCGACCAAGGCCGCAGAGACAAGCCGGCTTCGATGAACGAACCTGAACTCACTTCGCAGGTGCAGCATAAGCCGCTACCGGCAAACCAATGACCCGATCCGAGGAGAACGGCCCATGTCATACCAGGACGATATCAAGGCACTGACCAACCTTCGCGAGGCTCAGCGCGGCAAGTGGGCAGCCATCAGCCCCGAGAATGCTGCCCGCATGCGTGCCCAGAACCGTTTCAAGACCGGACTGGACATCGCCAAGTACACCGCAAAGATCATGCGCGATGACATGGCTGCCTACGACGCCGATACTGCCCAGTACACCCAGTCCCTGGGCTGCTGGCACGGCTTCATCGGCCAGCAGAAGCTGATTTCCATCAAGAAGCACTTCGGCACCACCAAGCGCCGCTACCTCTACCTCTCCGGATGGATGGTCGCTGCACTGCGCAGCGAGTTCGGGCCCCTGCCCGACCAGTCCATGCACGAGAAGACCACCGTATCGGGCCTGATTGGCGAGCTCTACACCTTCCTGCGCCAGGCCGACGCGTGGGAGCTGAACCACCTGTTCCGCGATCTGGAAGAGGCTCAGAAGGCCGGCGACAGCGCCCGCGCCGACGAATTGATCGCCAAGATCGACAACCACGAGACCCACGTGGTGCCGATCATCGCCGATATCGATGCCGGTTTCGGCAACGCCGAGGCGACCTACCTGCTGGCCAAGCAGATGATCGAGGCCGGTGCCTGCTGCATCCAGATCGAGAATCAGGTCTCCGACGAGAAGCAGTGCGGTCACCAGGACGGCAAGGTCACCGTGCCCCATGAAGATTTCCTGGCCAAGATCAACGCCGTTCGCTATGCCTTCCTGGAACTCGGGGTAGAGGACGGCGTCATCGTCGCCCGCACCGACTCTCTGGGTGCCGGCCTGACCCAGAAGATCGCCGTGACCAACGAACCGGGCGACCTGGGCGACCAGTACAACAGCTTCCTGGACGGCGACGAGATCGACAGCGCCTCCGACATCAACAACGGCGACGTGGTGATCAAGCAGAACGGCAAGCTGGTCAAGGTGAAGCGCCTGGCCTCCGGCCTGTTCCAGTTCAAGCCGGGTACCGGTGAAGACCGTGTGGTGCTGGACTGCATCACCAGCCTGCAGAACGGCGCCGACCTGCTGTGGATCGAGACCGAGAAGCCTCACGTCGGCCAGATTGCCGCCATGGTCAACCGTATTCGTGAGGAAGTGCCGGATGCCAAGCTTGTCTACAACAACTCTCCGTCCTTCAACTGGACCCTGAACTTCCGCCAGCAGGTGTTCGACGCCTGGGAGAAGGAAGGCAAGGATGTGTCGGCCTACGAGCGCGCCAAGCTGATGAGCGCCGAGTATGACGACACGGAACTGGGTCAGCTGGCGGACGAGTGGACTCGCAACTTCCAGCGCGATAGTGCTCGTGAAGCGGGCATCTTCCACCACCTGATCACCCTGCCGACCTACCACACCGCGGCCCTGTCCACCGACAGCCTGGCCAAGGGATATTTCGGCGACCAGGGCATGCTGGCCTATGTGGAGGGCGTTCAGCGCCGCGAGATCCGCGAGGGCATCGCTACCGTCAAGCACCAGGACATGGCCGGCTCCAACATCGGTGACGACCACAAGGAGTTCTTCCACGGCGAGGCGGCACTCAAGGCCGGTGGCAAGGACAACACCATGAACCAGTTCGGCTGATATCGGCTCGGCTGACGATGGCACTCGGGTAACACTGGAACTTGGGGAGGCGAACGCCTCCCCTTTTTTGCGCGCCAGTCTCGTGCGCCAGATCGTGTCAACCAGGAGTTGTGCGACCCGAGGTGCCTTTCAGGACCAAAAAGAAGGGGCAGCCATCAGGCTGCCCCTTCTCGTGGTGTCAGCTGCTTGTGACGTCAGCTGTCGAGCACCGCCGCCGCTTAGTGCTGATGACCACCCTCACCGTGCACGTGGCCGTGCTCGATCTCCTCCTCGCTCGCCTCGCGCACCGAGGCGATCTCGACGGCGAAGTTGAGGGTCTGTCCAGCCAGCGGATGGTTGCCATCGACGGTGACGGTATCACCCTCGACCTTGGTCACGGTAACCATCAGCGGGCCGCCCTGGGTCTGCGCCTGGAACTGCATGCCCGGCTCGATGCCCTCGACACCCTGGAAGGCATCGCGCGGAACCTCCTGGACCAGCTGCTCCTGCTGCTCGCCGTAACCTTCCCCGGGAGCAACCACAGCGTTGAGCGAGTCACCGGCCTGACGACCCTCCAGCTCCTTCTCGAGGCCCGGAATGATGTTGCCGGCGCCGTGGAGATAGGTCAGCGGCTCGCGGCCTTCTGAACTGTCCAGCACTTCACCTGTGTCGTTGGTCAGGGTGTAGTGGAACGCGACAACGGAGTTTTGCGCAATCTGCATTAAATAACCTTTCGGTGAGTGCGTGTCTTAACATGGTAACGCGTGAAAAGGGCCGCTGTCAGGGGCATGGAGGATTTTCAGGATCGCAAACCTGATCCTGAAGTGTGTTCACGCGCCATGGCTGACGCGGGAGAGATGTGCCGGGGGCTTACGGCAGGGGGTTGACCTATGGACGGTTGCGCCGGAGTCCCGGCGCGGCTAACCTAGCCGCCACCTTTTTTGATACCTGTTTCCCCACCCCTTGCATGGAGGTCTGCCCATGACCCAAGTTGTGATCTGGCTGATCGCTTTCGTGGCGATTTTCTTCCTCACCTTCAAGCGCTGGGACAGCGTCAGTCCGTCGCTGGATCGCGCACTGCCCGACCTGCTCAAGAGTCGCGGCGACAACCGCATCCTGTGGGGGCTCTCGCTGGCCATCCTGGGCGCCACCGTCCTGGTACGCCCGGTGGACATCCTGCTCACCGTGCTGCTGGCCGTGATCATCGGCTTGATCGGCTGGAAGATCGTCGGCTGGGCAATGAACAAGGTTGATCTGCACTGAGTCATCGCAGCCGCAGTAAGCGTCCTTGAACGCAGAAGGCCCGCGGATCGCTCCGCGGGCCTTCTGGGTTTCAGCTGACGCTATCAGCCATCCCCATCGGGGTGAAGATGACGAGTCGGTGACGAAAACTCAGTAGGGAGCCACGGTCACGTTGGCACCGCTGCCGATCAAGCGAACACGCTGGCCGGTCTGGAAACGCTGATCGGCCTTCTGGACAACCACAACACGCTGGCCATCATCGCGTCGGATTTCCATCTCCAGGGCGTCAACCCGGTTGGCGGCTTCCTCGATACGCGAGCCGCCCACGGCGCCACCGATCACGCCTGCAGCAGTGGCGAGGTCACGGCCGGAGCCTCCGCCCACCTGACGCCCCAGCAGGCCACCGATCACGGCCCCGCCACCGGTGCCAATGATCCCTCCGGCACGGCTATCAGCCTGGATCTGCACCACACGAACGGCCTCGATGGTGCCGAAGGTGACGGTCTGGGAGGCACCGGCCTGGCTGCCGGTATAGACGTTACCGCCGAGGGGGGCCGTGTTGGCGCAGCCGGCCAGAGTCAGGGCACCGATGGCAAGAACGGGAAGAAGTCGCTTCATGAAAAACCTCCTGAAGAAGGGCTGTCGGGCCGAGGCTGGCGGGAAGGAGTCCCGCAACGGGCCGAATGGGATAGCCATGTTAGTGAACATTGTTTTCTAACTGAATTCAATGCCAACTCCTGGTGGCTGGACCGGCACAAATTGTGCTCTGCGGGGATCATTCTAGCCCTAAATCACTCAATGAATGTGAAAGTCTTGTTCAGGCTGTCCCCATCGGGCGGTCTCGAATCGCTGGCCAGGAAATCCATTATCGTCGGATCACGACTCCTTCACCGCTTCAGTCGACAGTGCGCTGCCGCTGCCAGAGCCATGCGGCAATCGCCAGGGTAATGCCCAGCACCAGCCAGGAGCCCACCGCCACCCCCGGCCAGCCCCCGGTCTGCCAGAACGGTTCCAGCCAGAAGGCACCGAGGCTAGCGCCGCTGTAGTAGAAGACCAGATAGAGCGCCGAGGCGCTGCCCCTCGCCTGTCCGGCGTGGCGGCCCACCCAGCTCGAGGCCATCGCATGCGCCAGGAAAAAACCAAAGGAGTTGATGGTCAGGCCGAGCACGATCAGCACCAGCGACCCCGCCAGGGTTATCAGGGTCCCCCCCATGAGGATCAGGATGCCCAGCATCATGCAGGCGGGGGGTGAGAGGCGCTTCACCAGCCTTCCCGAAAGCGATGAGCCCAGGGTCCCCCCCAGGTAGGTCAGAAAGATCAAGCCCAGCACGCTCGGCCCCAGTTCAAAGGGCGCCTGGGCGAGTCGAAAGGTCAGGTAGCTGTACTGGTTGATGAAGATCAGGAAGTTGAGCCCACCCAGCAGGTAGGCGGCCAGCAGCAGCGGGTTACGCAAGTGCCCGGCCAGATCTGCCAGCGCGCCACGCAGCTCGAAGGGGCGCGGGGTGAAACCCCGGGACGCCGGCAGCAGCTTCCAGAACACGGACAGTCCCACCAGGGTGATCAGCCCCACCGCCAGGAAGCTGGCCGAACTCCCGGCGACTTCACCCACAGCCCCACCCACCACGCGACCGCTGATGCCCCCCAGGGTGTTGGCGCCGATGTAGAGCCCGATTGCCGGGAGCATCGCCGAGGGCTCGAATTCATCCCCCATCCAGGCGATGGCCACCGCAGGCAGCCCCCCCAGCACGAAGCCCTGCACCCCACGCAGCACCAACAAAGCCTCGAAGCTGGGCGCCAGCGCCAGGCCCAGCGACAGCGCACCGGCCGCCAGCAGGGTCAGGCGCATGATGGCGGCACGACCGATCGCATCCGACAGCGGCCCGAAGACCAGCAGGGAAACGGCCAGGGCAAGGGTCGCGACCGACATCACCAGCCCCGCAGCCAGGGTGGAGACGCCATAGACCTCACGCAGCTCGGGCAGCAGCGGCTGAGGTGCGTAGAGATTGATGAAGACCAGAAAGGATCCCAGACTCAGCGCAAAAGTGGCGCGCCACCAGGCGCGAGTCCGAGCCTGGATCATGGTGACGGTGCCCGCGGTCGAATGAACGGTGCGAATCAGCCCTGACCGCCGCCCAGCGCGCGCTGGGCCAGGTTGGTAGGCTCCAGGGTGCGACGCGCCTGCCAGTAGTGGCGCTGCCAGTAACGATTTTCGAGGCGCGAGATCATCACCCCTCGAGAGCTGGAGGCGTGCATGAAGCGGCCCCCGCCCAGATAGATACCCACATGGTCGTACTGACCGGGCGGACGGAAGAAGACCAGATCACCGGGCACTAGCTCGCCCCGGGACACCGGCTCACCCTGATGGGCCTGTTCGCCGGTGGTGCGGGGCAGCGAGACACGGAAGGTCTCCTCGAACACATTCTGTACCAGCGCCGAACAGTCGACCCCCTGGAATGAGGTGCCGCCGATGCGGTAGGGCGTCCCCACCCAGCGCTCATGCTGGGCCAGCAGCGCCTGCTGGATCAGGGCGGGAGGAGGGTTGCCCAGACTGCGCGCCTGGAGAATAGGGTTGTCTACCGGGGACATTGCCGCTCCCCAGTCGCCGGATAACCCGGGCATCTGGCGGGCAAAATAGGCCTCGTCTGCGTCGCGGGAAGCGCTATCGCGAGGCGCGGATACGCAGCCGGTCACCAAGGCCAGTGACAGAACAACACCCAGAGCACGGCACGACGACGTGATGTCCATTCCAGCGGTGACCTCAATCCAGAGCCGCACTCCTGCCCTGCGCGCAGGCGCCTGGCATCGGGGAGATCATCGCTGTGGGAGTGGTGCCGGCAACCGGTATCACTGCCAGAGCGGCCTGTCGGCGGCTCGCTGTAGAACATGGCTCCCGACAAGTGGAGCCTCATGTAGACATATCGACTATAAACCACCCTCGGGCGGGTGGCGAGCACTCCTGCGAACCTCAGTGCAGGGTGCGTGAATCCCCCGGCAGGGTATCGACATGCATTGGTGCCCAGTGGCGAGGACGCGCCCCGGGAAACTCCAGGCTGGCCCAGGGGCCCACCAGGGGAGGAGCGGCGGTCAACCAGGCGATCAGGGAGTGGCGAAAGCCGGCAAGAAAACTCTCCCGCTCCGGGGTCTCGCCCATGAAGAAGGAGAAGCCGGCATAGAGCCCTCTGGCGTAGGCCTCCCATCCCGAGTAGTGGGCCCCCGCCAGGGCATGGGCGCGCTCAAGCACCGACAGGAACGCGCCCTCCTCCAGCCAGCCAAGCTGGCGGGCGGCGATGGCCAGGTCCACCACCTGGGCCACGTCCCAGGCGGCCAGGTCGGTGTCGTTACAGCCATCCTCGTTGTCCCGCACCCGCTGCAGGCGCAACAGGTGGGTGCGCTCCTCATCGCTGCACTCGCCGGACTCGAGGGTGGCGATCTCGGAGCCTAGTCGGGCCGCATTGAGGGTGTAAGGCGCATAGTTGATCAGATATTCCTGACGGTCGCCGGACTCCAGGAGGAATTCCAGGAACTCACCCAACTCCTCGGCCCCCTGGAGTCCATAGTGGCCGTCGACCCATTCGCGAATCGACACGCGCTCGCGTTCGCTCTCCGGATGGGGCAGGCTCCAGGCCGGGCTGTTGAGCGGCCCCACCAGCGCCATGGACGTGAACACGCTCAGGCTGGGACGGGGGCCAGGCTCCTGCCATTCGCCGGCGCGCCAGTCGAGCCAGTGCAGCAGGCTGCCGGGATCCTCCTGGTGCCAGCGAATCTCCAGGGCCATGGAGGGCTGTTCCTCCTCCGGCAGCAGTCCCTCCCAGCTTGCCCAGGCCTCCACCATGCGGCGGGCGTCCGGATAGAAACGGCAAAGGGAGGCGCGCAGGGCATCGGCCAGCGATGCCAGCCCCTCGGCATCGAAACCCTCGCTGTCCATGGCCATCTGCAGGTAGAAGGCGTACTTCTCGGCCATATGAATGGTGGCCGCATGACGGCTGCCGCGACGCAGGCCGTCGCGCTGGGCCAATCCCGACGAATCCGCGTGTCCAAAGCAGGTCTCCACCGGCGGCAGGGCGCCATGGGCGGCATCGGCGGCCAGCTGGTTGAGATGGTGTGCCTGGGCCGGCAGCCAGTAGCGAGTGAGCGCCTCGATCCCCTCGTCGGGGTGCAGGTCGAGGGTCTCGGCCAGGTACTGGCGGGCATCGTCGCGCCGCGCCGCCGATACCGGGCCAGCGGGCCCCTGTCGCGCCGCCAGCTCGGGCTCACGGACCGCGGCCAGCGCCAGCACCCAGTGCCGGGGGTCGGACCGCCAGGCCCGCACGGCCCGCTGCGAGCGTTCCAGCAGATCGTGTCCCACCAGCCCCTGCAGCGCCGGCCGCCAGGGGCTCACCGGCGACTGTCGCAGCAGTCGCCAGTCGGCCTCGAAGGCGGGCAGCAGATTGCGACCCTCGAAGAGACTCCTGCCGCGCTGATAGGCCCGCGCCAGGGCCGACCAGTCGCTGTAGCGATGAAGCACCAGATCGGCACCGTGGAGGGCAAAATCGGTGGCCTCGCGGCCGCTGAGCCAGCCCAGACAGGCCCCCGCCCAGGCCAGGTCCACCAATCGCAGCCAGTCCCAGGCGGCCCACTCCAGCGGCTCTCCGTGTTCGACAAACTCGAGCAGCACCCGACCATAGCGCTGCTCGTCCTCGTCAAGCTTGTTCAGCCAGGCGTAGCGACTCGCCGGGTCGCTCTCCAGTAGCCGCGTGGCATCCAGGTCCCACCCCTGGCGATCCCCCTGAGCCCCCAGCCACAGCAGGGCACGCAGCAGATCGTCGCGGCCATGGATCTGCCAGGCGTCGACCAGCCACTCCGCCAGTCCGGACCAGTCCTCCTCACCGGCGGGCAGCACCATCACCGGCGCGAAGCCGGCGCGCAGGCGCCACACCTGGGCCTCTTTCTCGACGGGCCACAGCGGCGGCAGGACGTCATGAATCGCCAGCCATTCACCGAGACGCTCCCAGGTGATGCCGTCACCCTCATGCTCGAGAACCGAGAGAGCCTCGCAGGCCTCGGCAAAGCCGTCATCGCCGTGCACCCAGCCCTCGGCGCTTCGCGCTCGTCTCAGTGCCACCAGCCAGGCATCCAGATCGCGGTGATGGGCGCTGATCTCGCCGGCCAGGTGATGGGCCCAGGCGCGACCCGTCGTCTCGTCGAGCCAGCCTGCGGCGCCGGCCAGGGCGACCAGCTCCAGGGCCGCCAGCAGGCGAGCTGGGTCTGCCATGCTGCCGCCCACGCCAAAGGACTCCACAAGACGCCAGCCCAGTTCACCGCGGTCCGCGACGCCCAGCCACTGCAGGCGCATCAGGGCAGCCTGCGGTTCCACGCTCAGCGGGTCGGGGTCGAAGGCCCAGTCACACAGCACCAGTTGCTGGGCCCACCAGGCAGTCAGCGGATCGATCAAGGCTCACCTCGGCATCAGTCAGGAAGTACGGCAGCCAGCACCGGCGATTCGGCATCGTGTTTTCAGGCGCCACAGTGTAGCGGAAAGCAAAGCCGCCGCCGATGGGTCGAGCCTCTCCTTTTGGCTCCATATGCATGCTTGCGGGTCGACGTCCAAGCTTGGCGAGACGTTTCAAATAATGCACACTGCGTAAAATATGATGATAATCACCACGGAGACACCATGTCACTCCTGCCCGACATCCTGATCCCCAAGGCCTTCATCGCCGGCGAATGGCGTGATGCCGAGGTGCGGTTCGCCGTGACCGACCCTGCCAGCGGCGAGACACTGGCCGAGGTCCCCGACCTCGGTGCCGAAGACGCCCGCGACGCCGTGGCTGCCGCCGAGGCCGCCTGGCCCGCCTGGAGGAAGCGCACCGCCAAGGATCGGGCCGGCCTGCTTCGGGCCTGGTACGACGCCATCATGGCACACCAGGAAGAGCTTGCCCGGCTGATGACCCTCGAGCAGGGCAAGCCGCTGGCAGAGTCCCGCGGCGAGGGGGCCTATGGTGCCTCCTTCGTGGAGTTCTATGCCGAAGAGGCCAAGCGCGTGGCCGGCGAAACCCTGCCGAGCCACGGCGTCGACAAGCGCATTATGGTGTTTCGCGAGCCCATTGGCGTGGTGGCCGCCATCACGCCCTGGAACTTCCCGCTGGCAATGATCACCCGCAAGTGCGCCCCGGCCCTGGCCGCCGGCTGCCCGGTGGTGATCAAGCCCGCCGAGGCTACCCCACTCACCGCCCTGGCCGTGGCACGACTGGCGGAACTGGTCGGCTTCCCTGCCGGGGTGATCAACGTGGTCACCGCCAGCCGTCCGGCCGCCATCGGAGAGGTGCTGACCACCGACCCGCGGGTGCGCAAGGTTTCCTTCACCGGCTCCACTCCGGTGGGCAAGATGCTGCTGGCCCAGTGTGCAGGCACCGTCAAGAAGGCCTCCATGGAGCTGGGCGGCAACGCCCCCTTCATCGTCTTCGATGACGCCGACCTGGACGCCGCCGTCGAGGGCGCCGTGGCCTCCAAGTACCGGAACTCAGGCCAGACCTGCGTCTGCACCAACCGCCTGCTTGTCCAGGCCGGGGTCTACGATGCCTTCATCGAGAAACTGGCCGCCAGGGTCGCCGAGCTGAAGGTTGGCAGCGGTCTCGAGGAGGGTGTCATGCAGGGCCCCTTAATCAACGCCGCCGCAGTGGCGAAGATCGAGTCACACATTGCCGATGCACTGGAAAAGGGTGGACGCCTGGTGTGCGGCGGAAAACCGCATGCCCTGGGCGGGACCTTCTTCGAACCCACCGTGATTGCCGATGTCACCGCAGAGATGCGGGTTGCCAGGGAGGAAACCTTCGGGCCCCTGGCGCCGATATTCCGCTTCGAGAC
>PWEV01000320.1 GCA_003553625.1 Halomonas sp.
ATGGCCTCGGCCAGCAGCTGGATGTCTTCCACCAGCGCCTCGGCCCCCTGGGGGGCCGGAAGCCGCTTGAGCAGGTCGGCTCGCAGGTCATCTCCGGGCCGGCCCAGCCAGGCAAACTGCCAGGCGCGATCCGCATGGCACTGTGCCTGGACGCTCTGCCGCAGGGCGGCCGAAGGGGAGCGACGCATCACGGCGATCGTGATGCCGTCCTCGAAGATGCGCGGCAGGACGTCGATCGCCTCTCCCGTGGCCCAATGGGGTGGTGGGGCAGGGTGGGCGTTATCAGGCAGGGAAGACGAGAGCGCAGGCATCGGCATGCTGAACCTCCTTCAGATCTGGGAAAGCAATGTTATAACGTAACGTTGCCATCTCCAAATGTCATTCCCCTTTCGGCGTCTCTCCGTTGTCGATGCCAACCCCGGCCACCTCCGCGGCCGGATCGCACCTGGCGTATCAACATTTCGGCCTGAAGGCTTCAGGCCAGGTCGAAGAGCAGGATTTCCGAGTCCTTCACGCCGATCACTTCGATAGGCTCTCCCGGCTGGAAGGCGGCGGCATCGCCTGCCGACAGACGCTGCCCGTTGATCTCGGCGTCGCCCCTCACCACGTGAAGCCAGGCATGGCGTACCGCGGGCGTGGGCGACTGCTCGCCGGCATCGAACAGCCCGGCGTAGAGGTTGACGTCCTGGTTCACGCTCACCGAGCCGTCGCGCCCCTCCTGGGAGACCACCAGCCGCCACTGGCCCTGGCGCTCCTCGACGGGAAAGGCCTTCTGTTCGTAGCCGGGATCGATGCCGCGCCGCATCGGCTCGATCCAGATCTGCAGGAAGTGCAGCTCCTTGTCGGGGGCGTTGTTGAACTCGCTGTGCCGAACGCCGGTGCCGGCCGACATGCGCTGCACATCGCCAGGGCGCATGATCGCACCGTTGCCCATGCTGTCCTTGTGGGCCATCTCCCCGGTCAATACGTAGGAGAGAATCTCCATGTCCCGGTGGGGATGGGTGCCGAATCCCTGGCCGCCCTGAACGCGGTCTTCATTGATCACACGCAGTTTGCGAAAGCCCATGTGGGCCGGGTCGAAGTAGTCGGCAAACGAGAAGGTGTGGCGAGACTTCAGCCAGCCATGATCGGCGTAGCCTCGCTCGTTGGCATGACGGATCATCATTGTTTTGTCTCCATGGCTCCCGGCGATTGGGGGGAGTCGAAAAGTCGCAAGGCCTAGATGAAATCGGGGTCGTCGGTGCGAACGATGAGGTCGGTTTCGTCGCCTGGCAGGGTGACGGAGAATTCTCCGCCGCCCAGGTAGGTCACCGGGTGCCCCTCTCGGGTGCGCAGGGCGGGTTCGCCGCTGACGGGGCCGGTGGGAGTGAGCTCGCCGAGCTCCTTCACGCTGATCTGGATGTCGATCATCACCTCTCTGCCCTGATCATCGAAGGCCATGATGGTGCGTTCGTGTTCGCTCATGGGGTGGCTCCGGCTCAACGTGTGTGGTTTCCAGTATCGGCGCTACGGCCGAGAGAGGCGAGGGCTCCAACGCCGCGGGGCCTGCGCTGAGACAGGCCCCGATGGTGTCGGTGAAGTGAGAGTCGGTTACAGGCGGCTGGCCACGGCGTCGAGGAAGCCGTTCATGTCGACCAGGGTTTCGCTTGCCGGGTCGTTGGTCTTGCCCTTGAGGTCGCCGGTGATGATGCCGGCGTCCACGGTATCGATCAGTGCCGCCTTGAGGCGGTGGGCGTAGTCGATCAGGGCGTCGTTGGCCTCGCGATCCCCCAGGGTCTCCAGAGCGTTGGCCACGGCGAAGAGCAGGGCCGAGGAGTTGAAATGCGCCTGCTTGCCGTCGCTCTCCAGATAGGTGAGATAGAGATCATGGGCGGTGCCGTGGGGCGCCTCGAACAGCATGGTGCCGTCCTTGCTCTCGATGATCGAGCTGGCGGTGGCCAGGCTGCCGCCCAGGGCGGCGGAGATATCGGAGAAGATGTCGCCGTCCAGGTTCTGGGCCGGGTAGAGGGCGTTGCGGGGTGGGTCGGTGATCATCTTGGTGAGCTGACTGGAAGGCCGCATGATCATGAACGACGGCGGCGGGGTGCCGGTCTCTGCGAGCTCACGGCGCACATCGGTGATCGCCGTGCTGAACACCTCGTCGTATTCCATGTACTCGCGCTTGAGGCCGAAGTAGACCTCCTTGCTCTTGCGCGAGGCGTCACGGAAGACCTGCAGTATCCAATCCTTGATTGCCGCCTGGTCGTTGGACATCAGCAGGATGGCGTCGCCCTTCTTGACCCGGCGGGCATGCTTCTCCTCGCCGTCGACGATCACCTTGAGGATGCCGTCTTCGCTGGCGGGGGCATTGAAGCTGCCGTACTGGTCACCGCCGCCAGCGCTCATGCGCGAAATGGAGACCTGGGCCTTGCGGGCGGGAATGCCGTAGAGCTTGAGCTGTTCCACCAGCTTGTAGAGCTTGCGCCCGGTGGTGTTGTCCGGCACGCCCCACAGGGCGCGTTCAGGCGGATTGGCGACCAGGCGTGCGGCCTGGGCGTCGATCAGCTCGTAGTGGTAGTTGAGCCCCAGCGCTTCCACCTGCTCGCGGTAATGCTCGTCGTAGATGCCTTCGATGGCAGCGCGCATCACTCCATCATAGCCGGCGATCACGGTGTCCTTGAGGCCCAGATAGATGTCGCGCTTCTCGTCGATGGCGCGCTGGAAGAAGCGGTGTGCCCAGGCTTTGACATCATCCACGTCGTTGGTGGCCAGCAGCCAGGGGTCGCCCTTGTTGACCTCGCGGCGGTGCAGTTCCACCGGATCACCGCTTGCCCCAACGAACATCAGCTTGACCACACCGGTGGCCCGGGAGAGCTCGTTGAAGCTGTCCTTGATGCCGCCGGTCTCCATGGTGTCCACCTCGATATCGCGGCCGATCCACTCCGGGCGCGAGACCTTGAGGTTGCGAAACTCGATGTCCTCGCGGGTGATGTTGCCGCCGATTCCCTTGCGGATGGCACCGTTGGGCGATTTGGTGGCCAGGGGGTGCAGGCGTATGCCGTCGACCTCGGGATGCTTGTCGAGCATCTCGCCGAGCTGGGTGCGGTTGACCGTCATGCCGGCATTCTTGATGCCGACGCCGTGATTCTTGAGCGCCTCGATGGCGTCGACGATCACCTGACCGTTGGTGACCAGACGGTTCTCGGCCGAGAGGTCGATCTCCACCAGCGGAATATCCAGTCGTGAGGTCACGAACGTATCGAGGATCTTCTCGAAGGCCACCTGGGCCATCTCGTCGCCATGGAGAATGACGAGAGGGGCGTCGACGCGGATCTTGTTGCTCATCACGGTTCCCTGTTTGCGGTGATCGATCAGTGATGATCGTTACGATATTGGGTGAAAATATGGTACGCCTGCCGCCGGCGTCACGCTACGCGCACAAAGCAGTAGGGCAAGGCCGGCGGCGATTGGCTAGCCCGGGGTGCGGGTCGACCAGCGCTCGTCAGGATGCACCTCGTTGGCCGGCAGCACCGGGTCGTAGCCCTCCTGGCGCAGGGACTCGATCACCACGCGGGTGTGGTCGCCGCCCAGGGTTTCCAGGGTGGCTTCCACTTCGGTGGCACGCAGCGAGAGGTCGGTGAAGGTGCGCTGATGGGCGATCTGGATGACGTTCGCGCGCTGGTCGGCGAGCAGGCGGGTCAGCTCAGCCAGGGCGCCGGGTACGTCGGGAATCGCCACCCGCACCCGCACGATGCGGGCAGTTCGCACCAGGCCGCGCTGGATCACCGAGGCGAGCGCCAGCATGTCGATATTGCCGCCGCACAGGATCAGCCCCACCTTGCGGCCGCGGTAGCGTTCGGGGTCGGCCAGCACCGCCGCGAGCCCGGCGGCTCCGGCGCCCTCGGCCACGCTCTTCTCGATCTCCAGCAGCAGCAGGATGGCGCGTTCGATCTCGGGCTCATCGACCAGCACGATGTCATGCACCCGCTCACGCACGATGGGCAGGGTGAGCCGACCGGGCTGCTTGACGGCGATGCCCTCGGCCAGCGTGGCGTGGCCGCACTGGATCGTCTCGCCGGCCAGCGCCTGCTGCATGGCCGGGAAGCGCCTGGTCTGAACACCCACCACCTCGATACCCGGTCTGAGTTCGGTGGCGGCGATGGCGTTGCCCGCGATCAGCCCGCCGCCGCCGATGGGGATAACCATCGCATCGAGGTCGGGCACCTCCTCGAGCATCTCCAGCGCGATGGTGCCTTGCCCGGCGATGATGCGTTCGTCGTCGTAGGGGTGCACGAATACCAGGTGGTGCTCGGCGGCGAGACGCCAGGCCACCTCGCCGGCCTCGTCGACACCTTCGCCCTCCAGGTGCACCTCGGCGCCCAGTTCGCGGGTGTTGCGCACCTTGAGGTTGGGGGTGTGTCGGGGCATGACGATGGTGGCGCGGATGCCGAGCCGGGCGGCATGGTAGGCCACCGCCTGGGCGTGGTTGCCGGCGGACATGGCGATCACGCCGCGGGCGCGCTCCTCCTCGCTGAGGCTCAGCAGGTGGTTGAGCGCGCCGCGCTCCTTGAAGGCGGCGGTAAACTGGTGGTTCTCGAACTTGATGTAGAGCTCGCAGCCGGTGATGCGCGAGAGGGTGTGGGAGCGCAGGAAGGGGGTGCGCTCGACGCTCCCGGAGATGCGAGCGGCAGCGGCGCGGATGTCATCGAGGGTCACGCTCATGGCGGATCGCTCCTTTCTCTACTCAGTCTACTCAAGCCAGGCGCCGAGCCAGGGCGAACACGTGGGAGTCTTCCACCCGGAGTGCGCGCAGGGCCTCGGCCAGATTGAGCAGATAGTCGCGGTTGGCGCCGCTGGGGCCGTGGGCCCGGGCGATCTGCGCGGCAATGGCGTCGAGTGGGGCATCGCCGAGGAAGGCGGCATTGTCCTCGGTGGCCAGATAGATCAGCCCCTCGGCGCTGTCGCTGTCCGTGAAGTGCAGTGCCACGACTTCGCGCAGATAGCCGTTCTTCTCGCGCACATCCAGTGGCGCCAGCACCTCCGGGGTGATGCGATAGGCCATGCCGTGGCATACCGCGCCCGGGTCGCGCACCAGGGTGGCGACCCTGCCCGGCGCCTCGGGAGTGCCGCGGTGGTCGTGGGAGCCCTGCCAGAAGCGTCGCGACCAGCCATGAATAGAGGCCGGCCGCCTTTCCAGATAGGCAAAATCGACCTTCCAGATCAATGAACCGTAGCCGAACAGCCAGATCTCGTCGTGGCCGTCGAAGTGGGTCATCTGGCGGTTGAGGGCGGTGGTGTCCAGGGCCATGGTCGTCGTGCAGCCGGTAATGGGTGGAGACCATCATGATGCGTTGCGCGGTGGGGAAAGTCGAAGGGCGAAAGTCGAGGGGCGGCACGCGACTCGGTCTCGCGGGTGCGGTAGGCTTGCGCCTTCTCAATCTTCTACTGATGGAGTCCCTGCCATGACCGTGATGATTCTCGGCCTGTTGATCTTTCTGGGGGTGCATTCGGTGCGCATCGTCGCCGATGACTGGCGCAGCGCCCAGATCAAGCGCCTGGGCGTACTGCCATGGAAGGGGGCCTATTCGGTGGCTTCGATCATCGGCCTGGCGCTGGCGATCTGGGGCTATGGCCAGATGCGTCTCGACCCCACCTGGGTGTGGTTTCCGCCGATGGGGCTGCGCCACGCCGTGTCGCTGCTGATGATTCCTTCCTTTATACTGCTGGTGGCGGCCTATGTGCCGGGCAACCATCTCAAGGTGAAGCTGGGCCATCCGATGATCATCGCCGTGAAGATATGGGCCTTTTCCCATCTGCTGGCCAATGGTCGGCTGGGCGATATCGTCTTCTTCGGTGCCTTCCTGCTGTGGGCGGTGTTCGACTTCCGCTCCGCGCGTCGCCGCCCGTCCCCTGCGCTGCAGACCCCCAGCATGGCGCGAACCGCCATCACGGTGGTGGTCGGACTGGTCGCCTACTATCTCTTCGCCTTCCACCTGCATGTCTGGGTCACCGGCGTGCCGGTGATGTGATTCCGACAGTGGCTAACCGGTAGGGGCGAGCAATCCGACCACGCTGACCAGGATGAGCACCGCACCGAGGACCCGAAAGTAGAGGTTGGTGCGGCTGGCCAGCATGTAGCGGTGGGCGCGTTCGCCGAGCAGGTGGCCGACCAGCGCACAGGGCAGCAGCCATAGCTGGTGGATGAGCTGCAGGTCGACGCCGGCCACCACGAAGGAGACCATCTTGATCAGCACCAGGATGAACCACAGCACGAAGAGGGTATCGCGCAGCTGATGGG
>PWEV01000133.1 GCA_003553625.1 Halomonas sp.
AGATAGGCACCGTCGCGCCAGACGACCTCACCGCGGGACAGGGTCAGGGCCGGCCAGGCGCTGACAGGAATGCCTTCATAGGGGGTGTAGTCGACGGCATGGTGCAGGTCCGCGTTGCGAATCGTGCGCTCGAGGCCGGTCTCCCAGATCACCAGGTCGGCATCCGCACCCACGGCAATGGAGCCCTTGCGGGGGTAGAGGCCATACATGCGCGCCACGTTGGTCGCCGTCAGGGCCACGAACTGCTGAAGGGTCAGCCGCCCGGTCTCGACCCCGTGACTGAAGAGCAGTGCCAGACGGGTCTCCAGGCCGGGAATGCCGTTGGGTATCCGGTCAAAGCTGGCGCCTTCGCCAGCGGCAAATTTTCCCTCGGGGCCGGCGAAGGTGAAGGGCGCATGGTCCGAAGAGAAGACCTGGAAGACGCCGCTCTCGAGACCATCCCATACCACCTGCTGGTTGGCGCGATCTCGCGGTGGCGGACTGCAGATACACTTGGCGCCGTGATGGTCGTCATCGGTGATGCCGAGATCCTCGGCAGTCAGGAACAGATACTGGGGGCAGGTCTCGGCATAGATGCGCAGGCCGTGACTATGGGCCCAACGCAGCTGCTCCACCGCCTCTCGACCCGACACATGCACGATCAGAATCGGCACATCGACGAGCTCGGCGTAGGCGATAGCGCGATGGGCAGCCTCACGCTCGACCAGCATGGGGCGGGCCGCGGCGTGGTAGCGCGGGGCGGTGTGGCCCTGGGCTAGCAGCCTTTCGGTCAGCCAGGCAATGCAGTCCGCGTTCTCGGCATGCACCATGACCATGGCGCCGTGTTCTCGAGCGACCGCCAGCACATCGATGATCTCCCGGTCGGCCAGCTTCAGGTCGTCGTAGGTCATGTAGATCTTGAAGGAGGTATAGCCCTCGCGGATCAGCGCAGGCAGCTCCTCGCCCAACACCTCGGGGGTGGGATCCGTGACGATCAGGTGAAAGGCATAGTCGATGCAGGCCTTGCCCTCGGCGCGGCGATGGTAGTCCTCCACCGCGGCCCTCAGGCTCTGTCCCTTGATCTGCAGGGCGAAGGGAAACACGGTGGTGGTGCCACCGCAGGCCGCCGAGCGGGTCCCGGTCAGGAAGTCATCCGCCATGCGGGAGCCATCCGATGTCGGCTGGTCGAGATGGCAGTGGCCATCGATACCTCCGGGCAGCACCCAGCGCCCCTCGGCATCGATCTCCTCCTGGCCCTTGGCCAACCCGCGGCCCAGCGCCACGATGGTGCCATCTCGGATGCCGATATCGGCCTCGAAGACGTCGGCCGCTGTGGCGCAGCGGGCATGACGAATCACCAGATCGAATTCGCTCATGGGTTCAGCTCTCCTTCCATCAGGCGGCCCCAGCCGGCGACGGGAGTGCCGCCCTGCCCGGTCATCCGCAGCATCTTCCACACCACGGTGGCGGTGGTATCGAGCACCGGCACCCCCAGCTCGGCCTCCCACTGCGGTACCAGGTGGGCGGAACGCAGATTGGTACAGGCCACCACGATGGCTGGCGCCCCGGCCTCGGCCACCCGCCTCACCTGGGCCGTGAGGGTCTCGGCCGTGACCTCCGCGTAGGCGAAGTTCTCGCTGATACCGAGATGATCCTCGGCAAGCACCTCGAAGCCGGCGTTGCGGTAGTTGGCGAGAATTCGCGACTGAACGTCGCCGGTGTAGGGCGTCACCAGCCCGAAGCGCTGAAGCCCATGGGTCTCGAGGATCTCGTTGAGCGCCAGCATGGAGGTGGTGGCGGGGATGCCCGTCTCCGCCTCGATGCGCTGACAGAGCGTGACGTCATGGTCGAACCCAAGCCAGCCGGCGGAGGTCCCGCTCCAGCCGATCACGTCGACGCGGGCATCGGCGAGCAGGGCCGCCGCGGCGAGCACGTGTCGGTCATCGAACTGGCCGAGCGACTGCTCGCTCAGCGCGATCCGGGTGACGGTAAAGCGCGAAAAGTGCGCACTGATGCCGGGCAGCTGAGCCACCATGGCCGAGGTGAGCGGCTCCAGCGCGGTGTTGGACGAGGGCGTCAGCACCCCGAAACGAAGGCGGGTCATGGCGTGGCTTCCCGGTGGGTGGTGGATTCGAGGCGGGTCATCGTCAGCGGCTGTGCCCCCTCCCAGAGACAGCGGCGGCCCAGCTCGGGCAGCTGTGCGATGCCCTCCACCACCGTCATGACGTGGTTGCCGGCGATCGGCCCCAGCTTGCTGGCGAAGGCACAGGCCCCATAGGCCAGCAGGACCTCGGTTTCGCTGTAACCGCCGGGATAGAAGAGCACCTCGCCGGGGGCGGGAAAGCGAGTGGGTGTCTCCCAGGGCAGATCGAAGACGCGCTCGCCAAGCGGCACCCAGACGCCCTCGCCGCTCCAGCGCACGTGGACCAGCTCGGTCTCCCAGGGCAGCAGACCCAGCAGGGCCTCGACGCTGCGGGGTGCGCCCGGGTGGGTCTCGGCGATGAACGTCAACTCACGACTGACCAGGCAAAGGCGTTGGATAGGATGGCTCATGACGTCGTCTCCCTTCCCACCAGCTCCGCCAGGGCGCGCGGCAGGCCCTTGCAGGGCTTGGTCGGCGGCGCGGCATAGCTGCCCGCCTCGGCGGGGCGAGGCCCCAGCCGGGCAAGCAATTCGGCCTGGCGAACGGCACAGCTCACGCCATCCACGATCGGCACGGGAATCCTGCTTTCCACCTGCCGGGCCAGGCCGGCCAGCGGAGCACCGGCAATGATTAGCACGTCGGCACCGTCCTCACGCACCGCCATCTCGCAGAGCGCCACCAGCTGCTCGCCCTTGTCCTGCTGCACGGCGCCGATATCGCGCAGCGGCTCATCCAGGCAGCGGATGCCGGCCAGCCGCGATGCCATGCCATAGCGATCCACGGTTTCGCGATACCAGGCCTGAATGCGCCGGGAGATCGCGATGATGCCGATGCGTCCCCCCAGCATGGCGGCACTCATGAGCGCACTCTCGGTGAGGCCGACCACCGGTATCGGCAGCACCTCCCGGGCGGCTTCCAGGCCGGGGTCGCCGAAGGCAGCCACCACGGCCGCGTCGTGTCCGCGGTAGTACTCGGCGAGCTCCACCAGGGTGGCGTAGGCCCCGATCGCCGCTTCGGCGCGCGTCTCGATATAGGCCACCCCGAAGTTCGCGGCACGCAGAGTCAGCTCGGTGCCAGGGGACGCGCTGCGCCGGGCCTCGTCGGCAATCAACTCGGTGACGCTGGGTGAGATGTTGGGATTGACGATCAGCAGTTTCATCGGGCTTTCCCCCTCATACCTGGGCCCGGGCGCGCTGCCACAGCGCCTCGGCGGCAGATTGCGCATCGGCCAGCAGAGCGGCGGTGTCGGCGCGGCAGAGCTCGCCGCCTTCCACCACCACCTCGCCGTTGCAGACCACGGTCTCGACGTCCCGCCCCTGGGCGGTATGCACCAGGTTGCCCAGGGCATTGATCAGCGGCACGAGATGCGGCCGGCGGAAGTCGAACGCCACCAGATCGGCGCGCTTGCCCGGGGTGAGCGACCCCAGCTCGGCATCCAGCCCCAGCGCCTTGGCCCCCCCGAGGGTCGCCATCTCCACGACGTGGTGCGGCTGCCAGGTATCGTTGACCTCACCTTCCTGCACGCGCCCCATGATCAGCGCCCAGCGCATCACCTCGACCATGTCGGCATGCATGTTGTCGGTGGCCAGCGCCAGGTTCGCGCCGGCCTGGCGCAAGCGAGTGGTCGGCGCGATGCGTCCACCGGTGGCATTGCCACGGGGCACGTGGGCGATATTGGTGCCGCTGGCGCCGATACGGGCGATATCGCTGTCGCTGACATACATGCAGTGCGCCGCGGTGAACCTCGGCCCGAGCAGCCCCACCTCTTCGAGCAGCTCGGTGGGACTCATGCCGTCGCGCTCCTGAACGCGGCGATTCTCCTTGAGGCTCTGGGAGAGATGACCATTGACCCGAATGCCCAGGGCATCCCGGGTCTCGGCGACCTGCGCCAGCAGCTCCCTAGAGCAGGTGTCCGGGGCATGAGCGGCCAGCTCGACGCCCAGGCGTCCGTCCATGCCACCCTGCCAGCGCTCATGCAGGGCCACGGCCTCGGCCAGCGTCCGCTCGCCGATCGCGGTGCGGTGCTCCCAGATGCCCTCGTGCACCCGGCTGAAATCCACATCGTGGATTCGCCCGCAGGTGATCACCCGCATGCCCAGATCTCCCATCGCCGGCAGGGTCAGGTCGGCGTGGACATAGCTGTCATTGATCAGCGTGGAGCCGAACAGCAGGGCCTCGGCGGCGCCCAGCCTGGCCAGCGCCACCGCCTCCTCCTCGCTGACCTCATGGCCATGGGGCACGCCCGGGGTATAGGCGGGAGCAAACCCCATGTCTTCGGCGACGCCACGCACCATGGTCAGGATGGTGTGGGTGTGCACATTGACGAAGCCAGGCGTCACCACGCGACCGCTCAGATCCAGCGTTCGCCGGGCCGGCGGCAGGGGAACGCCGGGCTCGTCGGGGCCGACCTCCACCAGGCGTCCGCCATGGATCACCAGGCGGGCGCGAGGGATCTCGCCCAAGGTCGGGTCGACGGTAATGACGCGTGGGCCATGGATCACCAGATCGGCGGGGTGGGCAGCATCGAACATCATCCTCTCCTCGTGGGGTCAGAAGCCCATGGCCCTGGGCAGTGCCGTGACGACCGACGGCACGGCGATACATAGGCCAAGGATGGCGAACTGGAAGGCGACAAAGGGCAGGGACTCTTTGACCAGGGACATCATCGGTACCTTGGTGATGCCGCTCATCACGAAATAGAGCACACCCACGGGCGGCGTCATCATGCCGACCACCAGGTTGTACATGAACAGGAAACCGAAATAGAGCGGGTCGACCCCGTAGGCCAGCGCGATGGGGGCAAACAGAGGCACCAGCATGATGTAGGCGGCGTTGGACTCGATCAGCATCCCTATCACGACCAGCAGCGCCATGGTCAGCAGGATGAACATCATCGGGTCATCGGTCAGAGACTGAATGAAGGAAGACAGCATCATCGGCACCATCTCGATGGTGAAGACGAAGGTCAGCGCCGAGGCGAAGGCGATCAGCGCCCCCACCATGGCGGAGGTCACCGCCGCCCGATAGAGGCACTCCGGCAGGTCCGCCAGACGCAGGCGCCGCGTGACCACGAAGCCGATGAAGGCCGAGTAGACCACGGCGATGGCCGCGCCCTCCGTCGCGGTGAACACGCCGCCGACGATACCGCCCACCACGATCACCGGCATCAGGATGATGACGATGGCACGCCGGGCCTGATGCGCGACGTTGCAGAGGTTGAAGCGCTCGCCGGTCAGGGCATAGCCACGCTTCCAGGAAATCAACGAGGCGATCGCCATGAAGCCCAGCGCCAGCAGGATGCCCGGCACGATACCCGCCAGGAACAGCCCACCGACCGAGACCGACGAGCCCGCCATCAGGGCATAGACGATCATGGCGTTGCTGGGCGGGATCACCGGCCCCAGGTTGGCCGCCGAGGCAATGACGGCACCGGAATAGGCATCGGGATAGTACTTGCGCAGCGCCGGCACCAGGGTGCTGCCCATGGCGCTGGCGCTGGCCACCGCCGCACCGCTCACCGAGGCGAAGATGGTGCCGGAGGTGATCGTCACATGGGCCAGGCCACCGTGCATGCGCCCCACCAGGCTGTTGGCGAAGCCGATCAGGCGATCCATGATGCCGGCCCGCACCATCAGTTCACCGGCCAACATGAACAGCGGTATCGCCATCAGCGGAAAGCTGTCGACGGCATGCATCATGCGCTGGGGCATGACGACCAGCTCGAAGTCGAGCATCCACAGTCCGACCAGGGACCCGAACCCCAAGGCAAAGGCCAGCGGCATGCCCAGCACAGCAAGCATGAGAAACAGTCCAACGGCGAGCCAAGTCATGCGATCTCCTCCCAGGTGCGTGAGCCACCCCAGGCCAGCAGGGCAAGATGCAGGAAGGCGTGCAGGCCACAGATCAGCACGGCGATGTAATAGACCGAAGAGGTGATGGCCAGCGTCGGCATCTGCTCCGACCAGCGATCAATGGTCGCCACCCAGGCCCCCAGCGTGACCATCAGCATCAGCAGCGTGGAGATGGCGGCCATGGCCCGGAACAGCATCTCGCGCATCCCGACGGGCATCAGCA
>PWEV01000040.1 GCA_003553625.1 Halomonas sp.
CGTTCTAGGGTCGAGGTATTCCAGTCTGAGAGATCCCGATACCCTCGAGAAACCCCGCAGGCTAGTGCCCGCGGGGTTCCTTGTCTCTTGCCCCTTGTTCCGTCTCTTGCCCCTTGTTCCTCCCGGGCGAAACCCGGGCCTAGCCCGTGTTGCGAAGCCCAGCGGCAATGCCCGCCATGGTCACCATCAGCGCCCGTGACAGGTCGGCGCTGATGGCGCCGTCCGCATCTCGATTACGCTGCAGCAGCTCGGCCTGCAGACCGTGCAGCGGGTCGATATAAGGGTTTCGCACCGCGATTGCCTGGCGGATCAGCGGTGTGTTCTCCAGCAGCTCCTGCTGATCCAGGACCTGCAGCAGTACCTCGTTGAGGCGCCCGAAACGCTTGCGCAGCCGATCGCCCAGCGCCTTAAGCGCGGGCTCGTCCACCAGACGATGCTCGTAGTAGGCGGCGATGCCCACGTCGGCCTTGGCCAGCAGCATCTCCAGCATGTCCAGGTAGGTGCCGAAAAAGGGCCAGCTGTCTCGCATCTCCTGCAGCACCGCAAGACCGCCCTCCTCTTCCAGGCGTCGGGCGAAGGCCTCGCCGCTACCCAGCCAGGCGGGCAGCATCAGGCGGATCTGGGTCCAGGCGAAGATCCACGGGATCGCCCGCAGGGTCTCGACGCCTCCGTCCTGGCGGCGCTTGGTGGGTCGCGAGCCCAGGGGCAGACGGCCCAGTGAGCCTTCCGGCGTCACCGCTCGGAAGTAGGGCACGAAGTCAGGGTCTTCGCGGACCACGCCGACATAGGCACGGTGCGCCACCTCGGCAAGGCGATCCATTTCCTCCCGCCAGTGGGGCTGAGGATCCGGCGGCGGAAGCAGGGTCGCCTCCAGCACCGCACAGGCGTAGATCTCCATGGAACGCAGGGCGATCTCTGGCTGGCCGAACTTGAAGCGGATCATCTCGCCCTGCTCGGTCACCCTCAGGCTGCCGTTCACCGAGCCCGGCGGCTGGGAGAGAATAGCCGCATGGGCCGGGCCGCCGCCGCGACCCACGGTGCCGCCGCGACCGTGGAACAGGGTCAGGTCGACGCCTTGACGCTCGCACACCGCCACCAGTGTTTCCTGGGCGCGATACTGGGCCCAGGCGGCGGCGAGCTGGCCGGCGTCCTTGGCGGAGTCGGAGTAGCCGATCATCACCTCCTGGCGGTCGGCGGTGAGCGAGCGATAGCCGGGCAGCGACAGCAGACGCTCGATGACGTCGCCGGCGTGGTTGAGGTCGTCCAGGGTCTCGAAGAGCGGCGCAATGGGCAGCTTGACATCGCCACCCACCTCCTTCATCAGCAGGGCCACCGCCAGCACATCGGAGGGCTGCCCCGCCATGGAGATGATATAGGTGCCAAGCGCCTCGGCCTGCTCGCTGGCCACCACCCGGAAGGTATCGATCACCTCACGGGACTCCGACGAGCACTCCCAGCGCCGCGGAATCAGCGGACGCCGCGAGGCCAGCTCCTCGAGCAGGAAGGTCTGGCGCTGCTCTTCGCTCCAGTCGCGGTAGTGACCGAGCCCCAGGCCGTCGGTGAGCTCCTCCATCACCTGGGCATGGCGGCCCGCCTCCTGGCGGATATCGAGCTTGGTCAGGGTCACGCCGAACACCGCTACCCGGCGCAGGGTGTCGAGAAGCGCTCCGTTGGCGATGGTGTCGAGTCCCACGTCGCAGAGCGAGCGATAGCAGGTCAGCAGCGGCGCGAAGAGCTGATCTCGGCTCTCGATCACCGGGCCCTCATCGAAGGGCTTGCCGTCCAGGCACGCCTTGGCCCAGTCCCGGGTCGCCTCCACCCGAGTCAGCAGCCGGCGCAGCAGTTCGCGATAGGGCTCGGCAACATCCCCCACTTCGGCCTTCAGGGCGCTGTTGGCCTTCCACATGGAGAGCTCGGCCTTGAGCTGCTCGAGGTCACGCACATAGAGGTCGGCGGCCATCCAGCGGCCCAGCAGCAGCACCTCCCGGGTGACCCGCGAGGTGACGTTGGGATTGCCGTCCCGATCGCCCCCCATCCAGGAGGCGTAGCGGATCGGTGCGGCGTCCAGGGGCAGACGCTCGCCGGCGGTCTCCAGCAGCAGGTTGTCCAGGTCGCGGTGGAAATCGGGCACCGCCTGCCACAGCGAGTTCTCGATCACCGCGAAGCCCCACTTG
The DNA here is from genome assembly GCA_003553625.1 of Halomonas sp. Classification (GTDB taxonomy): domain Bacteria; phylum Pseudomonadota; class Gammaproteobacteria; order Pseudomonadales; family Halomonadaceae; genus Halomonas. The sequence goes on from PWEV01000040.1 coordinate 2,175, forward strand.
GCCTCGTCCACCGGGGTCGGGCGCTCGTGGCGAATCTCGTCGGTGTGCCAGGCCTGGCTGATCAGCTCCTCGAGGCGACCCTTGGCCCGAATGCCGCGCTCGGGATAGTCGCCGGAGGACTCGATGGCGGTGAGGCAGTCATCGATGGCGTCATACTTCTGGATCAGCGTGCGGCGGATGACCTCGGTGGGGTGGGCGGTGAGCACCAGCTCCACGCGCATGGCCGCCAGGGTCTCCACCAGCTTGCGGGGGGTGTTGCCGGCCTCCCGGGCGCGGGACAGCAGTTCGCTGAGCACCGGCTGGCTGCCGGGACGGTAGTCCTCCACGCGGCGGAAGCGCGCCCGATAGTGCTGCTCGGCGATGTTGGCCAGGTTGAGAAACTGGTTGAAGGCGCGGGTCACCGGCAGCAGGTCGCGGTCGGGCAGGCGGCGCAGGTAGTCGATCAACTCGCGCTGGGCCTGGTCGTCATTCTGGCGGCCGCGCTTGGCGAAGCCGCGGATGGCCTCGATCTTGTCGACGAAGCCATTGCCCAGGTCATCGGCGATGGTGCGCCCGAGGCTGTCGCCCAGGATGCGTACGTTGTCGCGCAGAGATTCGTGCAGATCGTGGCTCATGGCCCAGAGTCTCCCGGAGGCTCTCCCGCTGTCGCGGGATGTGCGGATGTGGTTGAAGATTCACCGGCAGCGCGTTCGATGGCCTTGGCGGTCTGCCAGTGGCGCTCCATGAGGTCAAGGCCGGCCTCCTCGAGCGCCACGCCATCGGCGGCAAGGGCCGTCTCCAGATGACGAAAACGCCGCTCGAACTTGGCATTGGTGGCGCGCAGGCACTGTTCGGGGTCGGCCTTGAGGGTGCGGGCCAGGTTGGTCACCGCGAACAGCAGATCGCCCACCTCCTCGGCGGCGTGCTCGCGGTCGCCGGCAGCCAGCGCCTCCTCCACCTCCGAAAGCTCCTCGCGGATCTTGGCGACCACCCCGCGCGCATCGGGCCAGTCGAAGCCGACCCGGGCGGCGCGTTTGGAGAGTTTGGCGGCTCGAGAGAGCGCCGGCAGGGTCCGCGGGACGTCATCGAGAACCGACGCCGCGGCACTATTCGGGCTTGACTCGGCCTCGCCGCCGGCGCGCGCGGCCCGCTCCTCGGCCTTGAGGCTCTCCCAGCGGCTGCTTACGTTGTCCCGTTCGGCCTGGGCCGACTCGATCTGTTCGGCCGTGACGCCCGGCGGACGCCGCGAGGCCAGGGTGCCGTCGGGAAACACATGGGGATGTCGACGCAGCATCTTGGCGGTGAGGGTATCGACAACGTCGTGAACGTCGAAGCGACCCTCTTCGGCCCCGAACTGGGCGTAATAGACCACCTGAAAGAGCAGGTCGCCCAGTTCGGCGGGCAGTTCATGCCAGGCGCGCCGCTCGATGGCGTCGGCCACCTCATAGGCCTCCTCCAGCGTGTGAGGCACGATGGAGTCCCAGTCCTGCTCGAGATCCCAGGGGCAGCCCTGCTCGGCGTCGCGCAGCACCGCCATCAGGGTCAGCAGGTCGTCGAAATCATGGCGTGGGTTCATGAGGCCTTCCCCTTACCCTTGCGCTTGCCCGGTTTGCCGCCGCTGCGCAGGCGCCGCACCTCGATGACGTTGGAGAGTTGCTGGATGCGCGAGAAGAGCCGTCCCAGAGTCTCCAGGCCGTCCACCTCCACGGTGATCGACATGCGGGCGATGCCCTCGTCGGTATCGGTCAGGGTATTGACCGCCAGCACGTTGACCTTCTCGTTGCCGAGCACGCCGGTCACGTCGCGCAGCAGGCCCGAGCGATCCCAGGCCTGGACCTCGATGTCGACCGGATACTGAGTGAGTGCACGCTCGCCCCACTCCACCTCGATGAGGCGCTGGGGCTCCTCCAGGCGCAGCTGCAGGATGTTGGGGCAGTCCTGGCGATGCACGGTCACCCCGCGCCCCTGGGTGATGAAGCCGACGATGGGCTCTCCCGGCACCGGATGACAGCAGTTGGCCATGCTGGTCTTGAGGTTGCCGACACCCAGCACGGTGATGTCGCTCTGACCGGCTTTGCCCGGCGAGCGCCTGGGCTTGGCCAGCAGACGGTCGAGCTGCTCCTGGTCGTCGTGTTCACCGAACAGCTGCTGGGCCTGGTGCAGCACCTGACCGATGCGAAGGTCGCCGGCCCCCAGAGCCGCATACATGTCCTCGGGGCTCTGGTAGTTGACCTTGCGTGCCAGGGCCTCGAGATCCATCCCCTCGAGGTCGAGACGCTTCATCTCGCGCTCGAACAGCGTGCGACCCTCCTCCAGATTCTGATCGCGGGCCTGGTGCTTGAACCAGGCCTGGATCTTGGCCCGGGCCCTGCTGGTGCGCACATAGCCGAGGCTGGGATTGAGCCAGTCGCGGCTCGGCCCCCCCTTGCTGGCGGTGAGGATCTCTACCTGCTGGCCGGTCTTGAGCTTGAAGGTGAGCGGCACGATGCGCCCGTTGACCTTGGCGCCGCGGCAGCGATGTCCTATCTCGGTATGCACCCGATAGGCGAAGTCGATGGGCGTGGCCACCCGCGGCAGATCGATGACATGGCCATCGGGCGTGAAGACATAGATGCGATCCGGCGCCACGTCGCTGCTCAGGCCCTCGCTGATATCGCCGATGTCGCCGACCTCCTCCTGCCACTCGAGCACCTGGCGCAGCCAGGCGATCTTCTCCTCGTAGCTGGCGCTCTTGGCCTTGGTGTCATGGCCCTTGTAGCGCCAGTGGGCGCACACGCCGAGTTCGGCCTCGTCGTGCATGGCGAAGGTACGGATCTGGATCTCCAGCACCTTGCTCTCGGGACCAAACACCGCCGTGTGCAGCGACTGGTAGCCGTTCTTCTTGGGGTTGGCGATGTAGTCGTCGAACTCGTTGGGCACGTGATGCCAGCGGGAGTGCACCAGACCCAGCACGGTGTAGCAGTCGGCGACTTCGGGTACCAGAATGCGCACCGCGCGGATGTCATGCACCTGGTAGAAGTCGATGTGCTTGCGCTTCATCTTCCGCCAGATGGAGTAGATGTGCTTGGCGCGGCCATCGACGTCGTATCGCAGGATGCCCTGGGTCTCCAGCATGCCCTTGAGGGTGTCGACCACCTCGGCGATGTAGCGGTCGCGGTGAAGACGCTTCTCGGCCAGCTGGCGGGCGATGGCCTTGTAGTCGTCCTCGTGGAGATAGCGAAAGGAGAGATCCTCCAGCTCCCACTTGAGATGGCCGATGCCCAGCCGGTGGGCCAGCGGCGCGTAGATATCGAACACCTCCCGGGCCACCCGCAGCTGCTTCTCGCGGGGGGCGTCCTTGACCTGGCGCAGGGCGCAGGTGCGCTCGGCGATCTTGATCAGCGCCACGCGCACGTCGTCGATCATGGTCACCAGCATCTTGCGCAGGTTGTCCTGCTGATCGTGCTGGCCCATCTCGTGGCTGGGCGTCTGGGAGGCGCTGATCGCCGCCATGTTAAGCACGCCGTCGATCAGCGCGGCGACCTCCCGGCCGAACTGCCTGGCGATCGCCTCCAGGTCGACCAGCCCCTCGCGCACGGCACGGTAGAGCACCGCGGCCTCCAGGGTGGCCTGGTCGAGTCGCAGCTCGCCGAGGATATCGGCCATCTCCAGGCCCATGCGAAAGCTGGAGCCGCTGGCCAGCCAGCGCCGATGGGGTTTGTCGGCGTCGCGTTCCAGGCGCTCTGCCAGCTGGCAGGCATCGCGCAGCTCCGCCGGGTCGCGCAGCTTGACGTCTTCCTGCAGCCGCTCGATCCAGCGCTCGATGTTAACGTCTCCGGTCTCGGTCAGAGGCTGGTCCTCACGGACTTTAACCATCGGGTGTTGCTCCTTGCCGCCGTTGTCCTGTCCGCGGGTGCTCGAACAGCAGCATCGACTCCAGGTGTGAGGTATGCACGAACATGTCGGCCACGGCGATGCGCGTCAGCCGATAACCCCCATGCACAAGGCGTGCCGCATCCCGCGCCAGGGTGGCCGGGTCGCAGGAGACATA
>PWEV01000127.1 GCA_003553625.1 Halomonas sp.
CCCCGAGGTCGACGTCACCGTCCATATCGGCAACCGCCGCCAGATGCTCACTCGCTTCGAGCGCCAGGAGGACGACCTCTATGTCTTCAGCCACCCGCCGTCCCTGGCCCACGCCCTGGCCGGACGCTTCCTGCGCAATCCCCTGGTAGCAGTGGCGCCCCGGGGGCACCGGCTTGCCGGCCGCGAGCGCATCGCCATGGGCGAGCTGCTCGAGGAGCGATTTCTGCTGCGCGAGCCCGGCTCGGCCACCCGCATGCTGTTCGAGAGTTGGCTTCAGGAGCAGGGGTTGTCGCTGGGGCCCACCCTGCAGATGGCCAGCAACGAGGCGATACGCGTCGGCGTGGCGGCCGGCATGGGGCTCGCGGTGCTCTCCGAGCACGTGCTGCCGCCGGAACACCCCGACATCGCGATCCTCCCGGTGACCGGTCTGCCCATCGAGAGCCACTGGCAGTTCATCGTGCGCCGCGACCGCCGCCTCTCCCATGCGGCGCTGGGCTTTCTGCACTTTGCCGAGGAGCACCTGGGCGAGTGCGTGGAGGCGCGCTTCCTCAGCAACGACCTCGACGTTCTGCTGGCGGGGTTGGAGGCGGGTGGGGCTAGCGCTGGAAATGCCCCTTGAGGCGATCGAGTTCGGTCTCCGTCCACCCCTCTGGCTCGGTGAGGGCGACCCAGGCATCGATATAGTCCTCGGCGGCGATCTCGTGGCCATAGCCCGGCGGCGCGCTGCCGGTGGCCAGGTCGGCAAGTAGTTGCAGCATGGTCACGATGGGGTACCAGCGCAGGTCCGGGGAAACGTCCGGGCCACGCGGCTCACGCATCCAGTCGGGCTCGCGATAGAGCGAGCGGGGCTCGAAGAAGGTCACCGGGTCGCTGGCGTACTGCAGGTAGGCGATGCGGAAGTCGCCCCAGTCATCGCCCTGTTCCATCAGGTCGGTGTGCTGGTTCATGAAGCGAACGACTCGCCCGTCCCGGAAACGGGGAAGCCAGGCCGGGGAGTTCGGGTCGCGTTCATCGGTAACGGAGCGCCAGGTCTCGCTGCGGAAGGGGGGACCGCTCCACAGGGCGCCCTGGAAGGGATCGTCGATGATGTCGTAGAGGTCGAAGGCGCTGTCGGAGTTGAGTGCCCCCAGGCTCAGGCCGTGAAGGTAGAGGGCCGGACGCGATCCCGTCGGTAGCGCGGACCAGTGGTCATAGACCTCATGGAAGAGAGCGCGGGCCATCTCGACGCCGTACTCGCCCTCGGTGAGCAGGGCGAGCGGGCTCGGCAGGTAGGAGTACTGGGCGGTGACGGTGGCCACATCCCCGCGGTGCAGGGCTTCCAGGGTGTTCTGGGCGCCGGGGTCGAGCCAGCCACGCCCCGTGGGGGTGGCCAGCAGCAGCACCGAACGCTCGAAGCCGCCGACGCGGATCAGTTCCGCCAGGGCCATCTCGGCGCGCTCCTCGGGGGTCTCGGCGGCATTGAGCCCGGCGTAGACCCGGATCGGGCGCCGGGCGGGTTCGCCCAGGACCTGGCTCAGCTCATCGGCGCTGGGGGTGGCCGTGATGAAACGGCGCCCGCGCAGGCCGAGCCCTTCCCAGCTGATCAGCGAGGCATCGCTGCCGGTCAGCTGCGGGTCTGCGGGTGGGTCGATGTCGTCGGGGATCAGCAGGTCGACTCGCTGGTAGGAGTTGTCCAGGGCGCGCAGGGTCAGGGCGAAGATCACTCCGTCGATGACCGCCCAGAAGAGCATGATGGCGCCCACCAGGCTCACCAGATGAGAGATTCGGCGGGGCACGTGTCGTCCCAGGCGTTGCGAGAGCGAACGGAAGGTGCGTCGGAACAGTCGGGCCAGCAGCAGCACGGCGATGAACACCGGCGTGGCGACGAGGGCGACCCGTATCGGGCGTATGCCGTCGACCGGTTCCATCTCCATCAGCGTGCGAATGCTCTCCTGCCAGCCGGAGGCTCGCCACAGGAAGACGCCGGCCGCCAGCAGGCAGAAGACGCTGGCCACCAGCTTGATGCGCCGCAACAGGCGTGGGCCGGGTTCGGGGAGCTCCAGATAGTGCCACAGCCAGTGGCCGCCGACGCCCAACCCGTAACCGGCGGCGAAGGAGAGGCCGCTGATGACCCCCTGCACCAGCCAGGGCCTGGGAAGCAGGCTCGGGGTGAGGGAGAAGGCGAAGAGCAGGGTGCCGACCAGCAGGCCGGTCACCGAAAACTGCCTGAGCAGCGGCATGGGCGGCTCCAGCTGTCCGAAACGAGGGGCCCCCTGAAGGGCAGGAAGTGACTATCTTACCAAATCTCGGGGCCCTCCCGAATTCGGCCGGATGGCGGGAACGCCGCGGCCGTTTGCCCCTGTTTCCGGTCAGTCGGGGCGGGCATTGGGAAAGAACAGTTGCTGGCCCTGGACCTCGAAGTCGGCGATGGCCTGCTGGCCCGCCTCGGAGAGCAGCCACCGGTGCCACTGCATGGCCAGGTCGTGCTTGAGGTGAGGGTGGCGCAGGGGGTCGATCAGCAGGCTGCCGTACTGGTTGAACAGCGCCTCGTCGTCCTCGAAGAGGAGTGTCAGGTCTCGGGGGTTCTCGAAGACGAGCCAGGTGGCGCGGTCGCTCATCACATAGGCGTCCATGGCGGCGGCGGTGTTCAGTGTCTGCCCCATGCCGCTGCCGAGTTCCCGGTACCAGGCGCCAGCGGGCTCGACGCCGGCGGCTTCCCACAGTCGCTGCTCGGCGCGGTGGGTGCCGCTGTCGTCACCGCGGGAGGTGAACGCCGAGGCGGTCTCGGCGATGCGCGCCAGGGCGTCGGCCACCGTCTCGGCCTTGGCGATGCCCGCCGGGTCATGGCCGGGACCGATGATCACGAAGTCGTTGGCCATCACGTCGGCGCGCTCGGCGGCGAAGCCTTCGGCGACGAGGCGCTGCTCGCCGCTGGTGTCGTGGACCAGCAGGCTGTCGGCGTCGCCGCGCCGAGCGATCTCGAAGGCCTGGCCGGTACCCACGGCCACCACGCGCACCCGGATTCCGCTGGCCTCGGTGAAGGCCGGCAGCAGATGGCCGAAGAGCCCGGACTGCTCGGTGGAGGTGGTGGAGGCCAGGACAATGAAGTGGTCGCTGGCCCGGGCCTGGCCGATGCCGGCCAGTGCCAGGGTAACGAAGGCCAGGGAGGCAAGGGCAAGGGGGCGTTTCATGATGGGGGTTCCTTTTCTACCAGACCAGTTCGCCGCGCAGGAAGGCCCGGCCCTCCGGTGTCCGGGGCTCGGCGAAGAAGCGGTCGGCCGGGGTATGCTCGATGAGTTTCCCCCCGTAGAGCAGCACCACCTCGTCGGCGAGGCGGCGGGCCTGGTTAAGGTCGTGGGTGGTCATGACGATGCGGGTGCCGCGCCGGTGGAAGTCGAGCACGGCGTCCTCCACGGCGCGGATCGCCGCCGGGTCCAGCGCCGAGGTGGGCTCGTCCAGGAACAGCACATTGGGGCGTGTCAGCCAGGCCCGGGCGAGCGCCAGGCGCTGCTGCTCGCCGCCGGAGAGCACTCGGGCCGGGCGTTTCTCCAGCGCCGCCAGACCGAAGCGCGCCAATGCCTCCCGGCCTCGCTCGCGCCGTTCGCCGCGCGGCGTGCCGGTAACGGCCAGGGCATAGGTGAGATTGTCCAGGGCGGTACGCCGGAGCAGCACCGGGCGCTGAAAGGCCATGGCCTGGCGGGGTGTGGTCCCCTCCCAGTGCACCCGTCCCGCGCTGGGCGCGAGCAGGCCATGGGCCAGGCGCAGCAGCAGGCTCTTGCCGGCGCCGTTGGGACCCATGACCAGGGTGCGGTGGCAGCCATCCAGTGTCAGGGTCAGCGGATGCAGCAGCACCTGGTCGCGGAGGGTGACGCTCACGGCCTCGAAGGTCAGGGGCGCGATATCGTCTGCCGCGGTCATGGCGGCAGTGGCGGGGTGGAGCATGTCGTTCATCCCAGCCTCCGGCGTGCCGTCTCGCCGACCAGGTGGGCGGCGGCGTTGACCAGCAGCACCAGCCCCAGCAGCACCAGGCCGAGACCCAGGGCCAGCGGCAGGTTGCCCTTGCTGGTCTCCAGCACGATGGCGGTGGTCATCACCCGGGTGACGCCATCGATGTTGCCGCCGACGATCATCACCGCCCCCACCTCGGCGCTGGCGCGACCGAAGCCGGCGAGTATCACCGTGAGCAGCGAGAAGCGGGCATCCCAGAGCAGGGTAGGGATCATGCGTGGACGAGAGACCCCCAGCGACTGCAGCTGGTCGCGGTACTCGCCGTGGAGTTCCTCGATCTGCTGGCGGGTCAGGGCGGCGATGATCGGCAGGATCAGGATCACCTGGGCGATCACCATGGCGGTGGGGGTGAAGAGCAGGCCGAACTGGCCCAGGGGGCCGGCCCGGGAAAGCAGCAGATAGACGGTAAGGCCTGCCACTACCGGCGGCAGGCCCATCAGGGCATTGAGCGCCACGATGATGGCGCCGCGCCCGGGGAATCGCCACAGGGCCAGCGCCGCCCCCAGCGGCAGCGCGAGCAGGGCAGCCACCAGCACCGCGGTCAGCGATACCTGGAGGGAGAGCGCGACGATGCCGAGCAGCACCGGATCCATGCCCAGGATCAGGGCAAGGGCGGTCTGGAAGGCATTGGCGTCAGTGGGCATCACGTTCTCCGGTAGTGTCGATGCAGCATGGCCGTTGAGTCGATCCCATGCAGCGTGCCTGGCGCGATGGCGGAGGTAGACGCCGAACCCTCACTCATCCTCGCCCAGGGCCAGCACATGGATCATCGCTCGCCAGAGGCTCCATCCGTCCCGCCAGCTGGGGGATACCTCCACATGCTCGAGGCCTCCGGCTTCAAACAGCCGAGCCTGGCGGTCTGGCAAGGCATCCCGCAGCCGACGGCTGTGGCTGATCGGGATCACCCGATCATCCGGACCATGAACCAGCACCAGCCGTGCCTGCAGCTTGCCGAGATCCCGCGCCGCGAGGTCCAGCGCCTCGAGCTCTTTCAGCAGCGGCGTTGGCAGTTGCGTCATCAGCGCCTCCACCCGATCGGGATCCTCGTTGATCATCAGATCGTAAGCCGCTTTTCCCTGAGAGCCCAGCCGGGCCACTTCGGTCTGAACCGAAGCGGAAGGGTCGTCCAGCTTGTGTCGGACAATGGACGTGAGCAAGTCGCGATCGTCCTCGTCAAGCCAGTGAAGCTGGCTAAGCAGAACCAGCCAGCGCATTTCCCGCCGCGGGGGCGGGGCGTCTTCGCCGGCCCCGCCGCGGTCATCCCCGGTGGTGACATAGCGCAGCATGTCGGTCAGGTCGTAGTAGCCCCCCAGGGCAACCAGAAAGCTTACCCGGTCGGCCGTATCGTCCTGCATGGCGGCGATCAGGGTCGGTCCCACCGCGAGGCTGATGGCGGCCAGGGAGGTACGGGATGTCCCCAGCGCCTCCGCCTCCGTGACATGGCGAATGGCATCCGCAATGGCCTCGGCGTCGCGGGTGTCGAGTGAGAAATCCTTCAAACCTTCCAGGTCGGGCACCACCACCGTGAAACCCAGGCGAGACATTGTCATGGCGAACTCGACCAGGCGTGTGTCGCGGCGACCCGCTTCGGTCAGTCCGTGGATCAGGATCATGACCCCTCTACGCTGCTCATCCGGGCGGTAGAGATCCGCCTGATAGTCTCGCCCCTCGACCGTGTAGGGGAGGGGTTCCCGAGTGGGCTCCGGAGTGCGGCGTTTCAGCCGGCTCGCTTCGCTGCCCGCCGCGATATCCCCCAGGGCCAGCATGGCCTCATAGCCGCGGCCGATGCTGCTGCATCCTGCCAACAAGGGGGCGGTCAGTCCCATCGCCAGCAGGAGGGTGACAACCCGTGTCACAGAGGTGATGCCCATTGGATGGAGACTCTCAACTGGTAGCGTTAGAACGATCCTACCAGAGTGCCCAGGGTGATCAGCAGCACCAGTGAAATGATCGGGATCAGCACGGCCACCACCGCAATATCGAGATAGGCCTGGCGGTGCGTCAGGCCGCAGATGGAGAGCAGCGTGATCACCGCACCGTTATGCGGAAGGGCATCCAGCCCGCCGGTGGCCACCGCCGTGACCCGGTGCATCAATTCCGGAGCGATGCCGCTGGCCTGGCCCATGGCCAGGTAGGTGTCGCCCAGCGTGGAGAGGGCGATGCTCATGCCGCCGGAGGCCGAGC
>PWEV01000119.1 GCA_003553625.1 Halomonas sp.
CGGGCGGCGTTGTCATGCGAGTGTCATACTAGCGTGGTGAGATCGTCATCGATCCGTCACTGCTCCGAGGCTTCCGGATGACCGCCAAGACCGTTTTGATCGTCGATGATGAGGCGCCGATCCGCGAGATGATCGCGGTAGCGCTGGAGATGGCCGACTACCGCGTGCTCGAGGCGGACAACGCCCAGACCGCCCACGCCATGATCGTCGACCGCCAGCCCGACCTGGTACTGCTCGACTGGATGATGCCCGGCACCAGCGGCATCGAACTGGCCCGGCGCCTCAAGCGCGAACCGACCACCGCCGAGTTGCCGATCATCATGCTCACCGCCAAGGGCGAGGAGGACAACAAGATCCAGGGGCTGGAGGCCGGCGCCGACGACTACATCACCAAACCCTTCTCGCCCCGCGAGCTGGTCGCCCGCCTCAAGGCGGTGCTGCGACGCGCTACGCCCCAGGGCATCGAGGAAGCCGTGGAGGTGGACGGCCTGCTGCTCGACCCGGTGAGCCACCGGGTCAGCGCCAGCGGCAATGCCGTGGAGATGGGCCCCACCGAGTATCGCCTGCTGCAATTCTTCATGACCCACCAGGAACGTGCCTACACCCGCAGCCAGCTGCTGGATCAGGTGTGGGGTGGCAATGTCTACGTGGAGGAGCGCACCGTGGACGTGCATATCCGCCGCCTGCGCAAGGCCCTGGGCGAGCGCCACCAGCATCTGGTACAGACGGTGCGTGGCACCGGCTACCGGTTCTCCGCCAAGGGCTGACGTGGGCCTCTGGAAGCGGGAACTGTGGCGTTTCCTGCTGCTGGCCGGCAGCGGCCTGCTGGCGGGATGGCTGCTGTCCCGTGGGTGGGCGGGTCTGGCCACAGGGCTAGTCGCCTGCCTCGCCTTTCATCTGCACCAGCTCTTCCGCCTACACCGCTGGCTGACCCTCACGCCCCAGGCCGAGCCTCCCGCCACCACGGGCGTGTGGGGCGAGCTGTTTGACCGCCTCTATCGCTACCAGAAGGGGCAGCGCCACACCCAGGAGCGGCTGCTGGGCATCATCAAGCGCATCCAGGAATCCTCCGAAGCGATGCGCGACAGCGTGGTGATGCTCGACCGCCACGGCGACATGGAGTGGTGGAACAGCGCCGCCGAACGCATGCTGGGATTGCGCACCACCCATGACCGCGGCCACCACATCACCAACCTGCTGCGCGACCCGCGCTTCATCGACTACTTTCATGCCCGCGATTACCGGGAACCGCTGACCCTGCGCTCACCCGTCGACGAGCAGATGGTGCTGCAGTTCCAGATTACCCTCTATGGCGACGACGAACGTCTGCTGATGGCACGCGATATCACCCGCCTACACCGCCTGGAGGAGATGCGCCGCGACTTCGTGGCCAACGTCTCCCACGAGCTGCGCACCCCGCTCACCGTGCTGGCCGGATACCTGGAGACCTACGCCACCTACGCCGACCAGCTGCCGCCGCGCTTCGCCCGCGGTCTGCCCCGGATGCAGGAGCAGACCAGTCGCATGCAGAACCTGGTTAGCGACCTGCTGCTTCTGTCGCGACTGGAGATCGATCGCGGCGGCGAGGACCACACCCCCCTGGCGATGGCGTCACTGCTGGCCAGCGTCCAACAGGACGCCGCAGCGCTCTCCGCCGGCCGCCACACCATCGAGGTGGAGCTGGTGGAGTCCAGGGCGCTGCTCGGCAGCGAACAGGAGATCCGCAGCGCCCTCTCCAACCTGGCCTTCAACGCGGTGCGTTATACCCCCGAAGGCAGCCGCATCGTGTTGCGCTGGCTGCCCGGCGGTGACGGCGCCAGCCTGGAGGTGGAGGATAACGGCAAGGGCATCGACCCGATGCATCTGCCGCGGCTCACGGAGCGTTTCTATCGGGTCGACAAGGGGCGCAGCGCCGCTACCGGCGGCACCGGGCTGGGACTGGCCATCGTCAAGCACGTACTGCTGCGCCACGACGCCCGGCTGGAGATCGACTCCCACCCCGGCCAGGGGGCTCGCTTCCGCTGCCTCTTTCCTGCAGTGCGCCTGGTAAAGGCCGCCAGGGCTGGGGCCGCCGGCACGGTCTGAGCCGCGGGCCGTCTCGATCGGGTCATCTCAATAGTGCCCGTCGGCCGCTTCCCTACCCGCTTCGGCGCTCTGCACCCAGACCTCCACCTCGACCTCCCCGCGCTCGGCAAACTCCAGGGTCATCGGGAAACGCTCCCCCAGGCGCAGCGGCGCCTTCAGGTCCATCAGCATCAGGTGATAGCCGCCACCCGGCCGCATGGTCTGGGTGATTCCCGCCGGCACCTCGATGCGCTCGACCCGGCGCATCTGCATCACGCCCTCCTCCATCTGCATGTCGTGCAGCTCCACCGACTCGCTGGCCGGGGTGCGGGCGCCCACCAGCACCGCAGGAGTCTCCCCCTCCACGCGGATATCCACATAGGCCGCCGCATGGGGCACGCCGGGCGGTGCCGGCGTGGCGAAGGGGTGTACCAGAAGCAGGTCCTCCAGCACGTACTCATGGGCCAGGGCAGAGGCGGAAAAACTCAGCCCAGCGGCCAGCAGCAGGGAAACGGGCACTCGCATGTTTCGTGGTCCTCGTCGGGATTTCCCTCAGCATAGCAGGCGCGGCGACGAGCACGGTTAACGCTGCACAGGGCCAACCAGGCCTTGGTAGTGGCGCTCCCACATCAGCACAGCGCCGGCCACCGCGCCGGGCAGCAGGAAGAGGTTGGCCAGCGGGATCCAGGTCACCAGGGTCACGCAGCCGCCGAAGCTGAGGCTCTGCCACCAGCAGGCGCGCAGGCGCCTTCGCATATCGGCGAAGCTCACCTTGTTGTTGTCCATGGGGTAGTCCAGGTAGGCGATGGCCATCACCCAGGCCGAGAACAGCGCCCAGAGCAGCGGTGCTGCCAGGTTGAGGCCAGGGATCCAGCTCACCACCAGCAGCAGCAGGGCCCGAGGCGCGATATAGACCAGCTTGACCAGCTCGCGTCCCAGAGCATCCACCGCGGTCTTCATGAATCCGCGATCGTCCAGCGGTGGCCGCCCGGTCGCCACCAGCTCGACCCTGGCCGCCAGGAAGCCATAGAAGGGCGCGGCGATCAGGTGGGTCAACACAGTGAAGGTGAAGAACACGATCACGACCAGGCTGATCACGAACAGTGGCCAGATCAACCACTCGAGCCAGGCAAGCCAGGCCGGCACCAGTGCCATCCAGCCCTCCAGCCAACCGCCGAAGTTGGCCAGCACGACCCGCAACATGGCGGCGTAGACCAGCAGATTGACGACGATGGGGGCGAAGACATAGCGGCGCAGGCCCGGGGAATAGGCCAGGCGAGTGCCCCGGGCCAGGGCGGTGATGGCATCGAGCATGGTGGGCGCTCAGGCAGTCTCGTCGAAAGGGATCTTCGGGGCTGATCCGGCGACAGGTCTGCGAGGAGGCGCCATGAACCCCTCCCTGGGGGCTACCTAGACCATCCCTGGTCCACGGACCTCCTCTTCGACCTGCCCCCGGCGCCCCTCATCGCGGCTCCAATAGAGCGTTGGCCTGCGACATTGACTGCCAAAGGTGGGGTGGGGTCAACCCTTCCGGGTGATCGCCTGCTCGTCCAGATCCTCGGGGTCGGTATGGCGGATATCGAGCCCCTTGACCAGATAGACCACGTACTCGGCCAGGTTGTTGGCGTGATCGCCGATGCGCTCCAGGGCGCGCAGGATCCACATCAGGCTGAGGATCGGTGAGATCGAGCGGGCATCCTCCATCATGAAGGTCATCAGAGAACGCATGGCGCTGCGGTACTCCTCGTCCACCTTTTCATCTTCATGAACCAGTTCCAGCGCCAGCTCGGTGTCGAAGCGGGCGAAGGAGGTCAGCGCGTCACGCACCATGCGGCGCACATGCTCGCTGATCATGCGCACCTCGACGAAGCCACGCGTGCCGTTGTCGCCCTTGATGAGATCACCGGCGTTGCGGGCGATCTTGCTCGCCTCATCGCCGATGCGCTCCAGGTCGGAGGCGGCACGGATCACCGCCAGCACCAGGCGCAGATCGGAGGCTGCCGGCTGACGGCGCGCCAGCACCTGGGTGCACTCCTCGTCGATCTTGATCTGCATGTCGTTGACCGCACGGTCGTTTTCCACCACCCGGCGGGCCAGTTCGGAGTCCCCCTCGAGCAGCGCTGCCACGGCCTCCTGGATCTGTTTCTCCACCAGGCCACCCATGGCCATCAGGTGCGTCTTGAGCTCCTCGAGCTCCTGATTGAACTGCCGCGAGATATGGCGGCTGTGGATATCGCTGGTAATGTCCATGGTGCTCCTCTCCTGGGAATGGGCCTGGGGCCGGGCTGGAGAGCCCGCCGTCAGGCCATGCGCCCGGTGATGTAGTTCTCGGTTCGCGCGAGGCGCGGGTTGGTGAACAGGGTGTCGGTGGTGCCGTACTCCACCAGCTCGCCCTCCTGCAGGAAGGCGGTGTAGTCCGAGACCCGCGCCGCCTGCTGCATGTTGTGGGTGACCAGCACCAGAGTCAGCTGCGACTTCAGGTCGCGGATCAGCTCCTCTATCTTCAGCGTCGAGATGGGGTCCAGCGCCGATGCCGGCTCATCCAGCAGTAGCACCTCGGGGCGCACCGCCAGGGTGCGAGCGATCACCAGGCGCTGCTGCTGACCACCGGAGAGCGCCCAGGCCGAGCGCTTGAGCCGGTCCTTCACCTCGTCCCAGAGTGCCGACGAACGCAGCGCCCACTCGACGATGTCGTCCAGCTGCCGCTTGCGGATCCCGCCCTGCAACCGCAACCCGAAGGCCACGTTGTCATAGATCGACATGGGGAAGGGATTGGGCGCCTGGAAGACCATCCCCACCCGCCGACGCAGCGTCGCCACCTCTACCTCCGGATCATGAATATCCTGCCCCTCGAGGCAAATCCGCCCACTCAGACGCACGTCATCGTTGAGGTCATGGAGCCGGTTCAAGGCGCGCAGCAGCGTCGACTTCCCGCAGCCGGATGGTCCGATGAAGGCCGTGACCCGATGGCGCGGCACGCGCAGCGTCAGCTCGCGCAGCGCCGGTGTCTCCCCGTAGGCCAGGCTCAGTCCTTCGATCTCCAGGCAGCAGGCGGCCGGGTCGAAGTCGATGATCGGGCCGCCTGCGACGGGCCGTGGCGACGAGAAGAAGGACATCGGGCTCACACTCCTCGGGCGATACCGCTAGCGGCGCGGCAGCGCCCCGTGACGCGCCCTCAGATGATGGCGCAGAAATATTGCAGTCAGGTTAAGCACCAGGATAACCAGCACCAGCAGCAGGGCAGTGGCGTAGACCAGGGGCAGTGCGGCCTGGACATCGTCGCCGTGGAAGGCCACATCGTAGATGTGGTAGCCCAGGTGCATGAACTTACGCTCAAGATGAATGAACGGGAATTCACCGTCTACCGGCACCTGGGGCGCCAGCTTGGCGACCCCCACCAGCATCAGCGGCGCTACCTCGCCGGCGGCCCGGGCCACGGCCAGGATGACACCGGTGAGCATGGCCGGTGCGGTCATCGGCAGCACCACCCGGGTCAGCATCTCCACCCGGGTGGCGCCCAGTGCCAGGGCCCCCTCCCGCTGGTTGTCCGGTACCCGGGCCAGACCCTCTTCGGTGGCCACGATCACCACCGGCAGGGTCAGCAGGGCCAGGGTCAGCGAGGCCCACAGCAATCCCCCCGTTCCAAAGGTGGGTGAGGGCAGCCGATCGGCAAAGAACCACTCGTCCAGGCTGCCGCCGATGCCATAGACGAATACCCCCAGCCCGAACACGCCGTAGACGATGGAGGGCACGCCGGCCAGGTTGCGGACCGCGATGCGTACCAGATGAGTCAGGCGTCCCTGGTGGGCGACCTCGTTGAGGTAGATCCCCGCCAGCACCCCGAAAGGGGTCACTACCACCGACATCAGCAGCACCATCAGCACGGTGCCGAAGATCGCCGGCCACACCCCGCCGGCACTGTTGGCGGCACGGGGACCCTCGGCGAGGAAACGCCAGACGCCGCGACCCCAGGCGACCATCTTCGCCGGCGGCGACATGGCGTTGGGCCGCCAGGCACGCAGTACCTGCTCCAGCGGCTGCTCGAGGCGGCGGCCGTCGACGCTCTCCAGCAGCAGCCTGCCGCC
>PWEV01000227.1 GCA_003553625.1 Halomonas sp.
AATAAAGCCGTTCACACTACCATACTCGGACGACATGGTATGCTTCTTGCTCGACTCTTCATGAGGACCTACCCGGCCCGAGTGAGATCCGACGCCCTACCCGGGCGCCCCGAACAAGGAGATACACGATGTCCCCTGATCCCGTGACGCTTATGGTGGCTCGCCGCGTGGCCCATGGCCGCTACCGCGACTTCACTGCCTGGCTGGAGGAGGGCCGCGAGCTGGCCAGCGACTTCATCGGCTACCTGGGCTCCGGCGTGCTGGCCCCACCTTCTGGTGGCGACGAGTACCAGCTCATCTTCCGCTTTCGCGACACCCAGACCCTGGCAGCCTGGGAGCACTCCGCCTCGCGACGCGCCTGGCTGGCCCGCGGCGAGGGGCTCTTCGAGTCGCCCCACGAGCATCGTGCCATCGGCCTGGACGGCTGGTTCCAGAGCGCCACCGGCCAGACGCCGCCACGCTGGAAGCAGGGCATCGCCATCTGGCTGGCCTTCTTCCCGGTGTCTTTGCTCTTTCAGGGGCTATTCGGTGGCCTGCTGACGGGGCTACCGCTGGTGCCAAAGGTATTGGCCAGCACCCTGGCGCTCACGCCGGTGATGGTGTTCCTGTTTATCCCGCTCTCCATGCGTTTGCTCGGCCCCTGGCTGCGTGGCGAAGTCACCCTCATGGGGCGCCTGGGACGTCGCCTGCACCAGCGCGGGGCATGAAGCCGCTCCCTTCGGCCGGCCCGGCGAGCGTGGTAGGCTTTCCCCACCTTCCAACAGGAGCGCGCCATGACCGCCGCCGAGATGCTCGACCGCCTGGTGGGCTTCCCCACCGTTTCCCGGGATTCCAACCTGGACCTGATCGCCTTCGTGGAGAGCTTCCTCGGCGAGCACGGGGTGGCGCATTGGCGGGTGGAGAGCGACGACGGGCGCAAGGCCAACCTGCTGGCGCGCATCGGCCCCGACGTGGCCGGCGGCGTGGTGCTCTCCGGCCATACCGACGTGGTGCCGGTGGACGGCCAGCCGTGGTCCACCGATCCCTTCACCCTGGTCGACAAGGGCGATGGCCGCCTCTACGGCCGCGGCACCTGCGACATGAAGGGCTTCATCGCCTGCGCCCTGGCCGAGGTGCCGCGCTGGGCGACCCTCGACCTGAAGAAGCCGATCTGGCTGGCGCTCTCCTACGACGAGGAGGTGGGCTGCATCGGCGCGCCGCGCATGATCGAGACGCTGATGGCCGATCACCCCCTGCCCGCCGCGGTGATCGTCGGCGAGCCGACGCTGATGCACCCGGTGGTGGCCCACAAGGGCGCCACCAACCTGCGCACCACCGTCACCGGCCGCGCCGCGCATTCCAGCCAGGTCAACCAGGGAGTCTCGGCAATCCATGTGGCGGCGAAGCTGGTCACCTGCATAGAGGAGGTGATGGCCGAGCTCCAGGCCGAAGGACGCGTGGATGAGGCCTTCAACGTGGTGCACTCGAGCCTGCACGTGGGCAAGATCAGCGGCGGCACGGCGATCAACATCATGGCCCGGGAGTGCACCTTCGAGTGGGAGATCCGCCACCTGCCGTCGGACCGCTTCGAGGAACTGGTCGGCCGGGTCAACGCCCGGGCCGCCGAGCTCGAGGCCGAGATGCACCGGCGTGCACCGGAGGCGTCCATCGTTACCGAGGCGCTCAACGAGACGGTGCCGGCCCTGGCCGATGACAACAACGCCGAGGTGCTCTCGCTCTGCAACGCCCTGCTCGGCGAGCGCCCCGCCGGCGCGGTGGCCTACGCCACCGAGGCGGGCCAGTTCCAGCGGCGGGGGCTGCCCACGGTGATCTGCGGACCGGGCAGCATCGGCCAGGCCCATCAGCCCGACGAATACCTCGAGGGCGAGCAGCTCGAGGCCGCTTCTCGGTTCATGGCGGCGCTGGGCGAACGACTGTGCCACGATTAGCCCCTGCCAAGGAGAGACCCATGCCCCGACTGCTGATCGTCAAGACCGGCGATGCCTTCTCCGACGTGGTGGCGGCCCACGGCGATTTCGAGGCGCTGTTCCTGCAGGCGCTGGCCAGCGCCGGCTTCAAGGCCTCGGTGTTCGACGCCCGCCACGAGCCGCTGCCCGCCCTCGCAGGCATCGACGGGCTCTACATTACCGGCTCCCACGCCATGGTGAGCGACGCCGAGCCCTGGAGCGAGGCGCTCAAGCCCTGGCTGGTCGATGCCCGCGCCCGCAACACGCCCATGCTGGGCGTCTGCTACGGCCACCAGCTGATGGCCTCTGCCTTCGGCGGGGTCAGCGACTATCATCCGGCGGGGCGCGAATCCGGCACCTATGCGGTCACCCTCACCGACGCCGGCCGCGACGACGCCCTCCTGGGCCAGATGCCGACGTGCTTCCCGGCCCAGCTGAGTCATGCCCAATCGGTGCTCGAGGCGCCCCATGATGCGGTGGTGCTGGCGCGCAACGCCCATGATCCCCACCAGGCGCTGCGCTACGGCCCACGTCAGTGGAGCGTGCAGTTCCACCCCGAGTTCACCCCGGAGGTGATGCGCGCCTACCTGGGCCACCAGGTCCCTGCCCTTCGGGATCAGGGCCAGGACACCCAGGCGCTGATCGAGGGCATCACCGCTACGCATGAAGCGAGCTTGCTGCTGACGCGCTTCGCCGAGGCGGTGGCCAGGGAGGCCGAGCACGCCTGAACGAAGGATCGCGACGCCCTCTCTCTTCCCGAACGACGGCCCCACGAACGACAGCGCCCCGTACCGTTTCCGGTGCGGGGCGCTGGGCGTTCAGGTCGGCGGCAGAAGCCGCCCGATGCTTAAACGCAGTGCATCAGCTTTCGTGCATCAGGCGCGCGACGGGCGGCGGATCGGCGCGTCGCCTTCCTCGCGACGACGGCGCGGGGCACGCTCTTCGGCAGCACCGGTGTCTTCGCTGATCTCCAGGGCACGGCCGGCGACACGAGCGCGGGCCATCTTGGTCAGGATGCTGGCCGGCAGAGAGTTGGGCAGCTCCACCACGGAGAAGGAAGTGCGAATATCGATGCGGCCGATACGGGCCCCTTCGATGCCGCCCTCGTTGGCCAGGGCACCCACCAGCTGACCGGGCTTGACGCCATCCTTGTGACCCACGGCCACGCGGTAGCGGGTCATGCCTTCGCTGGGACCACGATCACGAGTGGCACCACCCTCACGGCGCGCCGGCTTGCCGTCGCGTGAGTCGCGGGACTCCTTGCGCGGCGCCTGGATGCGACCGATGGGTGCCTCGTCGGCACGCGCCAGACGGGCAAAGGAACAGGCCAGCTCGATGGGGTCGTGACCCTCTTCGACCAGGCGGTCGACCAGGGCACGCTGCTCCTCGGCACCGGCGGTCAGCGCGGCGATCACCTTCTGGTGGAAGACCTCGTCGCGGTGAGCGCGAATGGCGGATTCGTCGGGCACTTCCATCTCACCGAGCTTCTGGCCGGTGGCCTGCTCGATCCAGCCTACCTTGCGGCCTTCTCGGAAACCCACGAAGGTAATGGCGACCCCGGTACGCCCGGCCCGGCCGGTACGACCGATGCGGTGCGTATAGGCCTCGGCATCCTGGGGCAGGTCATAGTTGATGATGTGGGTCAGACGCGACACGTCAAGACCGCGAGCGGCCACGTCGGTGGCGATCAGAATATCCACCTTGCCCCGCTTGAGGCGGGTAACGGTGCGCTCACGCAGGCTCTGGTCCAGGTCACCGGACAGGCTGGCGACACTCAGGCCGCGGGCACTGAGCTGTTCCGTCAAGGTGGTGCAGGCCGCACGGGTACGCACGAAGACGATAGCGCCATCAACGGGCTCGACCTCGAGAATGCGGGCCAGGGCTTCCAGTTTGGCGCCACCGTCGACGCGAACCAGGAACTGCTCGATGCTCGCCGCAGTGCCTTTCGCCGAGGCAATGGCCACCTTGACCGGATCGACCAGATAGCGGTTGACGATGCGCTCGATCTCGGTCGGCAGGGTCGCGGAGAAGAACACACGCTGGGCATTCTTGGGGGTATCCGCAACCACGCGCTTGACGTCGTCGATGAAGCCCATGCGAAGCATCTCATCGGCTTCGTCGAGCACCAGCGAGGTGAGACCGTCGAGCTTGAGGCTGCCGCGATCCAGGTGATCGATGACCCGGCCCGGGGTGCCTACCACCACCTGAGCGCCGCGCTTCAGCGCACCCAGCTGCTCGCGATACTCCTGACCGCCGCACAGGGTAGCGACTTCCAGGCCCTGAAGATTCTGACCGTACTTGCTGAAGGAGACGGCCACCTGCTGAGCCAGCTCGCGGGTCGGCGCCAGCACCAGTACCTGGGGCTCGCGGCGAGTCAGCTCGATGCGCGACAGGATCGGCAGAGCGAAGGCAGCGGTCTTGCCGGTACCGGTCTGGGCCTGGCCCAGCATGTCACGCCCTTCCAGCAGTGCCGGAATGGTCTGAATCTGGATCGGAGAAGGAGTCTCATAGCCCAGAGTCTTGACGGCAGACAGAACAGCAGGCAGCAGAGCGAGGTCGCCGAAGCTCGGCGAAGCGACAGAAGTCGAAGTCATCAATCACACCTTGGTAGGCCGGGATCTCCGGCATAAATTCATTGGCGTCCCTGACGCGAACAATAACGGTCAGGCGCACTGTCCCCGATGGGGGTGCAGTACGGGACATCGGAGTCGGGGACGCCGGTCGCACCTAGCATCGGGCCCATGCCATCGGGGATGGCGAATAGGGGCCCTGTGGCGACCATTTGCACCGGTCTCGCCAGAGTGGCGGGATGGCGCTCCATCTACACAATTCGAACGCTTGCGGCGATCAGCGATGACGCTGTGCCTGGCGTTGCGGCGCCCATCCTGTGATCGGTCGATGACCGGCAGAGATGGCGTCGTACATGATGGTGGGGTCAGCACATGCGAGGAGGACGCATGCTACCATTGTCTCCTTGCCCTGGCCATCCTTTTCGCCAGGCCAGTCCTTCTTCGTGCCAGGGAGACGCTTCATGCCGACGCTGTGGGTCGATGCCGACGCCTGCCCCAAGGTAGCGCGCGAGATCATCATACGTGCCGCCGAACGCACCTCGACCGCCGCCTGGTTCGTGGCCAACCATGCCGTACCGCTGCCGCGCTCGGCGTGGGTAAAGGCGCTGGCGGTAAGCCAGGGCTTCGACGCCGCCGATGACGAGATCGTCGAGCGTATCCAGGCGAACGACCTGCTGATCACCTCCGACCTGCCGCTGGCCATGTCGGCCATCGAGCGCGGGGCCAAGGTGATGACCACCCGCGGCGAGGCCCTCAACGCGAACAACATCCGCGCACGGGTGCAGATGAGGGACTTCATGGAGACAATGCGTGCCAGCGGCGAGCACACCGGGGGCCCCAAGGGCTACACCGATGCGGATCGCCGCGAATTCGCCAATGCGCTGGACCGGTGGCTGGCGAAGAACGGGTGAGGCTGTTTGTCGCCAAGGGCTAGCCTCCGAGCTGTAGGAGCCCGACTCGTCGGGCGAAAATTCTGAAGCGGCCTTTATCGCCGGATAAATCCGGCTCCTACATCCGGATGCGAGATGGCCGACGCCATTCACCTATGACTTCTCGCGAATACCCTTACCCGGCAGCCGCTCACGATCGTGGGGGCGTTCGAGGTCCAGCACAGGGCCGTAAGGCACGATGCGGGTCGGATTGATGGTGTCATGGCTGTAGTAGTAGTGGCGCTTGATATGGTCGAAGTCCACCGTCTCGGCGATGCCGGGCCACTGGTAGAGCTCACGCACGTAGTTCGAGAGGTTCGGGTAGTCCTCGATGCGCCTGAGGTTGCACTTGAAATGGCCGTGGTAGACGGCGTCGAAGCGAATCAGGGTGGTGAACAGGCGGATGTCAGCCTCGGTGAACCACTCGCCGGCCAGGTAGCGGTGCTCTGCCAGGCGCGCCTCCATGCGGTCCAGTGACTCGAACAGCGCCACCACATGCTTCTCGTAGACGGCCTGTTCGGTAGCGAAGCCGGACTTGTAGACGCCGTTGTTGATGTGGTCGTAGACGTCCTCGTTGACCGCATCGATGGTCTCGCGCAGGTCCTCGGGGTAGAAGTCCAGGCGATTGCCGGTCAGCTCGTCGAAGGCGTCGTTGAACATGCGCAGCAGCTCCGCCGATTCGTTGTTCAC
>PWEV01000264.1 GCA_003553625.1 Halomonas sp.
AAGGGGGCGCCATGAACCCCTCCCTGGGGGCTACCTAGACCCTCCCTGGTCCACGGACCCCCTTTCCGACCTGTCCCCGGTGCCTTTCGCTGACGCGGCACTGGTAACTGCGATAGCCCTATCGCCTCGGTCGCCACATGGGGGGGCCGCGCGTTACCATAGCCGGCATTTCCGATCAGCAGAGTCCGCCTACCCCATGAGTGCAGCTTCCGAGAAGACCCGCGTTCTCACCGGTATTACCACCACCGGCACCCCCCACCTGGGCAACTACGTTGGCGCCATCAAGCCGGCCATCGAGGCGAGTCAGGACCCGAACGTGCAGTCCTACTATTTCCTCGCCGACCTGCATGCGCTGATCAAGTGCCAGGATCCGCGCCGGGTACAGGAGTCGCGCCTGGAGATCGCCGCCACCTGGCTGGCGCTGGGGCTGGATACCGACAATGCCATCTTCTATCAGCAGTCCGACATTCCCGAGATCCCCGAGCTGACCTGGATGCTCTCCTGCGTCTGCGCCAAGGGGCTGATGAACCGTGCCCATGCCTACAAGGCGGCGGTGGCAGAGAACGAGGCCGCGGGCAACCAGGACCCCGACAAGGGCATCACCATGGGCCTGTTCGGCTACCCGGTGCTGATGGCCGCCGACATCCTGATGTTCAACGCCAACCGGGTGCCGGTGGGTCGCGACCAGATTCAGCATATCGAGATGGCCCGCGATATCGCCGGGCGCTTCAACCACCTCTACAAGGGGCAATACTTCACCCTGCCCGAGGCGGTGGTGGACGAGAAGGTGGAGGTGCTGGGTGGCCTGGACGGGCGCAAGATGTCCAAGAGCTACAACAACACCATCCCGCTGTTCGTCGCCGAGAAGAAGCTGCAGAAGCTGGTGCGCAAGATCAAGACCAACTCGCTGGAGCCCGGTGAGCCCAAGGACCCCGATAGCTGCACCCTGTTTCAGATCTATGCCGCCTTCGCCACGGCTGAGGAAACCGTTGCCATGCGCGCCGAGTACGCCAACGGCATCGGCTGGGGTGATGCCAAGAACCGGGTGTTCGACTACCTCAACGCGCACCTGCGCGAACCCCGGGAGCGCTACCAGGCGCTGATGGAGGACCCGGGCCATATCGAGGCGGTGCTGAAGAAGGGGGCCGATCGTGCCCGCGCCGAGGCGGCGCCGATGATGGACCGCCTGCGGGAGGCGGCAGGCCTGGGCCGCTTCGTCTGACGCCTGCCCGGTGCCTGGTCTGTTGCCGACGGGCGCCTTCGGGCGCTCGTCGGCGTCAGGGGCATGTACCACGCCTGCTCCGCTCTCTATATTTCTTTATGGAATAAATTTTTTCCTTTAAATACTTTTACGCGCTGAGCCAGGGTGGTTAGCATGCTCGGTTACTTCGACTCCGGACGATAACGAGAGAGCCCGCCATGAGTGATCTTGCCCTGACACAACGCTCCCGACTCTCCCTGTCCGCCGTGGCGGCAGGCGCCCTGCTGCTGGGTGCCCTGGCCGTGGGAGTGGCCTATGGCGCGCGCGCCGGTGCGCTGATGGTGGTGGGTGGCCTGCTGGGCATGGTGCTCTACCATGCCGCCTTCGGCTTCACTGCCGCCTGGCGGGTGTTCATTACCGAGCGCCGTGGCCGCGGCCTGCGCGCCCAGATGGTGATGCTGGCCATCGCCGTGCTGCTGTTCTTTCCGGCGCTGGGCGCGGGTCAACTCTTTGGTCAGCCGGTCTTCGGGTTCGTGGCGCCCATCGGCGTCTCGGTGGTGTTCGGCGCCTTCCTGTTCGGCATCGGCATGCAGCTGGGCGGCGGCTGCGCCTCCGGCACCCTGTTCACCGCCGGCGGCGGCAACGCCCGCATGCTGATCACCCTGCTGTTCTTCATCGTCGGCTCGTTGATTGGCACCGCCCACTTCGCCTGGTGGCAGAGCCTGCCGGCCTTCCAGCCGGTCTCCCTGGTCCAGACCGCCGGGGTGGGCGGGGGCATCGTGGTGAGCCTTCTGCTGTTCGCCGCCATCGCCGCCTTCACCGTGGTCATGGAGAAGCGCCGCCATGGCCAGCTCGAACAGACACCGACGATCGATACCGGCAACCGGCGCTGGCTGACCGGCCCCTGGCCGCTGCTGTTCGGCGCCGTCGCCCTGGCGCTGCTCAACTATGCCACCCTGGCCCTGGCGGGCCGCCCCTGGGGCATCACCTCCGCCTTTGCCCTGTGGGGTGCCAAGGGCTTCGAACTGCTGGGCGGTGACGTGTCCGGCTGGGGCTACTGGCAGGCGAGCTGGAACGCCTCCGCCCTGCAGGCCAGCGTGTGGAGCGACATCACCACGGTGATGAACGTGGGCATCATGGTCGGCGCCCTGGTGGCGGCCTCCCTGGCCGGCAAGTTCGCCCCCAACTTCCGCATCCCGGCGAAGTCGGTGCTGGCAGCGGTGATCGGTGGCCTCATGCTCGGCTACGGGGCCCGCCTGGCCTTCGGCTGCAACATCGGCGCCTACTTCAGCGGCATCGCCTCGGGGAGCCTGCATGGCTGGGTCTGGCTGGTGGCGGCCTTCGCCGGCAACATGCTGGGCGTCAAGCTGCGCCCCCTCTTCTTCGAGGGCGAGGCGGCCCGTGTGCCGGCGGCCAAGGGCTGCTGAGCCGCATCATCGACGGTGATGTTTGCGTGATTTCGCGCCCCGGCCACGGTCGGGGCGCGGTCGTATCGGGCGTGATAAAGTGTTTTGAAGGCGCCGCCAGAGCGCCAATGGCCCGTTCCAGTCACCGTATCGAGAGCTGAGATGACCACAAAAACCAAGCGTCCCCTCTATATTCCCTACGCCGGCCCTTCGCTGCTGGAGATGCCGCTACTCAACAAGGGCAGCGCCTTCAGCCATGACGAGCGCATCGAGTTCAACCTGATCGGTCTGCTGCCGCAGTGCGTCGAGTCCATCGAGGAGCAGGTGGAGCGGGCCTACCGACAGTATCGCCAGTGCCAGAATGATCTGGACAAGCATATCTATCTGCGCGCTATCCAGGACGACAACGAGACCCTCTACTTCCGCCTGGTCTCCGAGCACCTCGCGGAGATGCTGCCGATCATCTACACGCCCACGGTGGGCAAGGCGTGCCAGGAGTTCTCGAACATCTACCGCAATCATCGTGGGCTGTTCATCAACTATGGCGACCGCGATCGCATGGATGACATCCTGCGCAGCTCCACCAAGGATCGCGTCAAGGTGATCGTGGTCACCGACGGCGAGCGCATCCTGGGCCTGGGTGATCAGGGTATCGGCGGCATGGGCATCCCCATCGGCAAGCTGTCGCTCTACACCGCCTGCGGCGGCATCAGCCCGGCCTATACCCAGCCGATCATGCTCGATGTGGGCACCAATAATCCGACGCTGCTCGACGACCCCATGTACATGGGCTGGCGCCATCCTCGCATCTCCCAGGAGGAGTACGACGCCTTCCTCGAGCAGTTCATCGATGCCGTCAAGCGCCGCTGGCCCAGCGTGTTGCTGCAGTTCGAGGATTTCGCCCAGGCCAACGCCCTGCCGCTCCTCGAGCGCTACCGCCATGAGCTGTGCTGCTTCAACGACGACGTCCAGGGCACCGCCTCGGTGGTGGTGGGTACCCTGATGGCGGCCTGCCAGGCCCGCGAGGAGGCCATCGGCCAGCAGCGAGTGGTATTCGTGGGGGCTGGCTCCGCCGGCTGCGGCATCGCCGAGCAGGTGGTGGTGGCCATGCAGGCCGAGGGACTCGCCGAGAAGGAGGCTCGAGCGAAGATATTCATGGTGGACCGCGAGGGGCTGGTCACCTCGAACCAGACCTGGCTGCGCGATTTCCAGTCCCGTCTGGCCCACGACCCGGTGCTCACCGAGGGCTGGCAGGGGCAGGAACTGGCTGAGACGATCCGCCGGATCCGGCCCACGGTGTTGATCGGTGTCTGTGGCCGGCCGGGCATCTTCACCGAGGAGGTGGTGCGTGCCATGCACGCCGGCTGCGAGACACCGGTGATCATGCCGCTCTCCAACCCCACCTCCCAGGCCGAGGCGCTGCCCGAGGACGTGATCCGCTGGACGGAGGGGGCGGCCCTGGTGGCCACCGGCAGCCCCTTCCCGCCGGTGGAGTACGCGGGCCGCAGTATCCCCATCGCCCAGTGCAACAACGCCTATATCTTCCCGGGGATCGGTCTGGGCGTGGTGGCCGCCGGGGCGCGGCGGGTGACCGACGACATGCTGATGGCGGCCTCCCGGGCGCTGGCCCGGGAGGCGCCCATCGTCAAGGAGGGAGAGGGGGCGCTGTTGCCACCGCTCGGCAAGATCCGTGAGCTCTCCAAGGCCATCGCCTTCGACGTGGCCGCCCAGGCCCAGGGGGAGGGGGTGGCGCTGAAGACCGACGGCATCAAGCTGCGCGCGGCCATCGAGCGCAGCTGCTGGACGCCGGAGTATCGGCAGTATCGTCGCCGCTCGTTCTGAGTCGCGATACCGCTACGATAAAGGCCCTGCCGGGACACCCGGCAGGGCCTTTCTGGTTTACGTAGCTATGTCGGCGACAGGCCTCTGAGGGGGCGCTGTGAACCCGTCCCTGGGCGCTACCGATGCCCTGCTGCGCTCTCGCGTCCCGCTCCGCTTGCAGGACCGGTGCTGGCCATCCATGGCCAGCCCGTTCGGAGCAGTGCTCCTCACCCCTGGCATAGGACCCCCTCTACGGCCTGTCCCCGATGCCTTTCGCGGCAGGCCACACTACCTAGGCGGCGCCACCTAGGCGGCCCCAATCATCTTGCGCAGCACATAGTGGAGGATGCCGCCGTGGCGGTAGTACTCCAGCTCGTTGGCGGTATCGATGCGGCAGAGCGCCTCGATCTTCTGCTCGCCCTTGTCGGACGTCACGGTCACCTTGACCCTGCCGCCCGGAGTGAGGTCGGCAAGCCCCTCGATGGAGACCTTCTCGTCGCCGGTGAGACCCAGGCTCTTGCGGCTCTCGCCCTCCGGGAACTGCAGGGGGACCACGCCCATGCCGATCAGGTTGGAGCGGTGGATGCGCTCGTAGGACTCGGCCAGTACGGCTCGCACGCCGAGCAGGCGGGTGCCCTTGGCGGCCCAGTCGCGGCTGGAGCCGGTGCCGTACTCCTTGCCGGCGATCACGACGAGCGGTGTGCCCTCATCCTGGTACTGCATGGCGGCGTCGTAGATCGCCATCTGTTCACCGGAGGGCACGTGGCGGGTCTCGCCGCCGACCACGCCGTCGAGCATCTCGTTCTGGATGCGCACGTTGGCGAAGGTGCCGCGCATCATGATCTCGTGGTTGCCGCGGCGTGAGCCGTAGGAGTTGAAGTCCACCGGCTTGACGCCGTGCTCCTGCAGGTGGCGCCCGGCGGGGCTGTCCGGCTTGATGCTGCCGGCCGGCGAGATATGGTCGGTGGTCACCGAGTCGCCCAGCAGGGCGAGTATCCGCGCGTCCGTGACGTCCTCGATGGCGTCGGGCTCACGGCCCATCCCCTCGAAGAAGGGCGGGTGCTGGATATAGGTGGAGTCCTTCGACCACTGGTAGACCTTGCTCTGGGGCACCTCGATGGCCTGCCAGACCTCGTCCCCTTCGAACACCTCGGCGTACTCCTTGCTGAACATCCCGGTGTTGACCCGGGTCACCGCCTCGGCGATCTCCGCCTGGCTGGGCCAGATGTCCTTGAGGTAGACCGGCTCTCCGTCCTTGCCGGTGCCGATGGGGTCCTTCGTCAGGTCGCAGCGCACGTTGCCGGCCAGCGCGTAGGCCACCACCAGCGGCGGTGAGGCGAGCCAGTTGGTCTTGACCAGCGGATGCACGCGGCCCTCGAAGTTGCGGTTGCCCGAGAGCACCGAGGCGACGGCGAGGTCACCCGCTTCGATCGCCTTCTCGATGGGGGCAGGCAAGGGGCCGGAGTTGCCGATGCAGGTGGTGCAGCCATAGCCCACCAGGTGGAAGCCCAGGGCGTCGAGATCCTCATTCAAGCCGGCGGCGGCCAGGTACTCGGTGACGACCTTGGAGCCGGGAGCGAGGGAGGTCTTCACCCAGGGCTGGGTATCCAGGCCCTTCTCGCGGGCCTTCCTCGCCACCAGGCCGGCGGCCATCATCACGCTGGGGTTCGAGGTATTGGTGCAGGAGGTGATGGC
>PWEV01000183.1 GCA_003553625.1 Halomonas sp.
CTGGGCTGGGGCGCCCTGGCCGACCGCCTGGGGGGCAGCCTGCCGGTCCTGTTCGGGCTGGCCGGGGTCATCGCCGTGATCTTCTTCCTGCTGCCCATGGTGACCGGGGCGCTGGCCGTCTTCTGTCTGCTGAACTGCGTGCGCAGCGATGCCGCGCCGCGGGCCGCCTGAGCCGCCCTAGCGGCCGATCCATTCCACGAGGTTTGTGTCACCGAGGGTGTGACGCTCGTGGCGGATGCGGCAGGTGGCGGCATAGGGCAGGTCGAAGGTCAGCAGGCGGGAGAGCGGCTGCTCGAGCACCTGGTGCAGGACGGCGTTGGTGACGAACAAGTGACAGACCACCAGCAGGTGGCGTCCGGGCGGTTCCGCCAGAAGTCCCTGCCAGGCGTCGCCGACCCGGGCGTCGAAGGCCTCCACGTCCTCGCCCCCGGGCGGTGAGTTCCGGCTGGGGTCGCTCCAGAGCGCCGCCTGGCGGTCTTCAACGCCCTCCGCTTCGCGTACCTCGGCGTGGGTCTTTCCCTCCCAGTCGCCCAGGCTCATCTCTGCCAGCCCGGGCTCGATGGTCACCGGCAGGTCGTGATATTCACCCAGCCATAGAGCGAACTCCCGGCAGCGAGCGAGCGGTGAGGTAACGATGGCGTCCCAGGGAGGCTCACCCTCCGCCATCAGTTGGCTGACGGCGCCCAGCATCTGTTGCCAGCCCTGCTCGCTGAGCGGATGGTTGGTGGTGCCACGCAGCATTCGGCCGCCCACCGGCTCGCCGTGGCGCATCAGATCGAGGGTGATCACCTCGGCATCGGGAAAACGCATGGTTGTGCTCCTGCTGGGTAGGGGGCTTAGATGACGGCGTGGCGCACTCGGGCGGAGATCCATTCCGAGGCAAGCACGGTGACGAAGATCATCAAGAAGATCACGCTGACCTGGTTCCAGGCCAGGCTATTGATGGCGGCGTTGAGCTGCAGGCCAATCCCGCCGGCCCCCACCAGGCCCAGCACAGTGGATTCGCGGATGTTGATGTCCCAGCGGTAGACGCTGATTCCGGCGAAGGCGGGCAGCACTTGGGGCAGCACCCCGTAGCTCATCACCTGCATGCGGCTGGCGCCGGTGGCGCTGATCGCCTCCACCGGGGTGGGGTGGATCTCCTCGATGGCCTCATAGAGCAGTTTGCCGATGAAGCCGATGGAGCGCAGCGCAATGGCGATGATGCCTGCCAGCACGCCCGGCCCCAGGATGGTCACCAGCAGCATCGCCCAGATCAGTGAATTGATGGAACGCGAGGCGACGATGATGAACAGCGCGGCGCTTCGCACCAGCGGGTGGGGCGTGGTGTTGCGCGCCGCCAGGAAGGCCACCGGAAACGCCATGGCGATGCCCAGCACGGTGCCCAGGGTGGCGATGTTCATGGTGTCCCACATCGGCTGCCACAGGCGGTGGGCGTAGCTCCATTGGGGCGGCATCATGCGACTGATCAGGTCGCTGCCCTGGCGGCCGGCGTCTCCCACAAACACCCACATGGTGTTATCGGATATCAGCTTCCAGCACAGCAGGAAAAGGCAGATGCCGGCCACCCAGGCCAGGTAGCCCAGCCACTGCGCGCGGGTGGTGCGCAGGCGCCAGGTCGGCGTGCCCTGCGGCGTTGTTGAAACGGGCATGATGAGGGTCTCCGAGGCTTACTGGGTCCAGCGGCGGACGTGGCTCGAGCTGTACTCACACAGCAGCACGATGCCGATGATGATCAGCAGAATGGCCGCTGAGGTGTCGTATTCGTAGCGGCTGATCGAGGTATTGAGGGTGGCGCCTATGCCGCCGGCTCCGACGATGCCGATCACCGCCGATTCGCGAAAATTGATGTCCAGCCGATACACCGAGAGCCCGATCAGGCGAGGCATCACCTGGGGCTGCACGGCGTGGTTCATGGTCTGCCACCAGCTTGCCCCAGTGGCACGAATGGCCTCCACCTGACGCCAATCCAGATCTTCAATGTCCTCGGCCAGCAGCTTGGCCATGAAACCGATGGTGGCGAAGGCCAGAGTGATCATGCCGGCCAGGGGGCCGAAGCCGAACATCACCACGAAGAGAATCGCGATGATGATCTCCTGAAAGGTGCGCGACACCGTGATGATGCCTCGGCACAGATAGTAGATGGGCCAGGGTGCGATGTTGCGCGCCGCGCCGAGCCCCACCGGAATTGCCAGGGCCACGCCGATCACCGTGGAGGTGAGCGTCATGGTCAGGCTCTCGAGGATGCCGTCGATGATGTCGGTGCGGCGCGAGATGAAGTCGGGCTGGGCGAATGCGGCCAGGAAGTTGAGGCCGCGGCTGGCGCCTTCGGCGACCCGAGCCCAGTTGACATCGATGGTGGAGAGCGCCAGCAGCAGATAGACCAGGGCGCCGAGCACCAGGCCCCAGCGTAGCTTCGGGTCCTGGACCAAGGGTAACCGCCGCCACTCTCCCTGGCGTGCCAGTTGTTCGCGGGTCATCGAGATACTCCTCCGGATAACACTTGGCTCAGCGCGGGCTCGTGAGCCAAGGGCGTGACATCATCCTGAGGTGCAGCCGGCTGCTCGTTTTCGGCCTGGGTATCCCACTCCTCCTCGCCGTAGATGGTGGTGAGGGTCTCGGCATCCAGCGCTTCTGGTGAGCCATCGAAGACGATTTCACCGGCGCGCAGGCCGACGATGCGATCGGCGAACTGGCGGGCCAGGGCCACGTCGTGGATGTTGATGATGGCGCCAAGATTGCGCTCGGCGCACAGCTCGCGAATCAGACGCATGATCTGCCGCGAG
This sequence comes from Halomonas sp., assembly GCA_003553625.1. Taxonomy (GTDB): domain Bacteria; phylum Pseudomonadota; class Gammaproteobacteria; order Pseudomonadales; family Halomonadaceae; genus Halomonas. Next base: position 2,787 of record PWEV01000183.1, read on the forward strand.
GTCTTGGGGTCCAGGCTCGCCGTGGGCTCGTCGACCAGCAGCAGTTGTGGGTCCTGCACCAGGGCCCTGGCGATGCCGACGCGCTGGCGCTGGCCGCCGGAAAGGGCGTCGGCGCGTTTGTCGAGGGCATGGGGCAGCCCGACCCGGTCCAGCAGGCGGAAGGCTTCAATCACGGCATCGGTGGGGTAGCGGCGCAGGAAGCTGCGCCAGAAGCCCACCTGGCCGAGCCGTCCGGAGAGCACGTTTTCCATCACCGTCAGGCGATCGACCAGGGCGAATTCCTGGAAGATCATGCCCATGGCGCGGCGCGCACGGCGCAGCTGGCGGCCGGAAAGCCGAGTCAGCTCGGTGTCGCCCAGGCGTATGCTGCCCGACGTGGGCTCTACCAGGCGGTTCACGCAGCGGATCAGGGTGCTCTTGCCGGCCCCCGAGGGGCCGATCAGCGCCATCACCTGGCCACGCGGCAGGCTCAGCTCGATGTCGGTCAGTGCGCGGTCCCCGGTGGGGTAGCGCTTGTTGACCTGGGATAGCGTCAGCATCGGTGTCTCCAGTCATACAGACGGGCCGGGAGAGCGAGGCCCTCCTGGCCCGTGCAGAGTCGATGATTCGTCAATGAGTGATCGAATCAGTCGCAGTCGTAGGTCACGTTGTTTGCCTCGGCAATCGTGCGAATGACCGACCAGTGCTCTTCATAGGTGATGGGAATGAACTGCGATTCACCGGAGTTGGCGAACTCGGACTCGAGCGCTGTGCCCTCCCAGTCGTAGCTGAAGAAGGCCTGCTGAATCGCCTCCTGCAGCCCCGGGTGCAGATTGTGGGCCGTGCCGTAGGCAGTGGTGGGGAAGGTCTCGGAGGTGTAGATGATCTCGTAGTCACCCTCCTCGACCACGCCGCGAGCCAGCATGCGGTGGGCTACCGAGTTAGCAATGGCGGCCGCGTCGTAGTCCTTGTTGACCACGCCCAGTATGGAGTTGTCGTGGGAGCCGGAGAAGGCGGTCTCGAAGTCCTCGTCTGCTTCCAGGCCATACTCGCTGCGCAGCAGCGCCGAGGGCGCCCGGAAGCCAGAGTTGGAGGTGGGTGAGGTGAAGGCGAGCTGGCGGCCGGCCAGGTCTTCCATCTGCTCGATGCCGCTGCCCGGCCAGGTAATGATCTCCATCTCGTAGCCGAAGCTGCCGTCTTCGGCGGCCATGATGGTGAAGGGACGGAAGCCGCCGCAGTTCACCGCCACCGGCACGCCGCCGGTATTGAAGCCGGCCACGTGCAGGCGACCGGCGCGCAGCGCCTCCTGCTGGGCGGCGTTGGACTGCACCGGGAAGAACTGCACCCGCTTGCCGGTGGCCTCGGAAAGGTGGTCGAGGAAGTCGGACCAGACGTCGGCGTAGACGGACGGGTCTTCCACCGGGGTGTAGGCGAATACCAGGGTGTCGGGGTCGGCCCACCGGGATTCATCGGTGGGGACGTCGGCGACCATGTCGCCGTCGGCGTCGGTATAGCGCGGGGAGAGGTCGGCGCTGGCGGCAAAACTGGTGGCGGCGAAGATGCCGGCGACGGCGCTGGCCAGCAGGGTGCGATGGACGGTGGTGGCGGTCATGGTGGCTCCGTGGCGTAATGATGATGATGAAAGGTTCTGAACGGCTGTCACTCTGACGGCTGCCAATGACATCGCCGAGTCGGGAGCGTGACGATGCGATGAACAGGCGATGGCCGCGCGGTGTCACGACATGATGTCGAAGCCGATGGAGATACCGCGGGCCCGATGACCCTCTCTAGTTGGACGTGTCTCGTGGGATGTGGCAGCGATAGAGGGCGGCGAGCTCGGCGGCCTTGGCATCCTCGTGCCAGCCAGCGGCGTAGGCCCTGCCGCGTGCGGAGAGGCTCGTGCGCAGGCCATCGTCGCTCAGCAGTCGGTTGACCCTGGCAGCGAAGTCGTTGAGGTTCTCCTCGGCAATAAGGCAGCCTTCGCCCTCCACCAGCACATTGCGGGTGCCCATCACCGCCGTGGACACCACCGGCGTGCCCAGCGCCAGCGCCTCCAGCAGCACTAGCCCCTGGGTCTCGGTGCGTGAGGCGAAGACGAACACATCGGCGGCGCGGTAGGCCGCCTGCAGTGCGCCATCGCGGTCGAGATAGCCAAGAAACATCACGGCCCCGCCCATGCCAGCCTGCTGTGCCTGGTCTGCCAGCGCCGCCTGGGCGGGTCCCTCGCCGGTGATGATCAGCTGCGTGGTGGGGTGCTCGGCCAGCACCCGAGGCAGCATCTCGATCAGAAAGCCGATGTTCTTCTCATGGGCGGCGCGCCCCACGTAGAGCAGCAGCCGAGCCTCATAGGGCAGTCCATAGCGCTGCCGAAAGTCCCTTGCTTCATGGGGGTGAGTGAAGGCCTCCAGGGCCAGCCCGGTGGAAATCACCGACATGGGCGTGGTCACCCCGTAGCGCGTCAGCGCCGACTGCATGGCCTGGGAAGGGGCGATTAAAGCTCTGAGCTGGTGGCACTGGCGCACCGAGAAGCGGCGCGCGGCGAATCGCAGCCAACGGCTCGGCAACCAGCGCACATAGTGGTGCAGGTATTCCTCGAACAGGGTGTGATAGGTGGCCACCACCGGTACACCGAGTCGGCGCCCCAGCTTGATGCCGGCATAGTGGGCCACGAAGGGCGTGTGCACGTGGATCAGGTCGAAGGCCTGCTCGGCGAGCTGTGGCGCCAGGGCAAGTAGGTCCCGGTACCGCATCATGCGATCCTCCGGGTCGCTCGGTACCCCGCGCGAGGGGATGCGCAGCACCCCCGGCTCGTCCATCTGACCCACGGGGTAGTCCGGGCAGGCCAGGGTGACCGAGTGCCCCTGGCGCTCGAGAGCAGTTCGGAAGCTGGCGATGGAGGTGGAGACACCGTTGACCCTTGGAAAATAGACGTCCGATATCATCAGGATCGTCATGCTACCCGGTGGGAAGTTGGGAGCAGTTTTCAACGCATGCAGCGCCGCAGTGGCCGGCGCCAGCCGTGCCCTGTGCTCGGCCAGAATCTGCTGGGCCAGCGCATTGCTCCTGGCCAGCCGGATCAGTGACTCCACCTCCGCTTCGCTGAGAGGTTCGTGTGCGCGTCGAGGCATGCCGTGCGACTCTGTTATGGTGATAATCACCATGCTTGCGCGCGACGGTGACACTTTCATGACCGCGCTCCACAGCCCCGTGTGACGCGGTATATCCGCCACGGCGCACGATGCTGCAAGCAGCCAAGGCACTCACCTTTTCTCTAGACTCGAGGAGAACACCCATGTTGGACCTGATCTCTCATCCGGTGGCCCATGTGGTGGCGATGAA
>PWEV01000034.1 GCA_003553625.1 Halomonas sp.
CTCGTGCCATTGTCATAAACGACATCGCCGCACCCGGGGGTGCGGCGATGTTGATTCTCAGACGGCCTTGGCCATCTGCGGGATCAGTCTGCCAGGGATCAGGCCATGGCGGCCTGGTAGCGGCTCTCGACGTCATCCCAGTCGATCACGTTGAAGAACTCGGCCACGTAGTCCGGGCGCTTGTTCTGGAATTTCAGGTAGTAGGCGTGCTCCCAAACGTCCAGGCCCAGCACCGGCGTGTTGCCGTTGGAGAGGGGGCTGTCCTGGTTCAGGGAGTTTTCCACCACCAGGGTCTTCTGCGGGGTGACACAGAGCCACGCCCAGCCGCTGCCGAAGCGGCCCAGGGCCGCCTTGGTGAAGGCCTCCTTGAAGGCGTCGAAGCCGCCCAGTTCCTTGTCGATGGCCTGGCCGACCTGCCCCTTGGGGGCACCGCCGCCGTTGGGCGACATCATCTGCCAGAACATGCTGTGGTTGGAATGGCCGCCGCCGTTGTTGATGACTGCCTGGCGCTTGTCGGCCGGCACGCGGTCCAGATCGGCCAGCAGCTCGTCGACGGGCACGTCTTCGAGGCCGGTCCCTTCGAGGGCGGCGTTGAGGTTATTGACGTAGGTCTGGTGATGCCGTGAGTGGTGAATCTCCATGGTCAGCGCATCGATATGCGGTTCCAGGGCATCGTAGGCATAGCTCAGGTCGGGCAGGGTATGCGGCATGGACACACCTCCTTGTCGTTTGTCGGGGAAATTATCGGTGAATAGCACCACTCATCATGGCAGAGACGCCGAAAAAGGGTCAATAAGAATCACTATTAGCTCATATAGCCTCGGCCAATCGGCGACCGTAGAATCGCCAGATTTTCATCTGGTGTTCGAGAGACCGCTGGTTATGCCATGAATTCATGGAGCTGAGAGGTGGAGGTGACGTATCCTCGGGGCATCTCTGTCTTGTCATGTTCAACAGGCTTTCTTTAATGCGCCCAGACCCTCAGCTGACCCTCTATCTTTCCTTACTGGTCAGCTTCCTGCTCGGTGCGGTGATCACCTTCGCCCTGCAGCAGCGCCGCGTCACCGCCATCCGCCTCGTGCTGGAATCCACTCGTGTCGACCTCCACGCCCAGCAGCTTGACGCGCGTGAGCAGGCGGTGGCACTGCAGGTGGCGGAGGGGGAGGTGGAGACCCAGCGTGAGGCCGTTCAGACCCGGACGCGCGAACTGGAACGCCTCCGCGAGGCCTACTATGCGCTGAAGCAGACCCATGGCGAGCTGACCACCCGGCTGGAGGAGAAGGAGGCTAACTTCGTCCGTCAGCTGCAGTGGATGGAGGAGAGCAAGCAGCAGCTCAAGGTGGAGTTCGAGAATCTGGCCAACGAACTGCTCGAGCAGAAGGGCAAGGCCTTCTCGTCGCTCTCCGAGCGCAACCTGTTGGGGCTGCTCAAGCCCTTTCAGGAGGAGATGAAGGGCTTTCGTGAGAAGGTGGAGACCCTGCACACCCAGGAGACGGCGCAGCGGGCGAGCCTGACCACCGAGCTCAAGCACCTGCAGCAGCTCAACCGGGATATCACCGACCAGGCGGCGCGGCTCACCGAGGCCCTCAAGGGTCAGAAGAAGGTGCAGGGCAACTGGGGCGAGCTGATGCTGGAAAACGTTCTCGACAGCGCCGGTCTGCGTCCGGGCGAGGACTACCAGCGCGAGAGGAGCTTCACCACCGAGGAGGGCAAGCGTCGCCCGGATGCGCTGGTCTACCTGCCTCAGGGTCGCCACCTGGTGATCGATGCCAAGACGTCCCTCGTCGCCTACCTGGAGTACGTCAACGCCGAGGATGAGCTCACCCGAAGGCAGTCGCTGGCGTCTCACGCCCTGGCGGTGGGCGCGCGCATCGAGGAGCTGGCAGACAAGCACTACTACGACCTCCCGGGCCTCAACTCGCCGGAGGTGGTGATCATGTTCATCCCGGTGGAGTCGGCCTACATCGAGGCGTTGCGCCATGACAGCACGCTCTTTCAGCGCGCCATCGAGCGTAACGTGCTGGTGGCCACGCCGACCACGCTGCTCACCAGCCTCAATATTGTCAGCCAGCTGTGGCGTTTCGAGAATCAGAGTCGCCACAGCGCCGAACTGGCAAAAAAGGCCGAGCGGTTCTACCACAAGCTGGGCTCCTTTCTGGAGAGCCTGCAGGATGTGGGCAGGAAACTGGATGGCGCCCGGATCAGCTACGACAGAGCGCTGGGGCAACTGGTCAACGGCAAGGGCAATCTGATCAAGCAGGCCAGCGAATTTCAGGAGCTGGGCGTGGCGGTGAAGAAGGAGCTGCCCGCCGAGATCGTCGAGCGGGCCAGGCTGGAGGTGGGTACGCCGGCTGCCGAAGAGGGTGGCGGGCAGGCGCTGCAGACCGAGTTCGACAGTGGGCGGAAGGGGTAACCTTTACGGACCGGGTGTGCCCATGGCTTGCCCGGCAGCCTATAGTGGAGCAGTCGTGATGGCTACAGGGACAGGGAGTTGAGATGGCCTTTCGTTTTCAGCGTCGTATTCGTCTGGCGCCCGGGGTGCGCCTCAACCTCAGCAAGCGCGGGCTGGGGCTCTCGGTGGGCCCGCGTGGCGCCAGCCTGAGCATGGGGCCTGGCGGCGTGCATGGCCATGCGGGCGTTCCCGGCACCGGGCTTGCCTATCGTCGCAAGCTCACCGCTGGCGGTGGTCCGCGTAGAAGGGGCGTGGCTGGCGCGGCTGCGACCGAGTCCGGCAATGCGGCGGCGTTGGAGGCGCGGCTTGCCGAGGGCGAAACCCTGGCGTTGCAGCTGGACGTCGGGGAGGGCGGTCAGGTCGGCTACTTCCACACTGACGGTAAGCCACTGTCCAGCCCGGAGGTGCGGGTGCTGCGCCGCCATGCCGAAGATTCCATTCGCGAACAGCTTCGTGCCCATTGCGAGCGGCTCAACGCCGACCTCGACCGCCTGGGGCGGCTGCACGAGGAGACGCCGCCGCTCGAATCGAGGGGCTATGCGATGCGCGACTTTGATGAGCCGCCGCCGCCTCCGTTCCAGCCTCAGCCTTCCGACTGGCGGCATGTGCTCTGGTCCCCCGCCAGGCGTCGTCTGGAGGAGGAGAATCGCCGGCGCCGGGCCGAGTTCGACGAGCAGTACCGGGCTTGGGAATGGCGCAAGGCAGAGCATGATGCGGCGGAGTTCTCCCGTCATCTGCGCGAGAGCGACGGGGTCTGGGACGATCCGGATGCCATGGAGCAGACCCTGCGCGAGCGCCTGGAGGAGATCGACTGGCCCCGCGAGACACTGATCGACTTCGATCTGGGCAGCGATGTGCGCACCATTGCCATCGACGTTGACCTGCCGTGCGAGGAGGAGATGCCGGATCGCTACTGGGGCATGCCCCCCAAGCAGCTCAGACTCACCCCGCGCAAGCTAAGTGCTACCCGTCAGCGTGAACTCTACCGCGACCACGTACACGGCATCGCCTTTCGGGTGCTGGGTGCGGTGTTCGCTCGTCTGCCGGCCGTGGAGGAGGCCCGCGTCTCCGGCTACCGACAGATCGCCGACCCGGCCACGGGCGGCCAGCGCGACCAGTATCTCTTCAGCGTCAAGGTCAGCCGTGTCCAATGGGAAAGAATCCACTTCGATTGCCTCGACCAGTTGGACCCGGTGGCCTCCATGGAGGCCTTTACCCTGCGCCGCGACATGACCAAGACCGGTATCTTCCGAGATATCGAGCCCCTGAAGCTGGTGTAAACGCCAGGGGCTTTTGTTGATGTGCCAAGTCAAGGTGATGTGCCAAGTCAAGGTGATGGGCCCAGACATCGGGTATGCTGGTCCTGAGCTGTAGACCAGTGAACTCGCACCGCGATATCACCGGCGCATCAACCCCTTGATTGGAGGTGACCCAGATGAACATCCAGCACCGTATCGACCGCCCGCATGAATCCGGCTGCATCGAGGTTTACGGTGACGATCCCTACGAGTGGCGCATACTGGATCACACCGGCCATGTCGTGCGTGACAGCGCCGGCTATGGCAGTGGCACCGGCGCCTACGCTTCACCGGAACTCGCGCTGCGCGATGCCATCTCCTTCGATGCTGACGACTCCGTAGTGCCGATCTTCTTTCGTCACGGCGGCGATGCCGAGCTCGAGAACGCCGCCCAGGCCCACCGCACCGCCGATACCCTGCGTGCCATGGCCCTGGCCATGAATAGCGCTATCGGTCAGGCACAGTCAGATAGCCGCCACGCTACCGACGGCGAGGCACAGGACTACCTGGATGCACGTATCATCGTGCTGCAGCGCATCGTCCGTGAGATCGAGGAGACTGCCGGGCGGTTGCAGGCGGCCATCCAGGCCACGGCGGAGTGATCCGTCAGGCCCGATCAACCGCGCTCGTCTCCATGGCGGCGTTTCCCTCCTCATTGGATCAAGACGGGGGTATCGATTCCAACCAGTGAGGAGAGTAGGCGTATCTGCCCGTTCTCGATGGCAAGACACCCCTCTGTCCAATCGACACGTTCATTGAGAAAAGGATCGCGGCTCCCAAGGCCATGAATGCCAATATCGCCACCCAGAGCAGTGTTGGGATAGGAAAGGCGGTGTTGCTGGTAGTAGCGGCGAATCCGTTCTGCCTCCTCCTCAGTGATGAGTCCTGTTGCCAGTGCCTGCTCGGCCACCGCTGGGTTAGGGTACTTGATGCCGAGGAAGGTGGTGTACTGACTATTGGGATTGATCCGCTCGATCCTGAATTCGCCTTTCGGCGTCACGGCGCTGCCGCGAATACGCAGGTTATCGGCGCCATTGATACCAATGGCGAAGTGGGGGATCACATGGAAGACATTGCGCCCACGTACCACGGACACCGTGCGGTCCTGGAGGCTGATGTGAAGCCAGACGACGTCATCATCGACGGGCAGCAGGCTGATCCCTGTGTCGACGTCATGCAGGAAGTGATTTCCTGCTGATCCGGTCACGCTGCTCGTCAGCGGCTCAGCCGGTTCGATCAACGAAGCGCTGGCCTGTGTGGCGGTAACCAGCAAGGAGAGGACGAGGAGCTTGAACGAACGAGTGAGCATGGGCGCAGGCATGGTGTGATGAGGTCGGGTTGTGAGCGATAGAGTAATCTACCACGCTCTGAGGCGGATCGGACCAGGCCTGCTCTCATTTCAGACGCCACTGACTGTGGGGGCCGACTCCCTGCATGGCCAGCCATACCCTTGGTGAGATCAGACTGTCCTGATGGTTATGGTCGAGGTGTCGCGATATCTTCGATCAGGTCCCAACCGTGGTCGGAGATCTCGTAGCGTCCTGTCATAAGTCACCTATGACTGATACTGGTCGAAAAAGCATCTGGCATTCTCGTGATAGGGCCGTTCGCTCGACATGGTGTCACTTCCCTTTGACCGGATAGCGCCACGGTACCGTCCGGTTTACTAGAATGCGATATGTGCATCTGCTGCCAGTTCGCTTGCGACTTCTGTGATTGGCGTCTGAGCACCTGAAAGAGACAGCCTTCTCTGACCCCACCTCCATCGCTCGCGCCCTGCGCCTGCCATTGCCGCCTGAGGGTTGGCAGCCCCGCTACAATGTCGCTCCCGGTACCTGGATCACCGGCGTGCTCCGCCCCGAACCTGACGCCGAGCCATGCTTCGACAGCCTGTGGTGGGGGTGCCGACCTCATTGGGCATCGCCAGGGAGATCCAGGCAAGCGGCCTGCTGTGCGGGTGAGCGGTGAAAGCGGATCTTCGGTCGCGCGTGACGGTGTCTCGATCAGCGCCGTAAGCGGATGGGGCTACATAGGGGCCAAGTTGCCCATGGCGTTATCACGGTAGCGGATGCAGGGTTCTGGAAGGCCGCCGATCTGCCACCGTCAATGTCGGGAGGCGACGACCGGACGCTATGTTGCACTGCACAAAAATCCCTGTTAGTCTGTATAACATCAGAGCGGGGATCTCCCGTTCGTTCTGAACCCGGAGGTTCTTCAGATGAGCAACGTTAACTTCGACACCAAGCAGTTCGAGACCATGATGTTCGGCCCGGCACGCGCCTTCGCTGCCCTCTCCGTCGACTTCACCGAGAAGCTGGTC
>PWEV01000260.1 GCA_003553625.1 Halomonas sp.
AGGATCGCCGCCATGGCCCCCTCGCCTGCCGGCACCGCGGCCTGCATCGCATCGCCGCGAAGGCGCACCAGCTTGACGCCCTCGGCGAAGGACATCACGCCGGCACACACCATGGCGCTGTACTCGCCGAGGCTATGCCCGGCCATGGCGCCGGGGCGAGCCCCCTCGAGCTCCTGCCAGACCCGCCAGATGGCGACGCTGGCCGTCAGCAGTGCCGGCTGGGTACAGGCGGTGGAATTGAGGGCCTCCGCGGGACCTTCCTGAACCACCTGCCAGAGGTCATAGCCCAGCGCGTCGGAGGCCTCCTCGAAGGAAGTGCGCACCACGCTATAGCGTTCCGCCAGCTCCCGCAGCATGCCGATCTGCTGGGAACCCTGCCCGGGGAACACGAGGGCGAGGGATTGAGTCATCATGATCACCTTTGCTCTTGTTGGCTGTCATCATCACCGGGCGACCCCGGTGTGAGGATGTCGGAATCGCTGGCCGCTCGTCCGGCACTGCCGAACGACTCGCCAGCGCTCCGCCTTGGCGCCAGACCTGCCGCCAGGCAGCTCGGCAGGTCATGGCGCACTTCCTGTACCGCGCGCAGCACCGCATAGTGGAAGCCGGCAGCGTCGGCACCGCCGTGACTCTTCACCACGATGCCGCCCAGCCCCAGCAGACTGGCACCATTGTAGCGCACGGGATCCAGTTCGCTCTTCAGGCGTCGCAGCGCTGGCCGCGCCAGCGCGCCCACCAGGCGACTGCTCCAATGCGCCTCGAATGTCGCCTGCACACGGGCCACCAGCATCTTGGCCAGGCCTTCGCTGGCCTTGAGAACGGCGTTGCCGACGAAGCCATCGCACACCACCACGTCCACCTGGCCGGCGAAGATGCCGTCGCCCTCCACGAAGCCGCGATAGTCGAGGTGCACCAGGGCGCGGAGACGCTCGTCCGCATCGCGCACGCTGGCCGTTCCCTTGGAGCCCTCCACGCCGACGTTGAGCAGTGCCACCCTGGGCGCCTCCAGCCCATCAACGTGACGAGCCATCAGCTCGCCCATTAGGGCGAAGTCCACCAGCCGCTGGGCGGAGGACTCGACGTTGGCACCCAGGTCGAGCAGGTAGCAGCGCCCCTGACTGCGCGTGGGCATCGCCGTACTGATGGCTGGGCGCGGAATACCGGCCACCGTGCCCAGCGCCTGGCGACCCAGTGCCACCAGGGCGCCGGTGTTTCCGGCGCTGACCCCGGCCGCGGCGTCACCGGAGGCCACGTCAGCCAGCATCATGGCCATGCTGCTGGCCTGGCCTCGGCGCAGCGCGTCGGCGGGACGCTGGCCCGGGGCGATCACATCGGCGGCATTCACAACCTCCAGACGCGAACCGGCCGCGACGAGACGCCGCGGCAGGGAGGAGATTTCGTCCTCCAACTCACGCCGGGGACCGAATAGCCGTATCTCGAGACGGGGATCGTGAAGGGCAGCGCTGGCGGCCCCGCGCACGGTGGCGCGGGGACCCAGGTCGCCACCCATCGCGTCAATAGCAATCTTCACGACAGGATCAGCGGCCAGGCACTACCGAAGGGGGCGTCGTCGCCTCAGACTTCAACGACCTTGCGACCGCGGTAGAAGCCGTCAGAAGCGACGTGGTGACGCAGGTGAGTGGTGCCGGTCTCCTTGTCCTGGGACAGGGTCGGAGCGGTCAGGGCGTCGTGGCTACGACGCATGCCACGCTTGGAACGGGTCTTGCGGTTCTTTTGAACGGCCATGGGATGTCACTCCAGAGTAAAACGATGATGAATCAGGATTTGCCCTTGAGGTGCTTGAGCACGTCGAAGGGGCTCGCTGCGGGCTCTCGGGATGCCGCGGCATCTTCCCCGCTGGTCAGCTGGTCGCGGGAGACCTCACAGTCGGCCTCCTCGTGGTAAACCACCTGGGGCAGGCTGAGGATCAGTTCATCCTCGACCACCGTCAGCAGGTTCAGCTGTTCGTTTTCCACCAGAACCGGCTCGTGAGTGCTGGGCAACTCGGCGGCCAGATCGTCGCTGGTGACCATGCCCAGCAGGAACTCGCTCTCCACGTGCTGCGCCATCGGTGTCAGGCAGCGCCGGCAGGGCAGCTGCAGGTCCGCCTCCAGGCGTCCGCGAATCACTCGTCGGCCCTGGGCGTCGATGGCGAAGTCGAGGCTGACCCGAAGATCACCGCTCTGGGGACCGACCTCTTCGGCCAGACGCGCAAAGTCGGCAAGCGCCATCAGGCCCTCGAGTCGCTCGGATCGGGCCGCAAGCTTGTAAGGCTCGACCCTGCTGGGAAGTCGTGTGGTTAACATAGGCGCGCAATGATAGGCACTCCCCCCGCCCCTGTCAAAGCCGCCGTTGGCCTTCCTGGCCGTGCTACCCTCGATCGAGAATCAACGACCAGGAAAGCTCCCATGCCACGACTCGTACTCGCCTCCGGTTCTCGCTGGCGCCGCCAGCTGCTCGATCGGCTGGAAATCCCCTTCGCCTGGCAGAGTCCGGATATCGACGAGACCCCGCACCCCGACGAGGAGCCCATCGCCCTGGTGCAACGACTGGCGCTGACCAAGGCCCAACGGCTGGCCGAGGCCTGGCCGGACCACCTGATCATCGGCTCGGATCAGGTGGCTCTGTTCGAGGGCGAGATACTCGGCAAGCCAGGCGACGCGGCCACCGCCCGTGCCAACCTGACGCGCTTCTCAGGGCAGCGGGTGCGCTTCCTGACCGGCCTGGCCCTGCTGGACACGCGCCAAGATCGCCAGTGGGTGACACACGAGACCTATGACGTGGCGTTCCGGCGGCTCGGCGATGAAGAGATCGCCCGCTACGTGGAGAAGGAGAAGCCTCTGGACAGCGCCGGGAGCTTCCGCATGGAGGGACTCGGGATCGCGCTCTTCGAACGGCTCGAGGGCGACGACCCCAACACCCTCATCGGCCTGCCCCTGATCCGCCTCTGCGCCATGCTGCGCGAGGCGGGACTGGACCCGCTAGGGTAGCTGATAGCGCAGCGGTGAATCGGCGCGGGGCACCCCGAGCAACTCCATGGCGACTCGTCCGAACTGCCGCGAGAAGCGCTCGAAGGGATCGAGACGCGGAGTGTAGTCGCGCACCTTCGGCTCGGGCAGACGCTCCCGAGCCAGCCCCCCCAGACTGCCGATGCCGTCCACCAGCCCGAGTTCCACGGCCTGCTCGCCGCTCCACACCAGACCGCTGAAGAGCCGCTCGTCGTCGCTCAGGCGATCGCCTCGCCCTTCGCGCACCGCCTCGATGAACTGGCGATGGGTGGTCGCCAGTACCGACTGCCAGAACTGACGCTGCTCGGGTGCCAGCTCCGAGAAGGGATCGAGAAAGGCCTTGTTGTCGCCGGCGGCGAAGACCCGGCGCTCCACGCCCAGGCGCTCGATCGCCTCCTCGAAGCCGAAGCTGGCCGAGATCACCCCGATGGAGCCCACCAGGCTGGCCGGGGCGACCAGGATCTCGTCTGCCGCCGCGGCGATATAGTAGGCACCGCTGGCACCCACATCCTCGATGACCGCGATGATCGGTTTGTCGCCCTTGGCGCGCAGGCGCATGATCTCGTCGAAGATGCGCTGCGACTGCACCGGGCTACCGCCGGGGCTATCGATATGCAGCACGACGGCCTCACTCTCCTCGGCCTTCCAGGCGCGATTGAGCCCGGTGATGATGCGCTCGGCGCTGGCCGGCGACTCCGAGTCGATAACGCCGCGCACCTTGACCACCCCCAGGTGCGGGCCAGCCGAGGCACCGCGGCCGGGAGGACCGGAAAGCAGGCTGTAGAGAGTCGCCGACAGCGACGTCAGGATCAGCGCCACCAAGAGGAAGCGGAAGAACAGCTTCCAGCGCCGAGAGCGGCGCTGCTCCGTCAGCACACCGCCGATCCAGCGATCCATCATCTCCATCTGCTGAAGACGCTGGCGCTCACGCAGGGTCTCGGCGCTCTCCGCCGGCGGCGCCGCCTGGTCGGATGGCGAGCGGCGCGCCTCACGCTCTTCCCGAGCCTGCTCGGGCGTTCGCTCGGGTCCCTGGGTCCAGGGGTCCTGGCTCTCACCGCGCTTCTGGTCGTCGTCACTCATCACTTATCTTCCTTGCAGCCAGTCAAATAGCTCGGGAACGGTCTCGGCGGTGTAGGTTGGCCGGCTGGCGGCGAGTCGCTCGGGCGCATGCACGCCCCAGGTCACCCCCACCCGATCCATGCCGATGGCGCGGGCCATCTCCAGGTCGTATTCGGTGTCGCCCACCATCACCGCCTCCTCCAGCGGCACCTCCAGCTCGAGCAGCAGCTCCTCCAGCATCAGCGGATGGGGCTTGGACCGTGTCTCGTCGGCGGTACGGCTGGCGTGGAACCAGCGCCCGCTGTCGCTCTCTCGAAAGATCCGATCGAGGCCCCGGCGGCTCTTGCCGGTGGCCACCGCCAGGCGCTGACCACCGCCTCCGTGAAGGCCGACAAGCCCCTCCTCCACTCCGGAGAAGAAACGCATGGGCGTATCATTGCCCTCGACGAAGTGCCAGGCATAGCGGCTGCGCAGCAGTTCGGCGCGATCCGGATCGATACCGGGGCACAGGCTGGCGATCGCCTCGGGCAGTCCCAGGCCGATGATATTGCGCACGCTCTCCGGGGTGAGCTCACCCCAGCCGGCTTCACGCGATGCCGCCTGCATGCAGTCGACGATACGCGCCACCGAATCCATCAGGGTGCCGTCCCAGTCGAAGATCACCAGTCGATAGCGCATTGTCGTCTCCCTGTTGTCGATGCGAGTGGTCGACGCCGGGCTCAGGCGTCGCGGCGAGCGCGGGCCAGCACCGCCTGCAGCTCCTCGGGGAGCGGCGCCTTGATCTGCACCGGGCGGCCGCTGGTGGGCTCGGGGAAGGTCAGCGACTCGGCGTGCAGAAACAGCCGCGCAACCCCGAGCGATGCGCTGAGCCGCTGGCTGTCGCGGCTGGCGTACTTGTCATCGCCGAGCAGCGGTTGACCGGTGTGTGCCGCATGCACGCGAATCTGGTGGGTGCGCCCGGTGACCGGCTCGGCCTCCATCAGGGTGGCCCGCGCAAAGGCCTCACGCACCGCAAAGCGAGTACGCGAGACCTTGCCATTGGGATCGACCCGCACTCGACGCTCGCCGTTGGCCAGGGTGTAGCGATCCAGCCGCGCCGCCACGTAGTCGCGCCGAGCCGGCCAGCGCCCTGCCGCCAGGGCCAGGTAGCGCTTGTCCATCTTCTGTTCCTTGAGGGCCGTATTCAGCGCCAGCAGTGCCGGACGCGACTTGGCCAGCAACAGACAACCGGAGGTGTCGCGATCCAGCCGGTGCACCAGCTCCAGGAAGTCGAGATCTTCTCGCACCTGACGCAGCGCCTCGATCAGGCCGATCTTGACGCCGCTCCCGCCGTGAACGGCAAGCCCCGCCGGCTTGTTGATCACCAGCCAGTCGCGCCCCTCCACCAGCACGCTGCCGGCCAGCAGATTGCGCAGGTTGTCACTCACTTCCAGCACCGCCTCGCGGGGTGAAAGCTTGAGCGGCGGGATGCGCACCAGGTCTCCGATGGCCAGACGGGTATCTGGCTTGACGCGCTTCTTGTTCACTCGCACCTCGCCCTTGCGCACGAGGCGATAGATGAGCGACCGCGGCGCCCCCTTGATGCGGGTCAGCAGGAAGTTGTCGATCCGCTGGCCATCCTGCCCTTCCGTTACCTCGACCCACTGTACGTCGCGCCCTTCGGCCATGCCGAGACTCCACTGCCGTATACTGCCAAAGGGCCCATTCTATCGCAGTGGGCGCCCCGGCGCGCCAATTGCTGGCGCGACCCTGTTGCTGTTATATTGATGCTTCGCTCCAATGGGCCTAATTGAGTCCGTCAGGCGCCTGCACGACAGACACGCAGGCCGAAGCGAAAGGTTCAGGCCGCGACGACGCCGATGCGTCTCGCCGCCCGCAGCAACGGAAACACAGCGATACAGCGCCACGCCCGGATCCCCCGACGCTTCCCCGTCATGAAGCGTCGGCAGGCCATGGGACACGTTCAACAGCGTGCCGGAGATCGGCGG
>PWEV01000160.1 GCA_003553625.1 Halomonas sp.
GAGCAGCTGAGTGAGGTGCTGCCGGTGATCCGTGAGGGGATCGGGCGTTTCGGCCGGCCCTTCGACGAGGTGATGGCGCTGGCTGAACTCCCCGCGGAGGTTGCGGCGGTCACCGGTCACCACTGCATCGCCGAGGCAATCATCTCCGCCGGTCGCCAATGCACCCTGGAGGGGTACGTCCAGAACGGGGAGGTCCACCCGGTGGGATTTGTCGATAGCCTGCGAGATGAGACGCACTCCTCCGTGTTGCTGCGCTACGAGTACCCCTCTTCGCTACCCGACGAGGTGCAGGCGCGGATGCTGGCGATCACCCGGCGCTTTCTTGCCCGGATCGGCTATGACGATGGGCCGTTCAATATCGAGTATTACCTGGACGAGCAGACCGACCGCATCTGGCTGCTCGAGGTCAACGCCCGAATCTCCCGCTCCCACGCGGCGATATTCCAGCTGGTCGACGGGGCGCCACACATGCAGGTGATGGTGGATGTGGCGATCGGCATCCCGCCGCGAATGCCCCATCGCGAGGGCCGCTATCCCGTTGCGGCCAAGCAGATGCTACGGGTCTTCGAGGATGGCTGGGTACGCCGTGTGCCGTCGGACGAGGAGATCCGTGGGGTCGAGGAGAGATTTCCCGGCACCCTGGTGAGTCTCAATGTGCGCGAGGGCATGCGACTCTCGGAGCTTTTCCACCAGGACTCCTTTTCATGGGAGCTGGGTGTGCTGTTCACTGGCGCGGAAAACCGCGAAGTATTGATGGAGCAGATAGAGGAGTGCCGGCGGATGCTGCCCTTCGAGATCGAGCCACTCTCCTCGCAGGAGCGTTCCTGAATCCCCTGTCCTTCCAGGAGGCCGTCATGCGCGTCGTAACCGACTTTCCCCACTCGGTCGAGTGCCACGATCCCGTCTGGATTCCCATGGATGACGGGGTCGAGCTGTGTGCCCGGCTATGGCTACCCTTGGGCGCCGCGGAGGCGCCGGTACCGGCTATCCTCGAGTATATTCCCTACCGTCTCCGCGACGGCTCCGCGCTGCGTGATGCCATGCACCACCACTACTTCGCCGGTCACGGCTATGCCTCGCTGCGAGTGGATCTGCGCGGCAGCGGTGATTCGGGTGGGGTGCTCACCGACGAGTACCTGGAACAGGAGCTGTTGGACGGCGAAACGATCCTGCGGTGGATCGCCGCTCAGTCCTGGTGTAGCGGCAAGGTGGGCATGATCGGTATCTCCTGGGGCGGCTTCAATGGCTTGCAGCTTGCTGCCCGGCAGCCTCCCGAGCTTGGCGCAGTGGTCAGCGTCTGCTCCACGGATGACCGTTACGCGGACGACGTGCACTACATGGGCGGCTGCCTGCTCGGCGATAACCTCTCCTGGGCCTCTACCATGTTCGCCTACAATTCGCTGCCCCCGGACCCGTCCGTGGTCGGCGACGCCTGGCGCGACATGTGGCACCGGCGACTCGAGGACAGCGGTCTGTGGCTGGCCACCTGGCTCGAGCATCCTCACCGTGACTCTTATTGGCAGCACGGCTCGATCTGCGAGGACTTCTCGCGCGTCGAAGTGCCGGTGCTGGCAGCGAGCGGCTGGGCGGACGGCTACTCCAATGCGGTCAAGCGGCTGGTGACAAACCTGCCCGGTCTCTGCAAGGGGCTGATCGGCCCCTGGAGTCACAAGTATCCCCACCTCGGGGAGCCGGGACCGGCGATCGGTTTTCTGCAGGAGTGCCTGCGCTGGTGGGACCAGTGGTTGAAGGGCGTTGACCGGGACGCGGAGCGGGATCCTGCGATTCGGGTATGGATGCAGGACAGTATACCGCCCACCACCAGCTACGGGCATCGCCCCGGTCGCTGGGTGGCTGAGCCTTGCTGGCCCTCGCCCAATATTGTGCATTACAAGCTACCCTTGGCCCCCGGCCTGTTGGCCCTTGATGGCCAGTGCTCTCGGGAGGAGAGCGCTCTGACCCTGCAGTCGCCGCTGACCTGCGGCCTGTTCGCCGGCAAGTGGTGCTCCTATGCCGCGGGCCCCGATCTGGCGCATGATCAGCGCGAGGAGGACGGTGGTGCCCTGATTTTCGATACTCCCCCGTTGGAGGAGACTCTGGAGATGATGGGGGCACCGGAGCTGGAACTGGAGTTCTCCGCAGACCGTCCGGTCGCCATGCTGGCGGTACGACTCTCCGACGTGGCGCCGGATGACAGCGCCACTCGCGTGACCTACGGCCTGCTCAACCTGACCCACCGCGACAGTCACGAGGCGCCATCCGCTCTGGAACCGGGCCGCCGCTATCGGGCTAGCGTGCAGCTCAACGATGTTGCCCAGGTATTTCCCCGCGGTCATCGGCTAAGGCTCTCGCTCTCCACCTCCTACTGGCCGCTGGCCTGGGCGCCCCCCGAGGAGGTGCGACTGACGCTCTTCGACAAGGGCAGCGCCCTGCACCTGCCGGTCCGTCCATCGCGCGACGAGGATGATCGATTGCCTGGTTTTGCAGAGCCGGAGGTCGCGCCGTCCATCGACATCACACGTCTGGAGCCCGAGCACCATAACTGGTATGTGCACCGCGACCTCGCCGAAGATCTCTCGACGCTCGAGGTGGTCAACGACAACGGCCGGATTCGACTGGAGGATAGCGGCCTTGAGGTATCAACATGCGCGGTCGAGACCTATCGCTCACGAGACAACGACTTCGACTCCCTGGAGGGCACTACCCTCTGGGAGCGCTCGCTGAAGCGGGGTGACTGGGAAGTGCACACGGTAACCCGTACCGTGCTGACCTCGTCAGCCGCGGCGTTCCAGCTGCATGCCACTCTGGATGCCTACGAGGGCGAGCGGCGCGTCTACAGCCGCAACTGGGATCTCACCATCCCGCGCCGACTCGTCTAGCCGCCGGTGTGCTGGGCCAGGTTCTCATGTCGGCCTCTCGTCGCCCTCAGCCGCGCAGTAGGGCGACGATAAGCGCCGCGATGACCAGCAGCACGGCGACCAGGGTAGCGGCATGGCGGGCGTAGCGGTGCAGCATGGTCCGGTGCTCCTGTAGTGACACTGCCTTTGCGCACATTGCGCCTGTTCACGGGGCCTTGGACTGACTCACACGATATCGAAGCGGTCCGAGTGCAGTCGGGTCGGTGCGACCCCGAAGTCGATGAGCGCGCCCTCGGCAGCATCCATCAGCGGCCCGGGCCCGCAGATGAAGTAGTCGCGTCGGCCATCATCGGCCGGCAGGCGGCGCGCCAGCAGGTCCGGCTCGACCAGTCCGCGCTCACCCTTCCAGCCCTCCGGTGGCTCGCCGAGCACGTGGATCACCTCCAGGCAAAGGCGCTCGGCCAGGGCCTCCAGCTCCTCGCGAAAGGTGGCCTCCTCCCAGGTGGGGTTGGCATAGATCAGCCACAGCGGCAGGCGTTCGCCCCGATCGGCGAAGGTCCGCAGGATGCTCATCATCGGCGTGATGCCGATGCCCCCGGCAATCATCACTGCCCCGGAAGGGTTGCCGGGGTCCGGCAGGAAGGCGCCGAAGGGACCCTCGATGAAGGCTCGTGTGCCGACGGGCACCTCGGGCAGGGTCGCGGTGAAATCGCCCAGCCGCTTGGCAGTGAACGCCAGCCGCTCGGGTCGCTCTGCCGAGGAGGCGATGGAAAAGGGATGCTGCTGGAGTTGGAAGGGGGAGTCGCCCAGCGTGATCCAGAAGAACTGGCCGGGCGCGAACACGAGCCGATGCCGGCCCATCGGGGCCAGCACCAGGGTGGTGGCATCGCCCAGTACCGGCTGCGTCTCAACCACCTGCCAGGGCCGGTGCCGCAGCCGCCATGGCCGCAGCAGACGGGTCTCTGCCACCAGAAGCAGCGAGAGGCCGATCAGCCCGCCAATCAGCCATCCGGTGAGTCCCTCGGTGACGTGTCCCACCATGAGCGCATGGCCGAGACCGCCGCCCACCACCGCTACCGTCAGCAGGCCATGCAGAGCCCGCCAGTGCTCGTAGCAGAGCCCGAAGGCCTTGCGCCACAGCGATGTGGCCACCAGCAGCAGCGTGGCGATCAGCAGCCCGACCAGGGTCAGAGCGCGCAGCGTCTCGTCGCGAGGATCGAGGTAGTCGAGCCACGCGGGTCGAGAGGTCAGCATCACGACGGGATGGGCCACCACCAGCACCAGCGCGAAGAGTCCCATCCGACGATGGAACTGCAGCAGGTTATCGTACCCCAGCGCCTCCCCGAACCAGCGATGACGGCCAGAGACCAGCGCCTGCAAGGCCATTACCGACAGCGCCAGTAACCCCAGCATGGCGCCGAACTCCACCCCCGGCCCACGCGTTTCTGCCCGGAGGAGAGCGATGACCACCGCCATCGGCAGCAGGGCCAGTACGAGATAGGCGGCTCCCCATCCCAGCGCACGCCGCAGCACTTTGCTCATCGTCAACTCCCTGATCCGGGCCCTCGAAGGGATCCCCGTGACACTCCCATTCTTCACAGAGTAGGCGATTCCATGGCAGGGAGGCGCATGGGCCCGCAAACCCGTGATTCTCGCATCCTATCCTCGTGGTCCCGGACGTCGAAACCATCCCTTCATGACCTCGGTGATGCGCCGCAAGTCGGTCTCGGTGGTGATATAGGCCGGCATGGTGTAGAGCCAGCGGCCGATGGGCCGCAGCCAGACGCCCTGCTCACGGGCCCAGTCGGCCACGCCGGCGAGATCTGCCGCCGTGTGGGTCTCGATCACTGCGGTGGCACCCAGCGTTCGCACGTCGGCCACCGCAGGATGAGCGGCCAGGACCTCGTCGGCGACCAGTTCCTCGCGCAGCACCCGGTTGAGTGCGGCGATCTTGCCCAGATAGTCCTCCTCCTCGAATACCGCAAGGCTCTCCAGCGCCACCCGGCAGGCCAGCGGGTTGCCCATGAAGGTGGGGCCGTGCATGAAGGCGTGATCGGGAGTGTCGCCGATGAAGGCGTCGTGCACCTGGTCGGTGGCGAGCGTCGCCGCATGGCCGAGGTAGCCCCCGGTCAGCCCCTTGGAGAGCACCATGATGTCCGGCGTGATGCCGGCGTGATCGGCGGCGAACAGCCTGCCGGTGCGCCCGAAGCCGGTGGCTACCTCGTCGAACACCAGCAGCACGTTGAACTCGTCACACAGCCGTCGCGCACCCAGGAGATAGTGGGGTGAGGTCATGTTCAGTCCGCCTGCGGCCTGGAGCAGCGGCTCCATCAACAGGGCGGCGATCTCGTGATGGTGGCGCTCCAGCATCTGGCGCAGCGCGGCGAGATCCGTCGTCACCGCCTCGGGTTCGGCATCGAATGGAGCGGTGGGAGCCGGGGCGAAGTGGTGCTGCGGCAGGTAGCCGGCGAACAGCGAGTGCATGCCCTCCTCGGGATCGCATACCGCCATGCAGCCGGCGGTGTCACCATGGTAGGCCTTCATCAGCGAGAGCAGGCGGTGCTTGCCTGGCCGGCCGCTCAGCTGGTGATACTGCACCGCCATCTTCATGGCCACCTCCATGCCCACCGAGCCGCTGTCGGAGAAGAAGACATGGTTGAGCCCCTCGGGGGTAACCCGAACCAGTTCCCGGGCCAGCCGGTCGGCGGGTTCGTGGGTCAGCCCTCCCAGCATCACATGGCAGAGTTCGCCGGCCTGCTGCTGGATGGCGCGCACCAGGCGCGGGTGGGCGTAGCCGTGGATCATGCACCACCAGGAGCAGGTGGCGTCGAGCAGCGTCTCACCGCTCTCCAGGATGAAGCGCGGCCCCTCGCCGCCGATTACCCTGGGCATCTGACGCTGGGTCTTGAGGTGGGAATAGGGGTGCCAGACGGGGGAGAGGCTCCGTGTCGAGGAAGGCGGCATGGATGTGGGCGGCACAAATGAGCCTTGCGGGGCGGGTGCGCTCATGGGAAGGCTCCGTGGCAACGGTGAGACGAAATGACGGGCACGCGAAAATACCGCGCATCTCGGGGGAGATGACGGGGAGATCGCGTCGATGGCGGAAGATACAGCGAGAAACAACGATGGTGCGGATGAGAGGACTTGAACCTCCACGCCCGAAGGCACCAGGACCTAAA
>PWEV01000322.1 GCA_003553625.1 Halomonas sp.
GCATGAGAGTTACTTCCAGAAATCGCGAATCGAAGCGATCCCCTGGGCCCCCACGGCGCGGGCGTGGTTGGCATCGAAGCGAGTCATGCCCCCCAGGGCGAAGACCGGCATGGCCGCACGCTCCACCAGCTGTTGGAAGTCATGCCAGCCCATGGGAGGCACTTCCGGGTGGGACGGCGTGGTACGCAGCGGCGAGAGGGTCACGAAGTCGCAGCCCAGCTTGCCGGCCTGTACCAGCTGCTGGCGGTCATGGGTGGAGGCGGCAAGCCACTTGCCCTCGGCGATGGGACGCCGCTCAAGCCGCATGAGCCGCTCGCTGGTGAGATGGATGCCATCGGCATCGACTCGCTCGAGCACGGAGGGCTCGGCGTTGAGCAGCAGACGTGCGCCATGCTGGCGACAGAGTGCCAGGGAGGCTTCGGCGCGGGCCAGATAGGCCGCCTCGTCGAGCTGCTTGGCACGCAGCTGCACCAGGCGGGCGCGATCTTCCACCAGCGCGCGTTCCAGGCGCTCCATGAAGAGGCCCTCGTCCTCCTCATCGGCGGTAATCAGATACTCGGTGGGCAGCGCGACCGCCCTCAGGATCGGCAGGTTGGCCGCCGGGAAAGGGTAGTTGACCAGATCCCTCATGGGCACCCATCGCACTGCCTGCCCTTCGCGGCCGAAGGGCTCACCCGAGAAGCCGTGCACCTGCCAGACGTCGAGCAGGATGTGCTTGTCGGGGTACTCATGATGGATACGGATCAGCGGCTGTGCCCGCTGAATCTCTACCCCAAGCTCTTCATGGAGTTCGCGCTTGAGCCCACCCAGACCGGTCTCGTAAGGCGCCAGCTTGCCACCGGGAAACTCCCACAGCCCGCCATGATCGACGTTGCTCGGCCGGCGAGCGATCAGAACTTGATCACCGTCGGCGCTGATGATGGCGGCGGCCGCCACATGCACCCTTCTCTTCACCATTGCGTTCATTCACCTTTCCAACTGGCCCGCCCCCGGGGGCGCGGGGTTCTTTGTCCGGCGGTTGACCGACCGCTCAGCTGCGATAGTCGGCATTGATGGTTATATAGTCGTGGGAGAGGTCGGTGGTCCATACCGTGGCACTCTGCTCTCCTCGCCCTAGATCGATGCGAATGGGGATCTCATCCCGAGCCATCACGGTGCTCCCGGCCTCCTCGGTGTAGCAGGGGGCACGGCCGCCCTCCTCTACCAGGCGTATCTCGCCGAGGTCGATGGTCACCCGGGAGACATCGAACTCCGTCACCGGAGCGCGCCCCACCGCGGCCAGTATCCGCCCCCAGTTGGCATCGGAGGCGTAGAGGGCGGTCTTGACCAGCGGCGAGTGAGCCACGGTGAAGGCCACGTCCAGAGCCTCCTGGCGAGTGGTGGCACCGTTCACCTGCAGGGTGACGAACTTGGTCGCGCCTTCACCGTCTCGGATGATGGCCTGGGCCAGGTCGGTCATCACCCTCTGCAGTCCGTTGCGGAAGATGGCGATGGCCTCTTCACCGACTACTGCCGGACCGCGCTGGGTGCTGATCAGCACGCAGGCGTCGTTGGTGGACGTATCGCCGTCCACGGTAATGCAGTTGAAGGAGCGATCCGTCGTCTCGCGCAGCAGCTCCTCGAGCAGCGACTGGTCCAGGCAGGCATCGGTGGCCACGAAGGCCAGCATGGTCGCCATGTTGGGCTGAATCATGCCCGATCCCTTCGCAATCCCGTTGATGGTCACCGTGGCATCACCCAGTTCCAGGGTCACGCTGGCCCCCTTGGGGCGGGTATCGGTGGTGAGGATCCCCTCCCCGGCCTGGTGCCAGGACTCGCTGCCCTCGCCCAGGGTCTCCAGCGCCGCGGGCAGGCCCGCCAGCAGACGCGGCATGGGCAGCGACTCGCCGATCACCCCCGTGGAGAACGGCATCACCGCCTCGGCGGCAACGCCGGCCAGCCTGGCCAGCTCGGCGCAGGTGGCACGCGCATCGCGCAGCCCTACCTTGCCGGTGCCGGCGTTGGCGTTACCGGTGTTGATCACCAGATAGCGGGCTCCCTGCTGCTCGGTCGCCAGGTGCTCGCGGGCCACGGTCACCGGCGCTGCACAGAAGGCGTTGCGGGTAAACACCCCCGCCATCCGGGCACCCTCGGGCACCTCGATCACCACCAGATCTCGGCGATCTGCCTTCTTGATGCCTGCCATGGCGGTCCCCAGGCGAACGCCAGGGATCGCCGGCATCTCGGGAAAGCTTGCGTCACCCACTGCCATTGTCTCGTCTCCTGTCTGGTTGGCCGAAGGCCCGGGTCAGCTCAGCTTGCCACAGCACTGCTTGTACTTCTTGCCGGAACCGCAGGGACAGGCGTCGTTGCGACCCACCTTGGGTCCCTCGCGGCGCACCGGGCGCCCATCGGCACCCGGTAGCGGCGACGCCTGAGCGTCGATCGGATCGGTCGGATCGGCCGCATCGGGATCCCCGTGGCGACTGGCCGCTGTTGCCGTCTCGCGTTCGAGCGCCTCACGACGCTGACGCTCCATCTCGTCGACCTCCTCGGGCCGGCGCACCTGCACGTGGCTGAGAATCCGGGTGACGTCGGCCTTGATGTTGGTCAGCAGGTTCTGGAACAGTTCGAAGGACTCACGCTTGTACTCCTGCTTGGGGTTCTTCTGGGCGTAGCCCCGCAGGTGAATGCCCCGGCGCAGATGGTCCATGGACTGCAGGTGCTCCTTCCAGCGGGTATCGAGCACCTGCAGCATCACCTGCTTCTCGAAGCGGCGCATCAAGGCCTCGCCGGCCTCGGCCACCTTGTTCTGATAGGTCTCGAGGTGCAGGGCCTGCAGACGCTCGCGAAGCTGCTCCTCGTGGAAACGCTCGTCCTCCTCGGCCCACTGCACCACCGGCGCTTCCAGATTGAATTCCACCTTGAGGTGGTCCTGGAGACCGGGAAGATCCCACTGCTCCGGGAGGCTCTGGGGCGGCACGAACTCGCTGATGGCCTGGTCCAGCACCTCCTGTCGAATACCCGCGACGGCCTCGGCGACCTCTTCGGCGCCCAGGATCTCGTTGCGCTGCTCGTAGATCACCCGACGCTGGTCGTTGGCCACGTCATCGTATTCGAGCAGTTGCTTGCGCATATCGAAGTTGCGGCTCTCCACCTTCTTCTGAGCGCGTTCCACGGCATTGGACACCATCTTGTGCTCGATCGCCTCGCCCCGCTCAAGGCCCAGCGCCTTCATCATCCGCTGCACCCGGTCGGAACCGAACAGGCGCATCAGGCTGTCCTCCAGCGACAGGAAGAAGCGGGTCGAGCCCGGATCCCCCTGGCGACCGGCGCGGCCGCGCAGCTGGTTGTCGATACGCCGAGATTCGTGGCGTTCGGTGCCGACCACGTGCAGGCCGCCGGCGGCAAGCACGGCGTCATGACGCGCCTGCCACTCGGCCTTGAGCCGCTCGAGCTCCTCGGGGCTCGGATTATCGAGCTTGGCCGCCTCGGCTTCCCAGTTGCCACCCAGCACGATATCGGTACCGCGACCGGCCATGTTGGTGGCGATGGTGATGGCACCGGCCCGGCCAGCCTGGGCGATGATCTCCGCTTCGCTCTGGTGCTGCTTGGCATTGAGCACGCTGAAGACCAGGCCGGCCTGCTTCATCAGTCCTGCCAGGTACTCGGAGGTCTCGATGGACGCGGTACCCACAAGCACCGGACGCCCGGCCTCTGTCTCGGTCTGAACGTCCTTGATGATCGCCTCGAACTTCTCCTCGGCCGTAAGATAGACCAGGTCGTTCAGATCGAGGCGGATCAGCGGTTTGTTGGTGGGAATCACCACCACGTCGAGGCCGTAGATCTGGCGGAACTCGAACGCCTCGGTATCGGCGGTGCCGGTCATGCCGGCCAGCTTGTCGTAGAGTCGGAAGTAGTTCTGGAAGGTGGTCGAGGCCAGCGTCTGGCTCTCGCGCTGCACCTCCACCTCTTCCTTGGCCTCCACCGCCTGATGCAGGCCCTCCGACCAGCGGCGGCCGGGCATGGTGCGACCGGTGTGCTCGTCGACGATGACCACCTGACCCTCGGCGACGATATAGTCCACGTCACGAAGGTAGAGATGACGCGCGCGCAGCGCCGAGTGCATGTGGTGAAGGAGGTTGAGGTTCTGGGCGGCGTAGAGCGAGTCCTCCTCACCCAGCAGGCCATCTGCCCGCATCAGCTCCTCGACCTTGGTGTGGCCGGTCTCGGTGATCTCCACCTGCTTGTGCTTTTCGTCCAGCAGGAAGTCGCCGCTGGCCGGATCCTCGGGATCCTCGCAGGCCGTCAGGTGGGCCGCCAGACGATCGACGATCTTGTAGAGCTCGGTATTCTCATCCACGGCACCGGAGATGATCAGCGGCGTCCGGGCCTCGTCGATCAGGATGGAGTCCACCTCGTCGACAATGGCGAAGTTGAGCCCCCGCTGTACCTTGTCCTCCAGCGCGAAGGCCATGTTGTCGCGCAGGTAGTCGAAGCCGAACTCGTTGTTGGTGCCATAGGTGATGTCGCAGGCGTAGGCGTCACGCTTCTCCACGCCGGTCTGGCCGGCATGGATGATGCCGACGCTGAGACCGAGGTATTCGTAGAGCGGACGCATCCACTCGGCGTCACGTCGGGCCAGGTATTCGTTCACCGTGACCACGTGCACGCCCTTGCCGGACAGGGCGTTGAGGTAGACGGCAAGCGTAGCCACCAGGGTCTTGCCCTCACCGGTCTTCATCTCGGCGATACGGCCGTTGTGAAGGGTCATGCCACCGACCATCTGGACGTCGAAATGGCGCATGCCCATCACACGCTTGCTCGCCTCACGCACGGTGGCGAAAGCCTCCGGGAGCAGGTCGTCGAGGGTCTCGCCCGCATCGAGACGTCCACGGAACGCCTCGGCACGAGCCTTGATATCGTCGTCGTCCAGCGCCTCGAGCTCAGGTTCGAAGACGGTGACGCGCTCGGCCTGGCGGCCCATGCGTTTGACTTCACGGTCGTTCTTGGAGCCGACGACCTTGCGCAACAGGGAATTGATCATGAGGGGTCCAATCTTTGCGTGTGGCATCATGCCGGCCGCCAGGGGGCAGCCGGCCAGAATCAGGTATTCAGCGTGCCCACGCAGCGGGCGGCCCCCGGCGGGTCAGGACATCATGGGCGGCGGTGGTGCGGCCCGGGCGCGGCAACGGCCAGCGAGAGCGCTGAGGGCAAAGGCCGCGCAGGTTACGGGGAAGCGGCCAGGCGCGATGCGCGCGCCTCCGGGCCCTGAGGCGGGAGCTGGCCCGGATCAGCGCCGGCGCCAGGATACACACCTGCACCAGGCGCTCGGCCTGCCGCAGCGGCACGCCCTGAACCAGGCCGGCCGGCAACAGGCAGCCCACCAGCAGCCCGGCCAGCCACCAGCGCGCCGGACGCCGACGCGTCACGGCGGCGCGGCTCTCGGCATCATGGGGCTGGGTGCGGGGTGGCATGCTGACGATGAACTCCCGAGCGTGCTAGGGTGACGGGCAACGGGGCCCGATGATGAACGGGTCCCCCCGGCCGGTGGTCGAGCCGGCAGAAAGCTCCGAGAAACAAGCCCATGAGTATAAAGGCTAAGCGCTTCCGCGCCCAGCCCATGACCCGTCTGCTCGAAGGGCACGGCGAACTGGGCTCACTGATGCGCATGGCGAGACTGATCGATCGCGCTCAACAACACCTTCGCGACAACCTGCCCGCCGAAGTGGCGGTCCACCTGCACGTGGGCGGGTTTCGTGAAGGCCGATTGACCCTGATCACCGACGGCGCGGCCTGGCTTACCCGGCTGCGCTACGAGCAGGCACGGCTGCTCGAGCTTCTCCATCAGCTCCCCGGCTTCGAGGCGGTTACCGGCTTCACCTTCAAGGTGCGCCCGGTGCGCCCGGTCAAGGTCCCCCTCCGCCAGGTGCGTCACCTACCGGCCGGGGCGGCCGACGAGCTTTCCAGCTGCGCCGAGGATGTCAGCAACCCGCGCCTCAAGGCGGCGCTCCAGCGCCTCGCCGCCCACGCCGA
>PWEV01000273.1 GCA_003553625.1 Halomonas sp.
ATTGCGACGCCATCATGTCAGGAATCACCCGCGCATCCTGCAACAGCATAATGCGCCAAACAGAGGTACACTTCATGAACAATATCGTATACATCGTCGGTGCAATCGTCATCGTGCTGGTCATTCTCTCCGTCCTCGGTCTTCGTTGAGGCAGGCAAGGAAAGAGTCCCGGGGCAATCCAGCGCGATAGGACACGGCTGCTGCAGGTAAAGCATGCAGACCACCCTCCCTGGAGACGCCCCCCATGATCAACATCAAAGTCACCCTGCTCCTGATGCTCCTGCTCGGATATCCGTCGCTTGCCAGCGCCAATTATGCCGAGGCCATGCGCCACTACGAACGGCAGGAGTATCGTCAGGCACTGCAGGGATTCGGCGAGTCGGCCAGAAGGGGCGATGCCGATGCGCAATACATGCTGGGCCGCCTGCACGAGACCGGGAGCGGAACCCCCCAGGACTTCGTTCAGGCTCATCTGTGGTATAACCTGGCCGCGGCCCGAGACCACCGCCATGCCGCCGAGGCGCGCGACTCACTGACCAACCGCATGACGGCCGGCCAGATCGCCGAGGCGCAGCAGGCAGCGCGAGCCTGGAAGCCGGAAGAGCCCCCCTCCTCACAGCCGTCACCGTCATCAAGGCCCGACATCGAGACACTGTCGGACCGGCAGGGCGTGGCCGAGATACAGCGCGAGCTCAATCGGCTCGGCTATGATGCCGGCCCGGTGGACGGCGCCATGGGACGACGGACCCGCAACGCGATACGCGAGTTCCAGGCCGACATGGAAATGGCCCAGGACGGTCACGCCTCCGCCACCCTGCTGAGACGCCTGCGCGAGTCGGAGAAAGAAGCGGTAACGGCCGCCTCACCGCCGCCGCCCGCGATCTCGCCTCGGGTCGTCCTGCAGGATGACTTCAGCGACGGCGACTACCGCCGCAGCCCCGCCTGGACGGTGCTCAGCGGCGACTTCGAGGTCGATGACAGCGGCTTGCGCAGCATCGTCATGACACAGCGCACGAGCGAACGCGAATCACGCCGGCTCAGCGCCGACCGCCCGGAAGAGATCGGCCTGGCCATGCTGGAGCTGATCCTCGAGCAGACGGGCGGCGTCAAGCGTGACGAGGTAGCCACCCCCGTGGAACCGGCACGCATCTTCGTCAATGCCCCGGTCGACAATGCCTTCAGGATGGAGCTCCAGCTCGCCTCCCGCCAGGGTTCGGGCAGCCTGGAACTGGGGCTCTTCCAGGGCAACCGGCCCAACGGCAGCGGCTATCGGCTGGTCTACTCTCCCGGCTCGCTCCCGGGGCTCAGCCTGGTCAGGTTGACGTCCGGAAGCGTCGAGGTGATTGCTCGATACGAAGAGAGGCTCGACCTCGAGGATGGAAGGTTCCACAGCATCGTCTGGTCCCGTGACGAGAGCGGCGAGATGCAGGTCCACGTGGATGATCGTCGCCTGCTGCGGGTGCGTGACACCGAACTGCGCGATCGCTTCCAGGGCTTCTTGATGGCCAACCAGGGGGGTGACTACACCCTGGGCCGGATACGACTCCAGGGGCGCTGAGCGCTCTTAGCAGGGCTCGGCAACGAGAGCTCTGCAACGAGAGCTCTGCAACGAGAGCTCTGCAACACAGCCCGGCAAGACAAAGAAAAGCGCCGCCGCTTCCCTGGAAGCGGCGGCGCTTTTCTTTGTGACTGGTGGGTCGTGTAGGATTCGAACCTACGACCAATTGGTTAAAAGCCAACTGCTCTACCAACTGAGCTAACGACCCGGTGCTTGCCAGCAAGCATACAGGTCCGGATGGTGGGTCGTGTAGGATTCGAACCTACGACCAATTGGTTAAAAGCCAACTGCTCTACCAACTGAGCTAACGACCCCTCCGAACGGGAGCAAATATTACTGATTTGCCCCCGCGCTGACAAGGACTTTTTTGCCTTTTCCCGCAGTCGCCGGTCAGTGTCGAGTCCGGGTCTTTGGCTTGCGCATGGCCTGCACCGGCTTGCGCTTGTGCTTGTCGCGGTTCCAGCGGTTCTTCTCGTCGGGGGTCAGGTCCGGCACCTTGCGCGAGGCCAATCCGGCGAGCTCGGCCAGGTCGTCGACCTCATCCTGGGTGAGTTCCAGCCACTCGCCCGCCTTGGCCCGCTTGTCGAGAAAGATATTGCCGTAGCGCACCCGCTTGAGGCGGCTGACGGTGAGCCCCTGGGACTCCCACAGGCGACGGACCTCGCGATTGCGCCCCTCCTGGATCACCACGTGGAACCAGGTATTGATGCCCTCGCCACCGAACTCCTGCACGTCGGTGAAGCTCGCCGGGCCGTCATCGAGCATCACGCCCTCCACCATGGCGACCACGTTCTGACGGGTCACCTGGCCCATGACGCGCACGGCATACTCGCGCTCCACCTGGGTGGAGGGGTGCATCAGCCGATTGGCCAGCTCGCCGTCGGTGGTGAACAGCAGCAGGCCACTGGTGTTGATGTCGAGGCGGCCGATGGCAATCCAGCGCTCACCCTTGAGGCGTGGCAGACGATCGAAGACGGTACGCCGGCCCTCCGGGTCCTTGCGGGTGCAGAGCTCGCCCTCGGGCTTGTTGTACATGATGACCCTGCGCGGCACCTCTTCTGCGCCGCGCAGGGTCACCGGTCGGCTATCGAAGAGCACCCTGTCGCGCATCTCGATGCGATCGCCCAGGGTGGCCACCTGGCCGTTGACCTTGACCCGGCCATCGGCGATGGCGGCCTCCATCTCGCGGCGGGAACCAAGCCCGGCGCGGGCCAGGACCTTCTGAAGTTTTTCGCTGGTAGTGCTCATGAGTCGTTCTCACTGGGTGTGGATTCCGCCCCCGGGGCAGCGTCATCGTCGACGCGGCTCCGGGCGCGTTCGGCCAGGCGAGCCTCGAGTTCGGCGAAGCTCAGTCCGGACCGCTCTGACGCCGTCCCGGCGTGGTGGTCGTCGGCCCTCCCGGCCGTCGCTTCCGGGGAGCCGGCCTCGGCCCGCTCCTCGGGGGATGTCTGGTCTTGCTCCGGGTCACCGGCCGCCTTTCTCGGCGCCTCTTCCGGCGTCTCGTCGGCCTGCGCCAGCAGGTCGAACTGGGGCGGGGGCGGGGCCTCGTCCGCGAAGGCCGGCTCCTCGAACGTCTTCAGTTCGTGCATCGGCGGCAGCTCATCGAGGGTCTTGAGGCCGAAGTCATCGAGAAAGCCCCGCGTGGTGGCATAGACCGCCGGTCGACCCGGCACGTCGCGATGGCCCACCACCCGGATCCAGCCGCGCTCCAGCAGGGTGCGCATGATCGAGCCGCTCACCGTGACCCCACGCACCTCCTCGATGTCACCGCGGGTCACCGGCTGGCGGTAGGCGATCAGCGCCAGGGTCTCCAGCAGCGCACGAGAGTAGCGCTGCGGGCGCTCGTCCCACAGCCGCGAGACCCAGGCCGAAAGCCGCGGCCGGATGCGCAGCTGATAGCCCGAGGCGGTCTCGAGCAGCTCCATGGCGCCTCGCTCGTGGCGCTCGCCCAGTCGCTCCAGCGCCTCGCGCAGCGCACGCCTGGGCGGGCGCTCGTGATCGTCGAAGAGACCCTCGAAGCGTTCCAGGGAGAGCGGTTCGCCGGCGGCCAGCAGCGCCGCCTCCAGGATCTCGTCCAGGGCTTCGGGATACGCCATGGCGGTCATGGCCGCCCTCCCTCGTCTGCGTCCGCGAAGGCGCTCTCACCCTCGCCCTCCAGATCGTCCAGTTCACTCGCCTCGCCCTCCTCCACCGGCGCGCGGGCGCGCACGTGGATCGGCGATAGCGGGGCATTCTGCACGATCTCGATCATCGCCTCCTTGGCGAGCTCGAGGATCGCCATGAAGGTCACGATCACCCCGGCGCGCCCCTCTTCCAGGCTGAACAGCGCCTCGAAGGGGGTGAAGTGCCCATCGCCGAGCCGCGCCATGATCGCCAGCATGCGCTCACGGGTCGAGAGCAGCTCGCGGCTGATCTGGTGGGTCTGGGTAAGCTCGTCCCGCCTCAGGATACCCGCCAGGGCGCCCAGCAGCTCACTCAGCTCCACCTCGGGGTGGACCACCCGACTCTCCAGCGGCGGCAGCGCCGCACTGGCCGGGAACCAGTCGCGACCCAGGCGCGGCAGCTCGGCCAGCGCCTCGGCGGCATGCTTGAGCCGCTCGTACTCCTGCAGGCGCCGAATCAGCTCGGCCCTGGGGTCCGCCTCCTCGTCGTCGCCACCCTCCCTGGGAGGGCGAGGCAGCAGGGTACGCGACTTGATCTCGGCGAGCATCGCCGCCATCAGCAGGTACTCCCCGGCCAGCTCGATCTCCATGGCCTTCATCAGCTCCACGTACTCGATGTACTGGCGGGTAATGGCGGCCACGTCGATGGCCAGGATATCGAGATTCTGACGGCGAATCAGGTAGAGCAGCAGATCCAGCGGCCCCTCGAAGGCCTCGAGGAATACCCGCAGCGCCTCCGGCGGAATGTAGAGATCCTCAGGCAGCTCGGTGATCGGCTCGTTGAACAGCCGCCCGAGCACCGCGGCCTGCTGGGCCACGACGACGGCCTGCTCGGGGCTGGCGGTATCGGGAGTGTCGCTCACGCGGCGTTGCTCTCCGGGGACGCTGGGTCAACGGGCCAGTCTAGCAAGAGCGCGCCGCGGGAGACAGCGTCGCCGCCGGCGATTGACGCCGACAGATCACTCGAGGCTACTTCTACAACGGGCCCTACTCCGCCGCCTCGGCGCGGCGATAGCGCCCGGTATAGTCGAAGAGCTTCTCCCGTACCTGCCAGTGGCGGCCCACCTTGCGGCCCACCACGAAGTCGGGGTGGCGCAGGCGGTGCTGCTCGGCGATCACCTCCTCGGGGGTTGTGGGACGGAACGGCACGCCGGGGGCGCGCAGGTGAGCGCGCAGGAAAGCCGCGGCGAAGGCACCTCGCTGGGCCGGGGTCTCCAGGGCGAACCACTCGCTCAAGGAGGTGCCGTCCTCGTCGTGATAGGTCACCTTGAGTCGCGCCATGCCGCGGCCGTTGACGGTGGCCTCGAGCTGCATGCCGGCCACGCGCAGCACCCGGGCATCGCGCAGCCGCAGCGCCTCCTTGAGCTTGTCGTCGGCATCCACCAGCAGGGTCTCGCAGCCGTGGCAGCGCCGGGCGGCGATATCGTTCTCGGCGCCGCAGTCTCCACACACCTTGAAGCGAAAGCGAAATTCGCACTGGTGCTTTTTACCGGCGCCCGACGCCGCGCCGCGACGTTCAGCGCCCAGCGCCGCGTCATTGGCATGCCGATCGCCCTCCACCAGCCCCTGGCAGCGGCGGCCGAAGTGCTCGATGACCAGCTCGCCATCGCGTCGCCCCCAGAAGAGGTTGGCGTGGCCGCAGGCCGGGCATTCCACCTGCACCGGCTCGGTGTCGCCGGCCGGCTTCGGCGAGCCCACCTCCGGCGCATAGAGGTCCCAGGGGTTGCCGGCGTAGTCGAGGATCAGGCAGTCGCGCTTGCCCGGCGACAGGCGCAGGCCGCGGCCGACGATCTGCTGGTAGAGACTCACCGACTCGGTGGGTCGGAGAATGGCGATCAGGTCCACATGGGGCGCGTCGAAGCCGGTGGTGAGCACCGCCACGTTGACCAGGTACTTGAGCTCGCGGGCCTTGAAGGCGTTGATGAGCCGCTCGCGTTCGGCGGAAAGGGTCTCGCCGGTGATCAGCGCCGCCTCGCGAGCCGGCAGGTAGCCGAGGATCTCCTCGGCGTGGGCCACACTGGCCGCGAAAAGCATCACGCCCTGGCGCTCCCGGGCGTGCTCCACCACCTCGGCGATGATCCCCGGGGTGGCGCGGTGCCCCGCCACCACCCGGTTGAGCTCCTCTTCACGGAAGAGGCCGGTGGACGCCGGACCTGACGTGGAGAATAGCGCCGAGAAGTCATAGCGCAGCTCCTGTCCATCCTTGAACAGGGCCGCATCGATGCGCCGCGGCTCGGCCAGGTAGCCCTGCTTGACCATCAGCCGCAGCGGCTGCTCGAAGACGCAGTCGCG
>PWEV01000278.1 GCA_003553625.1 Halomonas sp.
AGGCCGCTGACTTTTTTCTGGTCGCCGGCCCTGGTGGCTGCCGCCATTCGCGATCTGAAGATCGCTCCCACAGGGAGGGGCGGCCCCACCAGCGCGGCAATATCCTTGTGGGAGCGCAGCTTGCTGCGCGAAGGCGGAGGCCGCTGACCTTGTGTGGTCGCCGGCCTTGGTGGCTGCCGCCATTCGCGATCTGAAGATCGCTCCCACAAGAGGTAAGTTGCTAGAACAGGCTCTTTTCCACAATCAGCCGGGCCCGCCAAGTGGCGAGCCCGCTGTGCGTCAACTGCGCGGGGTTCGGGTGCGCTGCCGGGCTGGGATCACGCCGCCTCGAGGCGCCTGGCCAGCACCGGGGCGAGCTTCTCGTTCATCGCCTTGAAGGCGCGCTCGGTGGCGTCCCAGTCGATGCAGG
Source organism: Halomonas sp. (assembly GCA_003553625.1). Lineage (GTDB taxonomy): Bacteria > Pseudomonadota > Gammaproteobacteria > Pseudomonadales > Halomonadaceae > Halomonas. Next base: position 410 of record PWEV01000278.1, read on the forward strand.
CGTCGGTGATGGAGACACCGTACTGCAGCTGGCTCAGATCCTCCGGCACCTTCTGGCTGCCCCAGCCGATATTCGACTCGACCATCAGGCCGATGATCGAGCGGTTGCCTTCGAGAATCTGGTTGGTGACGTTCTCCAGCACCAGTGGCTGCAGGGCAGCGTCCTTGTTGGAGTTGGCGTGGGAGCAGTCGATCATGATGTTGGGCTTGATGCCGGCTTTCTTCAGCTCCCGCTCGGCCAGCGCCACGCTGACGCTGTCATAGTTGGGCTTGCCGTTGCCGCCGCGCAGCACCACGTGGCCGTAGGCGTTGCCACGGGTGCGGATGATCGCCACCCGGCCGGCAGAGTCGATGCCCAGGAAGTTGTGGGGGTGCGCTACCGACTGCAGGGCATTGACCGCCACTTCCAGACTGCCGTCGGTGCCGTTCTTGAAGCCGACCGGGCAGGAGAGGCCAGACGACATCTCGCGGTGGGTCTGGGACTCGGTGGTGCGGGCACCGATGGCCGACCAGCTGATGCAGTCCTGCATGTACTGCGGCGAGATCGGATCGAGGGCCTCGGTGGCCAGCGGCAGCCCGATCTCGGCCAGCTCCACCAGCAGGCGGCGGGCAATATGCAGGCCCTCCTCGATCTCGAAGGAGCCGTTGAGGTGCGGGTCGTTGATCAGGCCCTTCCAGCCCACGGTGGTCCGCGGCTTCTCGAAGTAGACACGCATCACGATGTAGAGACTATCCTTCACTTCATCGGCCAGGCGGCGCAGGCGGCGAGCGTAGTCGAGGGCGGCGTCCACGTCATGGATCGAGCAGGGGCCCACCACCATCAGCAGGCGAGGATCGTCACCGTCGAGAATGCGCTGGATGGTCTCACGCCCTTCTATGACGGTGCGCTCGGCGGCCGGGGTGAGGGGGATCTCCTGCTTCAGGGTCTCGGGAGTGATGAGAACGTCCTGAGAGAGGACGTTGAGGTTGCTGACCTGTTGATCTGTCATGCGGCTACCTGTATGTCGTGTCTGCGCTGGTGCCCCGGGGGCAAGTGATCACTTTCCTCCTACTATACACCGGAGGGGCCGCATGAGATCAATCGTGGAACCCAGGCGAACCGGGGGGGTCTGATCGCGGGTTACGCGCGCCATACCTGCTTGCAGCCGACCCGATCCGGCACTCCGGCTTGATGGATGGCCTGGAAAAGGGAACACTTGTGCGACTTTGGGCTACGGCCTCCGGACACTTCGCCGCCCTCAAGGGCCTCAGGTTGACGCCATGTACGCAATTTCCAACATGACCGCTGCCTCCGGACGCACTCGCCGCGCTTTCTTACTCTGTCAGGGAGGCCGTGAATGAGTGCCAGGGAGACAGACCAGCAGCTTGTCGAGCGCGCCCAGCAGGGCGACAACCGCGCCTTCGACCTGCTGGTAAAAAAGTACCAGCACAAGATCATCGGGTTGATCGGCCGCTACGTGCATGATCACTCCGAGGTTCAGGATGTGGCCCAGGAGGCGTTCATCAAGGCCTATCGGGCGCTGGGCAAGTTCCGCGCCGAAAGCGCGTTCTATACCTGGATGTACCGCATCGCCATCAACACCGCCAAGAATCATCTGGTCTCGAGAGGGCGTCGTCCACCGGGCAGCGACCTGGATATCTCCGATGCCGAGATCGTCGATCACAGCGGTCGCCTGGCGGATTCCGAGACGCCGGAGGCGGCCATGGCCCGCGATCAGCTCGAGGCCGCGGTGTTCGAGGCCATCGATAATCTGCCCGACGACCTGCGAACGGCGATCACTCTGCGCGAGCTCGAAGGGCTCTCCTACGAGGATATCGCCAATATCATGCACTGCCCGGTGGGCACGGTGCGATCGCGCATCTTCCGCGCCCGTGAGGCGGTGGATCAGCACATCCAGCCGCTGGTCACCACCTCCCGGAACCGCGAGACGGTAGAGGAGTAGCCGCCCAGCGATGCGGGTTGCACACTTTTTGTCGATTGGCTGAACTGTCCTCGGGCTTTGACGTCATAAGCAGTGTTCGATTCGCCGCACGGCGGAGATAGCGTCGACATTCCTGGGTACAACCGGGAATGACGATTCCAGGCTGAAACGAGGGAGCAGGGCGGTGCGCCTTGCCATAGCAGGGGGTGTTGAGAATGAGTCAGAACGCACGGGAATCGCTTTCTGCCCTGATGGACAACGAGGGAGACGAGCTCGAGCTTCGCCGGCTGCTCAAGACGCTGGACGCCTCTCCCGATTCCGCAGATGCCTGGCGTCGCTATCATCTGATGCGCAGCCTGATGCGCCGGGAACCCGATGTCGATGTCTCCACCGACCTCTCCGCCGGGATCATGGCTCGCCTGAAGGATGAAGAGCCGCCGCAGATGGACATGGCTCCGCCGACCCCGCGACGTTCACTGCCCCTCGCTCGCAGCGCCGGCATCGCCGCCGCGGTATCGCTGATGGTCATCACCGGGGTGCAGTTCTACTCCGGCGGTGCTCCCGACGGTACCCAGCCGGGCACGGTGGCAGGTGGCAGTGCGTCTCAGCCCGCCCCTGCCAGCCTGGCATCCAGCGACGGCACCGCATCTCGGCCTTCCCTGACCGAGCTCCCGCTGTTCCAGCTTCCCCAGGGCAGCGGTCAGGGTCTGATGACCGTCGGCACGGGTGGCGACTCTGCCCCCATGTTCATGGCGCCAGGCCAGCGTCAGTCGATGCTTGCCGATGAAGAGCAGGCGCTCCTGCTGCAGTCCTACCTGGACCGCCACGCCGAGGGTGCCGCCTTCCGCAGTGGCGATACCTGGTTGCCGCTGCTGCGCGCCTCCGGCGCCGATAGCCTCGGTCAGCGCTGAGCGAAGAAGGGTGACGATGAGCGCGTCACGACTGCGTCTCCTGGCCGCGAGCTGCCTGGGCGGCCTGTTGATCAGTGCGGGTGCCCCGGCGGCCGAGCCCGATGATGAGCGTTTCGACTGTCGAACTCTGGCTCAGCTCGAGGTGCCAACCACCGCCCAGCAGTGGTTCGAGCGCAGCCTGTGGGCCGGCCACTGTTATCAGTACAACGCCCACGCCGTGCGTATTGGCCTCGACGGCGTCCGCACCCTGACGATCTCCCACGACGTGCACGATGGCATCGAGCGCGGCGTCGCCAGCTATCTCGATGGCCCGCCCGTGGTGTTCGAGCGCCGTGGTCGCGTCGGTCGCCTGGGCATGTCAGGCGAGGATGGCGAGGCGCCGGCCTCGCCCATCGGCATCGCCGAGCGAGCCGGCAAGCTCTACCGTCTGCAGCTTGGCGGTGAGGAGCGCATCGCCAATCGTCGCGTCCTGCGTCTGGATATTTCCCCCCTGGACAGCTTTCGCTACGGCCATCGTCTGTGGCTGGACCAGGCCACCGGCCTGACCCTGAAGCAGTCGCTGCTCGACGAGACCGGACGCCCCCTGGAGACCTTCCAGCTGACCACCCTCGAGCAGCCGCGCCTGCACCAGGGGGAGATACGCCTCGACCGCCAGCGCGAGGCACCGACGGACCCCTGGCGGCTGGACTGGCTCCCGGATGGCTTCATCGCACAGCCAGCCGATACCCGCAGCGCCCGCCACGGTGAAGGGGTCACCCACCGTCTCTACAGCGACGGGCTCGCCACCCTCAGCCTCTTCGTTTCGCCTGTCGACGAGGTGGAGCTGCTGGCGCCGGGGCTGCATCGGCTGGGCGTTTCCAACGCCGCGGTGCGCCATCGCGACCTGGGTGGCCAGCCGCGCCAACTGGTGGTGATGGGCGAGTTGCCGCCCCGGGTGTTGCTGAGGGTCGCCGACAGCCTGGTCTGGGAGACGCCGTGATGACGGCCTTGCCGGTGCCCTGCAACGCCCTTGTCCGCCTCTTTATCGCCATATCCACAATCATCGCTATCCCGAGCACAATAACCGCCGTCCCGACCCATCGCAGGAGCCTTGCATGAAACGCATGATTCGTCCCCTCTCCGTGTGGATGCTGCTGGCCGTGAGCCTGCTCGCCTGGCAGTCGGCCTCGGCTCAGGAGCTGCCCGACTTCACCGTGCTGGTGGAAGAGGCCGCTCCCGGCGTCGTCAACATCTCCACCACCCGTACGGTGCAGAGCCGCGAGGCCCCCTTTCAGGGCTTCGGCGGCCAGGAGCTGCCCGAGATCTTCCGTCACTTCTTCGGCGACCGCTTCCCGGCACCCCCCGGCGGGCAGGCTCCCGGGCGGCCCGAGGAGCGCCAGTCGCTGGGGTCCGGCTTCATCATCAGCGATGAAGGCTACATCCTGACCAACGCCCATGTGGTGGACGGCGCCGACGAGATTCTGGTGCGCCTCAACGATCGCCGCGAGCTCCAGGCCGAACTGGTGGGTAGCGACGAACGCACCGACGTGGCGCTGCTCAAGGTGGATGCCGAGGATCTGCCGCCGCTCAAGCTGGGCGACTCCGACACCCTCAGGGTGGGGGAGTGGGTGGCCGCCATCGGCTCTCCCTTCGGTTTCGATTATTCGGTTACCGCCGGCATCATCAGCGCCATCGATCGCACCCTGCCCAGGGATGCCTACGTGCCCTTCATCCAGACCGATGTGGCCATCAACCCGGGCAACTCCGGCGGCCCGCTGTTCAACCTGGACGGCGAGGTGATCGGCATCAACTCCCAGATCTTCACCCGCAGCGGCGGCTTCATGGGGCTGTCGTTTGCCATTCCCATCAACGTTGCCATGGACGTGGCCGACCAGCTGCGTGACGACGGCCAGGTGCGTCGCGGCTGGCTCGGGGTGATGATCCAGCCGGTCTCCCGGGACCTGGCCGAATCCTTCGGCATGGAGAGCCCCAGCGGGGCGCTGATCGCCGACCTCGACCCCGAGGGCCCGGCCGCCCGCGATGGCCTGCAGGCCGGCGATGTCATCCTCGAGGTGGACGGCAGCCGCGTGCACGACTCCAGCACCCTGCCGCGCCTGATCGGCCGCACCGCGCCGGGCAGCGATGTGGCGCTCGAGCTGATGCGCGACGGCGAGCGCCGTCAGCTCACCATCACCGTGGGTGACTGGCCCGACGCCGAGCGCGCCACCGCCAGCCGTCCCCAGGAGAGCCGCCAGGACCGCCTGGGTATCTCGGTGGGTGAGCTGGAGCGCGCCGAGCGCGAGCAGATCGGCATCGAGGGCGGCGTGCGGGTGCGCGAGGTCGACCCCAGCGGCGCCGCCGCCGCCGCCGGCATTCGCCCCGGCGACATCCTGGTCAGCATCGACCATCAGGCCGTCAACGATTCCGACCAGCTGGTCGAGATGGTCGGCGAGCTGCCCGCAGACCGCGCCGTGCCGGTGCGCCTCTTCCGCGACGGCCGCTCGATGTTCGTGGCCCTGCGGCTGAGCGCCGAATAACGACGCCTTGCCCCGCGGGAGACCAGCCCGCTGCGCGAATGGGGGTGCCATCCGAGTCTCGGGTGGCACCCCTTTCGCGATACGGGGATCGCTCCCGCAAACGATCACTCCCACAGGTAGCAGTTTCCACCAGAGGCACATAGGGTGCGTCTGACGACAACCCCGCCTCCTCGCTGTACAATGTGGCCAACCTCTATTCTCGCGCTCGCTTGGGTACCTGCCCAATCTTGTACATGGGTGCGTACATGAACC
>PWEV01000002.1 GCA_003553625.1 Halomonas sp.
GAGGCAGGCTTAGCCAAGGTAGGCCAAGTAGGCGTCGAAAGCGGCGTTTTGGAGTTGCGCCTGGCTGTGCCAGAACGCGAGGACTTCGGTATCGAAGGTGAATACGTTGGAATGTTGCATGGTATGAGTCCTCCTGAGTGGGACACTGACTACCATAGCCCCTTTTTTGTTGCATTGCAGCAAAGAATGGTTTATGCAGCTACCCTAATCTGGGCCGAGGACGCATCGATCGGCAGGGGCAGTGAATACAGGGATGATAATCAGTGTCTTGTCAGCGTGGTCGCCAGGCTCTGGAAGCGAGCCGTGCTCAAAATCAGCGCAGCTGCACCCTGTTCAGCGCCGCCGTCAGCCGCTCGATCAGCTCGCCGCTGTGGCGCCAGAAGTGCCAGTGGAGCGGTACCTCCAGCACCTGGCCGGGGGCGATGCTGACCAGTTCGCCTCGGGTCACCCACTCCTCGGCCTGCATCAGCGGCATCATGCCGTAGCCCATGCCGGCGCGAGCCAGTCGCATGAAGCCCTCAGAGGAGGGGCAGAGGTGGAAGGGGAAGGCGCCGCGATAGCCGCACTGGGCAAGGAAGCGGTGCTGCAGCTGGTCGTGGGGGCCATAGACGATGGCCGGCGCGTGGCGAAATGCCCCGGGTGTCGGCCCCGCGGGCAGGAAGTGCTCTCGGTAGGCCGGCGTGGCCAGCGGGTGGTAGGTCATGGTGCCCAGTGCCACGCTGCGGGCCCCGGCGATGGGCTGGGGAGTGGCGCACAGGCAGGCGGCCACGTCGCCGTCGCGCAGGCGCTTCAGGCCCACGTCTTGATCCTCCACCACCAGGTCGATCAGCAGGCCCTCTTCCTGGCACAGCCTGCCGACCGCTGCGGCCCACCAGGTGGCCAGGCTGTCGGCATTCACCGCGATGCGCAGACGCGGCGAGCTGCTGTCCAGGGTGGGCAGCGCCCGGCGCAGGTCGCGCTCCAGCAGCTGCACCTGCTGGAAATGGTTGAGCAGCCGCCTGCCCGCAGGGGTGGGGGCCAGCGCCGGCCCGCGCACCAGTACCGGCTGGCCCAGGCGCACCTCCAGCGCCTTGATGCGCTGTGAGACCGCCGACTGGGAGAGTCCCAGGGCGACGCCGGCGCGTTCGAAGCCGCCACACTCCACCACGGCGGCCAGCGCCTCGAGCAGCTTGTAGTCCAGCATGGTGCCTCGCCTCCCGAATGGTCATGCCTTGATCATAAGGAAAACTGATGAGTCATTAATAGGATGATTTTTACGCATGACAGGGGCCGGGTACTCTGGCCGCCATCCGATACCGACGGCGGGAGAAAGAAGATGCTCGAGAGTTACCTGACGGGGCTGCTGGTGTGCGGGGGCATCATCATGGCGATCGGGGCGCAGAATGCCTATGTGCTGGGGCTGGCCACTCGCCGCCACTTCCACTGGTGGTCGGCGGGGCTGTGCATGAGCGCCGATCTCGCGCTGCTGACGCTGGGAATGTTCGGGGTCAGTGCACTGCTGCTGGCCATGCCGGCCACGCTGGAGGCGATGCGCTGGGCGGGGGTGGCCTTCCTGGGCTGGCTGGCGTTCCACGCGTTGCGTCGGGCGCTGACCGGGCGTCGGGGGCTGGGACTGGCCGGCGGTGAGGTGCGCGGCCTGCGGCAGGTGGTGATGGCCACCCTGGCGGTGACCCTGCTCAATCCCCAGGTCTATCTGGACACGCTGCTGCTGATCCCGGCGGTGGGGGCGCAGCAGTCCAGTTCCGCCACCTTCCTGGCCGGGGCGGGTACGGCATCGGTACTGTGGTTCAGCCTGCTGGCGTGGGGGGGCGCGGCGCTCTCGCCCTGGCTGTCGCGGCCGCTGGCCTGGCGGCTGATCGACGGGGCCATCGGGATGATGATGGCCGCCATCGCCCTGAAACTCGTAATGGGACAGGGGTTTCCCGGGACCTGATGTGGAGCGCTGGCTGTGGAGCCTACCCCAGGCCGCGGCTCAGCAGGTTGTCGGCCACGGCGCGGGAAGCCTGGGCGAACTCGATGCGTGCCGCGGCGAGCGCACTCAGATCGCGGGAGTCGGTGTCGCGCTCCAGCCGGTCGAGGAGTGCCTTGGCACTGGCCAGACGCCTGGCGAGAACGGTATCGAATACCAGGCAGGCGTCGGGGACTTCGGGATCGATAAGCGTCTGGTCGATCAGGTCGGAGGACAGTGACGGGCGACAGGGTATGGCGTCCATGGGCAGCATCCTGAGAGAACGTAGGACCCGGTGTGGCCGGGGAAAAGGCGAGTGCCTTTGATCATATCCATAGTGCCGAAAGGCCAGCGTTGTCAACAATGTCGAGAGGCCTATTTTGTAAACGCGTGGCGATTTTGCGGGTGCGATCATCAGGTGGCGGGCCCCGCTGCGGTTGAAGGTGGCAGCCGGTAGCGCCATGCTGCGTCATTGCCGACCGCCAGGGGGCGTGTCGTGGGTGCAAGGAGCAAGTCATGGGTGTGAAGAGCTTTGCCTGGGGAGTGATAGTCCTGGGGGTGGTGCTGGGTCTCTATGGCTGGCGAGCGTGGAACCCGGTGGCCTTCGTGGGGCTGGCGCTGGCCGTCGTGGGGGTGGTGGTGCTGGCCACTCGTCGCCGCGGTCCGAGACAGGGGACCTGACAAGCCGAGGTATTGGGCTTATGATGCATTCAGTCGACAGTCCTTCCCTCCCTTCGGGGGTGGAGGGCTGTTTTTATTGGATGGCCGCCAAGGCTTTCTCTGTGCGTTGACGAGCTATCAGGAGGTCGCATGTCACATCGCCCCCCCATCATCATCAATCGCCTCGATGCCGATCGCCTTCAGCGGCTGATCGACGCGGCCAGCGACAAGGATCGCTTCGTGGCCGATGCCCTCGAAGAGGAGCTCGGGCGCGGTGAGGTCATCGATCCCGAAGAAATCCCCGAGGACGTGGTCAGCATGAACAGCCGGGTCCAGTTCACCGACCTCACGCGTAACCGCCAGATGATCCGCACCCTGGTTTACCCCCACGCCCTGGCCACCACCGAGGATGGCATTTCGGTCATGGCGCCGGTGGGTGCCGGGCTGATCGGGCTGCGCATCGGTGATGTGATCGACTGGCCGCTGCCGGATGGTCACGAGATCCAGCTGCGCGTCGATGCCATCTTCTGGCAGCCGGAACGCGAGAAGCAGTTCCACCGCTGAGAGGGCATTTACCTCCATGCCGTTTTCCCTCTGGCTCTCCCTGGCGGCGGTCTGCGCCATGGGCGCGATGTCGCCGGGGCCCAGCCTGGCCCTGGTGCTGCGCCATACGCTTGGCGGGGGGCGCGCGCCAGGGGTGGCGGCCGGGCTCTCCCATGCGCTGGGCGTTGGCCTCTATGCGCTGCTCACGGTGTGGGGGCTCGGCGCGCTGATCGTGCGACAACCGGTGCTGTTCCAGGCGATCACCTGGGCCGGTGCGGCCTATCTGGCCTGGCTCGGCGTCAAGGCCCTGAGTGCCGGTCGCGCCGGTCCGCTGGTGGCGGGGGCGGTGCCCACGACCCGGCGCCAGGCCGCTCGGGAGGGCATGCTCGTGGCGCTGGGCAACCCCAAGCTGATCCTGTTCTTCATCGCCCTGCTCAGCCAGTTCGTCACGCCCGACATGAGCCTCGCCGCCAAGGCGGTGATCGTGCTCACGGCGATGATCATCGACGGTGCCTGGTACGTGCTGGTGGCGGTTGGGCTCTCTCACTCCCGGGTGCTCCCCTGGCTGCAGGCGCGCTCCCACTGGATCAATCGCATTACCGGGGTAATGCTGCTGGCCCTGGCGCTGCGAGTGGTGGCCGGACCCTTGGCGTAAGCGGCGCTAATGCGATGCATCATACCTACCGTGTGAGTTTCATCAGGCGGTGTTACGCTCAAGTGACTCGCTGACCGGAATGCCGCCCATGTACGACTCGTCCCCTGCGCCCCTGGCGCTGGTCCTGGAGGCCGACCCGGACGTCGCCGCCGTGCTCTCCCTGCAGTTCGAGGTGCTGGGTCTGGAGACCCGCCACTATCGGCAGTCTGCCTTGTTGCTCGCGGCGGTGGCGGCCAGGCCGCCGCGCCTGGTGGTGCTGGGGCTGGGGTTCGGCAGCGAGGACGGCTTTGTGCTGCTGCGTCGCCTGGCGGCGGCGGGCTACCGCGACTGGGTACTGCTGCTGTCGGGCGTCGAGCGCAAGATCGCGCGGATTGCCGAGCGGGTGGGGCACACCCTGGGCCTGCAGATGCTGGGCTGCCTGGACATGCCGATGCGCCTGGCCGATCTGCGCCGCTGCCTGGACAACGTGCGGGTGGGCTGCCGGGCGCCCGTGGAGGTCAGTGGAGGGCCGCTGTTCAGCGGTGAGGAACTCGAGCAGGCGCTCTCGCAAGACGAACTCGCGGTGTACTATCAGCCCCAGTTCGAACTTTCCACCGGCCGGCTCAGTGGCGTCGAGGCCCTGGTGCGCTGGGCCCACCCGGTCCACGGCCTGATCGGCCCGGCGCGGTTCCTGCCACTGCTCTCACACGACCAGGGCAAACGCCTGACCCGCCACGTGCTGACCCGCGCCCAGGCCGATTCGGCCGACTGGCTGCGCGAGGGGGTCGCGCCATCGGTATCGGTCAATGTGACCGCCGATGACCTGATGTGCCCGGACCTGCTGGAACTGGTATCCGAGCGCTCCCCCGGGGACCCTCCGCTGGTGCTGGAGATCACCGAGACCGCTGCCATGCACGACGAGTTGCTGGGCAGCGAGGTGGCGGCCCGGCTCTGTCTGGGCGGGCTCGAGGTATCGGTGGATGATTTCGGTATCGGTTTCTCGTCGCTGTCACGGCTGCAGCTATTGCCGATCAGCGAGCTCAAGGTGGACCGCAGTTTCGTGCAGCATCTCCACGCGGAGTCCCAGGATGCCGCCATCGTCGAGGCGGTGGCGCTGCTGGGCCGGCGCCTGGGCATTCGGGTGGTGGCAGAAGGAGTGGAAGACCCGACCAGCCTGGAGCTGTTGGAGCGCTTCGGCTGCACCCACGTGCAAGGGTTTGGCCTGGCCCATCCGATGCCGGCCGGGGCCATCCTCGAGATCGGGTCGACTCAGGATTCGATCCGCGCCAGCAGCGCCGCACAGGGCGAGCCGCTGGGCAACACGCCGTAGGCGGGTCCCGTCTCACCCCCCAGTCGTGCGGCACAGAAGGTGTCGGCCACTGCCGCGGGGGCGTGCTGCACCAGTAGCGACGCCTGCAGGCACTGGGCCAGGCGCTGGGTCAGCCAGCGCGCCCCGGGCTCGAGTACCTCGGCGGGTTCAACCACTCGCCGCTCCAGATCGGCCAGGGCGGCGTCCAGATGGCGATCCTGGCCCCTGGCCGGCGCGACCTCCTGCCAGAAGGCGTCCAGCGCCTCGGGGTGTCGGCTCAGCACCCGCAGCACGTCCAGGCAGATCACGTTCCCCGAGCCCTCCCAGATCGAGTTGACCGGCGCCTCCCGATAGAGCCGCGCCAGGGGTGACTCCTCCACGTAGCCGATGCCGCCCAGGCACTCCATGGCCTCGGCCATGAAGCCAGGACTGCGCTTGTTGTGCCAGTACTTGGCCAGCGCCGGCAGCAGCCTGCCCAGGGCACGTTCGCTCTCGTCGCCGCGGGCGGCGGCGTCGAAGGCCCGGGCGGTCCGCATCGCCAGCGCCACTCCCGCTTCCACTTCCAGAGACAGATCGGCGATCACCGCCTGCATCAGCGGCTGCTCCGCCAGCGCTCGGCCGAAGGCCTGGCGCTCGCGCACGTGCTGCCAGGCCGCCAGCAGCGCCTGGCGCATCATGCCTACCGGCGCGGTGGCGGCGTCCAGACGGGTCTGCTGGACCATCTCGAGAATGGTGGCGATGCCGCGGTCCGGCGGGCCGATAAGCTCGGCCCAGGCGCCGCGGTACTCGATCTCCGCCGAGGCGTTGGCGCGGTTGCCGCACTTCTCCTTGAGGCGCTGCAGTTCAACGGCGTTGCGCTCGCCGTCCGGGGTGAACCGCGGGAC
>PWEV01000204.1 GCA_003553625.1 Halomonas sp.
CCGAGGGGCCGGTGGGGGATCACCTGCTCGATGCGCTCAGTGACGCCATCTCGCGGCTGCACGTGGCCGGTCCCTTCAGCGAACCCGCCCCCTTCTATGGCGGCCTGGTGAGCGTGGCGGCCGCCGATGGTCTGCTCGAGGCCCAGGCGGTGCTGGAGGAGCTCGGCGGTTCGGTGCTGGCGCGGATGGAACGGCTGGAGGAGGGTACCAGCCTGCTCTCGCCGGGTCTGGTCGATGTCACCGGCCTGGTCCTGCCGGACGAGGAGCACTTCGGTCCGCTCCTCAAGGTGCAGCGCTACCGCGACTGGGACGAGGCGATCCGGTTGGCCAATGATACCCGCTATGGCCTCGCCGCCGGGCTGATCGGCGGAGAGCGCACCGACTGGGATGACTTCCTCCTGCGTATCCGCGCGGGCATCGTCAACTGGAACCGCCAGACCACCGGCGCCTCCGGCGATGCGCCCTTCGGCGGAGTGGGCGAGAGCGGCAACCACCGCCCCAGCGCCTTCTACGCGGCGGACTACTGCGCCTATCCGGTGGCCTCCATGGAGAGCGACGACCTGCACCTGCCCGAAAAACTGCCGCCGGGGGTAAGCCTGTGACCGCTGACTATCGCGAGGTCAATTTCGATGGCCTGGTGGGGCCGACCCACAACTACGCTGGCCTGGCGGTGGGCAATGTCGCCTCGATGCGCCATGGCGGCCTGGTGGCCAATCCCCGGGAGGGCGCCCTGCAGGGGCTGGCCAAGATGAAGGCGCTCATGGACGCCGGCTACCTCCAGGGGGTGCTGCCTCCCCAGCAGCGCCCGGACCTCGGCGCCCTGCGTGCGCTGGGCTTCACCGGCAGCGACGAGCGGGTGCTGGCCCGCGCCGCCGGCGAGGCGCCGCAGATCCTGCGGGCGGTCTGCTCCGCCTCGAGCATGTGGACCGCCAACGCCGCCACGGTTACGCCCAGCCCGGACGCGCCGGACGGCCGGGCGCACTTCACCCCGGCCAACCTGCAGTCGAGCTTCCATCGTTTCCTTGAGCCGGCCACCACCGGCCGGGTGCTGGCGGCGATCTTCCGCGACGAGGCTCGCTTCGTCCACCATCCGGCGCTGCCGGCGACGCCGGACTTCTCCGACGAGGGAGCCGCGAACCATACGCGCCTGGCCGGTGATCACGCTGACGCCGGCGTGCACCTCTTCGTCTACGGCCGCGAGGCGTTTGGCTGGGGCAGCGAGAGCTCGCCCGCGCCGCAGCGCTTCCCGGCCCGTCAGACCCTGGAGGCGAGCCAGGCGGTGGCCCGCCAGCACGGCCTTTCCGAGTCGCAGACAGTATTCGCCCAGCAGCACCCCGATGCCATCGATGCCGGGGTCTTCCACAATGACGTGATCGCGGTGGGTAACGGTCCGGTGCTGCTCTACCACGAGATGGCCTTCCTCGACGAGCAGGGCACCCTGGAGGCGCTGCGCGAGCGGATGAGCGCCCCGCTGATCCCGGTGCGCGTGCCCCTCGAGGCGGTGAGCCTCGAGGATGCCGTCGGGTCGTATCTCTTCAACTCCCAGCTGCTCTCCAACCCGGACGGTTCCATGACGCTGGTGGTGCCCGGGGAGTGCCAGGAGAACGAGAGCGTGTGGCGTACGGTCCAGGACCACCTGCTGGCCGGGGCCAACCCCATCGGCGAGGTGGTGGTGAAGGACGTCAAACAGAGCATGCGCAACGGCGGCGGCCCCGCTTGCCTGCGTCTGCGGGTGGTGCTCAGCGCCGAGGAGCGCGCCGCCCTGGACGGAAGGGTGCTGCTGGATGACGCCCTGTACGGTGAGCTGGTCGCCTGGGTGGAGCGCCACTACCGCGACCGTCTGGCGCCCGAGGAGCTTGCCGATCCGGCCCTGGCCCGGGAGACCCTCGCCGCCCTGGACGAGCTCTCCTCGCTGCTGCGTATCGGCTCGGTGTATCCGTTTCAGCTGGGGTGAGGAATCGCCGCCTGCCAACAAGATCGGCCCGCCATCTGGCGGGCCGGTCTCGTTGGGGGCTGATGCCTTGGCAGGCTCAGCCGGCGCTGGCTGCTCCGCCCACCACGCCGCCGCGCAGGCCGCTGCGGTTGCCGCTGGTCTTCAGGTGGCTGGCCACGGCGTCTTCCGGTGAGCCGGCCATCTCGCGGAACATGCCCATGGAGCCGAGCAGGGCGGAGGACTCGTAGGGCACGAAGACCCGCTCGCCGTCCTTGGCCATGGTCGGCAGCACCTTGATGTAGCTCTGACCGAGCAGGTAGCCCACCACGGTGCGCTTGTTCTCTTCGCTGTCGCCGATGGCGTTGAGCACCAGCTTGATCGATTCCTGCTCGCCCTGGGCACGCAGGATGGCCGACTCCTTGTCGCCCTGGGCGTTGAGGATCGACGATTCGCGCTGGCCCTGGGCCATGGCGATGGCAGCGGACTTCTCGCCCTCGGCCTCGGTGACCGTGGCGCGACGCTTGCGCTCGGCGGCCATCTGCAGGCGCATTGCGGACTCCACTTCCTCGGGCATGGCGATGTCCTGGACCTCCACCCGCGAGATCTTGACCCCCCACTTGGAGGCGGCCTCTTCCATGGCGGACTGGATCTCGTTGTTGACCTCGGCCCGGGACTCGAACAGCTTGTCGAGTTCCATCTTGCCGACCACCGAGCGCAGGGTGGTCTTGGCCAGCACCTCCACCGCCTGGCTCATGTTCTCGACTTCATAGACGGCGCGCTTCGGGTCGATGATCTGGTAGTAGAGCGCACCGTTGATGTTCACGGTGACGTTGTCGGTGGTCACCACCGGCTGGCCGGGGAAGTCCATGACCGTCTCGCGACGATCGATCCGCGTCTCATGGCTGGTGATGGCGTGGTACTCCTCGCCCATCTTGCGATAGCGAATCATGGCAATGGCGCGGGGCTGGTCGATGAAGGGGACGATGATGTTGATACCGCTCTCCAGCAGTCGATTGAACGACCCAAGGCGCTCGATCACCATTACCTCCGACTGGCGGACGACCACCAGCCCCTTGGCGATGATCAGGATACCGATGACAACGATGATCAGGGCGATGATTAGCCCCGGGCTGACGGGAAGATCCATGCGGAATTACTCCGGGTGGTGGTTGGCGCGCGAATCCGGCGCCGGGTGTGCAAGGCGAACGATGGCGGTGGTGCCATCGAAGGTCTGGAAGATGACGGATGTGCCCGCCGGCAGTTCGGTCCTGCCCCCTCCTTCATCGGAGTCGGCGACGCGCAGGCGATAGAAGTCGCCATTGATCTTGACGCCGCTGGCGCCGTCGAAATCGCGCTTGAGGGTCGTATAGGTGTGGCCTCTCTCAACCCCGGTACCGGTGGTGCCATAGGCCACCCCGCGGGGCGTAAACCACGGGCGGATCACCCATATCGCCAGCGGCACCAGCACGCCGGAGAAGACGCCCATGCCAATGAGCTGCCAGGGAAGTGACAGTCCCAGGCCAGCCAGAGCCGCGGTCAGGGTGGCGGCGGCGGCGAGTGCCATGAGCACCAGACCACCGGTGGTGAGCTCGGCAAGGCCCAGCAGCAGGGCGATGATCAGCCAGATGACGGCGGGGTTCCAGTCCATGGGGGCGTTCCGTGGCTCGGGGCAGAAGGTAGCTCGCGGAAGAATGCGGCAGAGCTGAGGCAAGGGAGCTACGAGGGTACTCGGTTACCGCGTCTTGGGCTATGCCTGCCGGGACCGCGCCGGGTAAGCGCAGGTCTACGTCGCCAAGCCCTCCCTGTCAGATCAGCGAGTGGCGATCGCGACAGGCCGGGCGGGTGTCACCCGGCAGGCGCATCGGCAGGAGTGGCCGCCTTCGGCCTGGAACTCTCGACGTCATTGACGTTCCAATGCTACCAAGCATTTTTCTTGACCCTTGTGCCGCCCAAAGGCGCCAGGCTGAAGACCTCAAGATGTGCCCATCCGCAAGGAGCACCATGATGACCCATCGACAGACACACAAGCCGAACCCCCAGGACGAGATTCGCGCCATCCCTGCCCCCCGGCCCCAGTCCGGACTCGGCTGGTGGGCAGCGGCACTGGCTGCCGGTGCCCTGGCTGGAGCCATGCTGCTGGCCCAGCCGGCCGCCGCCGGCAGTCATGCCGACGAGCACGCACATGGCGACCATGGTCAGGCTCACCACGGCGAAGAACAGGCCGATCACCACGCCGACAACCCGGCGGTTCAGGCCTACCGCGAGGCCAATGAGCGGATGCACGAAGGCATGATGGTCGGCTTCACCGGCGATGCCGACGTGGATTTTGCGCGGGGCATGATCCCCCACCATCAGGGGGCCATCGACATGGCCAACATCGTGCTCGAGCACGGTGAGAACGAGGAGATCCGCGAGTTGGCAGAGGAGGTCATTGCCGCCCAGGAGGAGGAGATCGCCTTCCTGCGCGACTGGCTCGAAGCACACGGCCACGCCGTCGACTGACCTCCTTCGACTGGTAGTGCTACGCTTCGCAGGCGGCCTTCGGGCCGCCTGCATGCGTTGGCGTTCAGCTCACGACAAGCTCGAAGAGAACGTCGTCCTGCTGTGGGGCGCAGAAAAGCAGGCTCCGTCGTGCCTGGAATGCTGTCCGGTATCGTGCGTAACGAGTCTTGCTCGGCTGACTAGTCCGCAGCGGCGCGAGCAGCGTCCAGCCACTCGTCTACGGTATCGCGGTTCTCGGCGATCCATTCGGCGACCAGCGGACGGACCTGAGCATCGGTGAGGTTCTGCTCGTCCATTTCGCCGTCCACCTTGCTGATCCACTCCAGCGGCAGACGCACCTGGCGGAACAGCTCGGCGGCGGCAGGGTTTTCCTCGAGGAAGGCATTGTTGGCCGCCACCTGGATATCAGCGGCGACGAAGCCCATCTCGATGGGATCACTCACCGAGCCTGCTACGCCTTCGACTCGCTCGGCTTCGTCCTCGACAATACCCGGGGCGTTGATCCACATCACGTCCTCGCCCGGCGCCAGCGTCAGCAGCCAGGCGCTGGGCCCCCAGGTGTAATAGAGCGCCGGTTCACCGGCCTGGATGCGCGACAGGGCTTCGGCGAAGTTGGCGGCATAGCCGGCATCCACGTGGTTGATGTGGTCGTGCAGCTCGAACTTGTCGAGCATCGCGTTGATGCCCTCGTGACACCCCCAGCCCGGCGGGCAGCCGAACAGGTCGGCCTTGCCGTCGCCGGTGGCATCGAAGGCGGCTTTCACCTCGTCGCGGGTAAAATCATCGATGCCGGTAATGCCATACTCCTCGATGGAAGGAATATCCACCAGGTAGCCCTGAATGCCGCAGGCGGTGCAGTGTGGGGCGAAGAGGGTGGCAACCTCGTCGAAGTTATCCGGCAGCTGGGGGTCATGCAGCGGGAACCAGCCGTTGGGCCAGTAGTCGGCGTCGCCCTCGGCGATGGCCAGGTAAGCCACCGGGTTTGATAGCGAGATGGGGGGCCGGACCTCGTAGCCGAGTTCCTCAAGCAGTTCGATAAAGGCCCAGCTCACCGGAACTGCCGCAGTCCAGCTGGCCACGGCGGGCTGCACCGTTACACCCTCTCCAGGCCGTTCGGGGTCGGCTGCGACCTGGCTGCCCAGGCCAAGCAAGCAGGCCGACGACAGGGCCATAGCAGTGTGCTTCAGCGGATGCCGAGCGGTTATTGTGTTACTCATGACATGCCTCCTGTTCACATTGTGCGATCGGGACTATTTGGTCTTGCCGGGCGCTTTATCGCCCAGTCCCTGGGTGATTCGGTCCAGCACCATGGCCAGCAGCACGATACCGATGCCGCCGACGAAGGCCTGGCCGATGTTAAGCCGCTCGAGCCCGGCGTAGACTTCCAGGCCAAGACCACCGGCGCCAATGATGGCGGCGATCACCACCATCGAGAGTGCCAGCATGATGGTCTGGTTGAGTCCCGCCATCACGGTCGGCAGGGCCAGAGG
>PWEV01000029.1 GCA_003553625.1 Halomonas sp.
GAGACGCCTGATGACGACACGTTCTGACTGGAACGCCTGGGCCGCCGGCCGCGAGACGGCGCGCATCACCGACTGGCTGCGCGAGATCAGCGAGCCCGACTGGTCGGCCACGGTCAACCATCCGCTGTTTGATGCCCTGGCCGAGGGGCGGCTGTCGGGGGAGGAGTTCGCCGCCTACATGGTGCAGGACTACGGCTTCGTCGATCCCTTCACCGCGCTGATCGGCCACGCCATCGGCCAGGCGCCGACCATGGATGACCGGGTGGTGCTTGGGCAGTTCATGGGCATGCTGACCAGCGACGAGAACAGCACCTTCCAGCGCACCTTCGAGGCCTTCGATGTGCCGGCGGCCCAGCGCAAGGCGCCGGACTACCTGCCGCAGACCCTGGCGTTTCGCGAGCTGCTGCGTGACACCGGGCAGGGCGGTGGCTACGCCGAGATAATGGCGGTGCTGGTGGTCACCGAGTGGATCTACCTGGAGTGGGGACTGCGCGTGACCCGCGTGGACGGGCTGCACCCGCTGATGGGGGAGTGGATCGATCTGCACGACAACCCGTCCTTCCAGGACTTCGTGGCCTGGCTGCGCCGCCGCCTGGACGAGGAGGCGGAAGGGCTCGATGACGCCGCCTTCGCTTGCATGGCAGAGCGCTTCCGCGAGACCGTCGCCAAGGAGCGTGCCTTCCATGACGCCGTGATGCCCGATTGAACACGATTGCCCCCATGGGACGGATAGAGGTGACGACGAGAGAGTCGTGAAGTTCTGCCGCGCTACTGCCATCCCGGGGCTAGATGTCGGTTGTCAGACCCATGAATCAGGGGCACCCTCTAACGGTTCCCCGATCAACACACAGGAGCCCCTGTAATGAGTGATACCCCGAAAGATTCCCGCCGCCGCCACTCCGCCACGGTGGTGGATGGCCCAGGCAAGGCGGCCAGCCGCGCCATGCTGCGCGCAGTGGGCTTCACCGACGACGACTTTGCCAAGCCCCAGGTGGGCATCGCCTCCACCTGGAGCAACCTCACCCCCTGCAACAGCCATATCGACGAGCTGGCACGCCACGCCAGCGACGGCGCCGATGCGGCGGGCGGCAAGGGAGTGATCTTCAATACCATCACCATCTCCGACGGCATCGCCAACGGCACCGAGGGCATGAAGTACTCGCTGGTGTCGCGGGAGGTGATCGCCGACTCCATCGAGACCGTGGCCGGCTGCGAGGGCTTCGACGGCCTGGTGGCCATCGGCGGCTGCGACAAGAACATGCCGGGCTGCGTGATGGGGCTGGCACGCCTCGACCGGCCCAGCGTGTTCGTCTACGGCGGCACCATCCTGCCGGGCAAGGGCCACACCGACATCGTCTCTGTGTTCGAGGCCATGGGTGCCCACAGCCGCGGCGACATCGACCTGATCGAGCTCAAGCAGATCGAGGAGACGGCGATTCCCGGGCCCGGTTCCTGCGGCGGCATGTACACCGCCAACACCATGGCCTCGGCCATCGAGGCGCTGGGCATGAGCCTGCCGGGCAGCTCGGCCCAGAATGCCGTCTCCAATGACAAGCGCGAGGACTGCGAGGCGGCCGGTGCCGCCGTGCTCGAGCTGCTCGAGCGCGATATCCGGCCGTCCCACATCATGACCCGGGATGCCTTCGAGAACGCCATCACCGTGGTGATCGCACTCGGTGGGTCCACCAACGCGGTGCTGCACCTGATCGGCATGGCCAGCACCATCGGGGTAGAGCTCTCGCTCGAGGACTTCACCCGCATCGGCAAGCGCGTGCCGGTGCTGGCCGACCTGCGCCCCAGCGGTCACTACATGATGAGCGAGCTGGTGGCCATCGGTGGCATCCAGCCGATGATGAAGATCCTGCTCGAGGCCGGCCTGCTCCACGGCGACTGCCTGACGGTGACGGGGAAGACCCTGGCCGAGAACCTGGCCGAGGTGGCTCCGTACCCCGAGGATCAGAAGATCATCGCGGCGCTGGACAGCCCCCTCAAGGCCGAGAGCCACCTGCGCATCCTGCACGGCAACCTGGCGCCCGAGGGGGCGGTGGCCAAGATCACCGGCAAGGAGGGCACGCGCTTTGCAGGCACGGCGCGGGTGTTCGGCTCCGAGGAGGAGGCCCAGGCACGCATCAACGATGGCACCGTGGTCTCCGGCGACGTGGTGGTGATTCGCTACGAGGGGCCGAAGGGCGGGCCGGGCATGCGCGAGATGCTCACGCCGACTTCGGCGATCATGGGCAGGGGCCTGGGCAGCGAGGTAGCGCTGATCACCGACGGGCGCTTCTCCGGCGGCAGCCACGGCTTCGTGGTGGGCCACGTGACCCCCGAGGCCTTCGACGGCGGCCCGCTGGCCCTGGTGGAGGACGGCGATGTGATCACCATCGACGCCGAGGCGGATACCATCGAGATCGATCTCAGCGACGACGAGCTGATGCGCCGCCGCGCCGGCTGGCAGCAGCCGGCACCGCGCTATACCCGCGGGGTGCTGGCCAAGTACGCCCGGACGGTGAGCTCGGCCTCCACCGGCGCGGTCACCGATCTGGCGGAGTAATCTCGGCTTCGCTATCGCGCAGGGGCTGCCAGTCAGCCCCGTTGCAAGGTCCCCCCGGCTCGGCCGGCGGGACCTTTTTCATGGTTCGCAACTGGCGGTATGCCGCAGGCGCAGGCGGTTGCGCAGGTGGCGAGCGAGGATGTCGACCCCGATATTGAGCAGCGCGGTGATCACGATCAGTACCATGGCGCGGTCGAAGCGCAGCTCCTGGATGGCGCTGTCGACGTAGAAGCCCAGGGTGGCGATGCCGAGAATCCCCAGGATCGCCGTTTCGCGCATGATGATCTCCCAGCGGTAGAAGAGCAGCGCCAGGAAGGGGCCGTAGACCCGTGGCGCCACTTCGTAGGCGTAGAGGTTCATGCCGCCCGGCGCATCCTGGCGCAGCGGAATCTCGTTGCTGCGACGTCCGATCAGGTGACCGATGATGCCGCCATTGTGCAGCGCCAGGGCGATCACCGCCGGTAGCATCGAGGGGCCCCACAGCTGCAGCAGGATAAAGGCCAGCAGGTATTCCGGGGTGGAGCGCATCACCACCAGTACGCCATGCCCTATGGCGCCGCGCACCCGGCCGGTGAAGTGGCGTCCCGTGAAATGATGCGAGATGAGGGGAAATAGCGTCATCGCCAGCACCCCGGTGAGCACCAGGGCGATCTGAGTCAGCAGCAGGGTGTTCCAGATGCCGGGCAGGGCCTGGCCCAGCAGGAGGTCGCCGAACCATGGCCAGAGGCCCTCGAGCCCCTCCCCGTTGCGCAGCGGAGCGGGCACGATGTCCTCGGTGAAGAAGCGCGAGACATTGCTCCACATGATCGGCAGCCCGGTGCCCAGCAGGAAGGGCGAGGCCACCAGATATAGGGGCAGCAGTCGTGGACGCGCCCACAGCCGCAGGCTGGCGATCAGGGCATAGAACAGCAGCAGCAACGCGCCCACCGTGCCGTATTGACCCTGGGCGAAGGCGCCTGCCAGGTGAAACCCCAGGGTCGGCATGCCGACAAAGCCGATGACCGCGCTGGAGCGTAGACCGCATTCGAGTCGGTAGGCCGTGTAGCTGACCAGATGCGGCCAGGCCTGGCTGATGCGGGTATAGACCAGCGCGGAGAGCCGCCCTGCGCGCTGAGGCAGGGTGCGCTCTGGCTGCGGGTCGCACTCGTCGAGGATCTCGGCATAGACCTTGGCGAAGGTGCCGGCGTAGGGGATGGCGATGGCCAATACCCCGGTGATCGGGTGCAGCCCGAAGCTCTGCAGAAAGATCAGTGCCCAGAACAGCTCATGGATGGCGCGGATAAAGGCGCAGAAGGTGCGTACCCAGACATGCCGGAAAAGCAGGGCCAGCAGCATGCCGGCCGCGGCACCGACCCCCACCCCAACGAAGGCGAAGGCCACCGTGCGGAGCAGGGCCTCGCCGAGGAAGTCGACGCGGGAGAAGTCGGGCTGGACCAGCCCCATGAACAGGCGTCCCAGTGCATGCCAGGGGTCGTGGGTACTGATCTCGAAATCGCCCAGCAGCAGGCACACCGCGGCCAGCAGGACCAGCCCCAGGGAGACGCGACGCGTAGCGCTCAACGGCATCAGTAGAGGGACAGCAGGTCGGTGGGAGCCAGGCGTTGGCTGGGCTGGTCGATGGCGATGGTGCCATCCTGGATGCCGATCACCCGGGTGCAGTAGCGCAGCGCCAGTTCCACGTCGTGCATGGCCAGCACCGCGGTCGGGTAGGCGTCGGTCATGGCGGTCAGCGTCACTTCGGAGAGAGGGCCGTCGAGGGCCGAGACCGGTTCGTCGGCGAGCAGCATGTCGCCGGCCTGGTAGATGACCCGCGCCACGGCGACGCGCTGCCTCTGCCCGCCGGAAAGCTCGCCGCAGGGCGTCCAGCGCTTGTCATCAAGGCCGAGCCGGGTGAGCAGGGCGCTGACTTCCTTCACGTCTCCGGGCCGCGGGCGCACCAGAGTCAGCAGGTTGCGCCACCAGGCGTGGCGGTCGAGCCGACCCATGTAGACGTTATGGAACACCGAGAGCGTGGTCACCAGGCCGAGGTCCTGGGGCATCAGGGCGGCCCCCTGGTCGCGCCAGTGGTCATACATCACCGACAGCAGCGTCGACTTGCCGGCCCCGCTTCTACCGACCAGCGCCACCCGTTCGCCGGGGGCAAGCGTCAGGCTCAGTGGGCCGAGCACGCGCACCTCGCCATAGGTGGCAACGGCGTCCTGCAGCGCCAGCGTGGTCATCAGTCGAGGAGCCCCAGGGACTGGGCGACTTCGAGAATTTCTCGGTAGTCGTCATTCACGGCGGGGATGAAGCCCGAGCGGGGGAAGCTGGCCAACAGGTCGGGGTCTTCCATGTCGAGCAGTGCCTGCTGCAGGCGTTCGGTGAAGCCATCGCCGAAGCGCTCATCGACGTCGCCCCGCACCGTCCACTGGTAGTCGGGGTAGGGCGGGGTCTCCCAGATCACCTGAACTCGGTCGAGGTCGATATTGCCCGCCTCGAGCTCGTTCTCCCACGCCTTGTAGCTGACCACGCCGGCCTGGTAGGCGCCGGACTGCACCACCGAGATGGTCCGGCTGTGGTTGCCGCTGAAGCCGACCCGGGTAAACAGCTCGTTGGGGGAAGCGCCGAGGTGTTCGCGCAGGAAAAACTCCGGCAGCAGGCGGCCGGAGGTCGAACTCTGAGAGCCGAAGCTGAAGGTCAGGCCGCGCAGCCCCTCGGGCGCGGTGTCGCCGTCGCTGGGTGCCAGGCCGGTGGCCTGATTGGCGATGAAGTAGCTCTTGTACTCGGGATCTTCCACGCCCTGGGCGATGGCGCGAGAGCCGGGCACCAGCTCACGTGCCTGGACGCCGGTGAAACCGCCGAACCAGGCCAGCTGCACCTGGTTGTTGCGAAAGGCGGTGACCGAGGCGGCGTAGGAGGTGACCGGAATGAAACGCACCTCGACGTCCAGGGTCTCGGCAAGGTAGTCGGCCACGGCCTGGAAGCGCTGCTGCAGACGCGTCTCATCCTCGTCGGGAATGGCGGTAAAGACCAGCGGCTGGGCGACGGCCAGGGAGGAGGTGGCGAATGCGACAAGCGCGGGGGCAAGCGGAAGCAGAAGGCGTCTGAACACGATAAAGGCGTCCTTGTGGTGAAGTGGCAAGACGAAGCGGCAAGATGAAGCGGCCAAACAGCCAGACAGCATATGGTATCGAAAATCTCGACGCCGTTCTCTACTGGCGACGACCTCTCCAGGGCTATCGCAGATGGAAGCATCGCTCAAGGCTGTTCCGGCGACAGGCCTGCAAGGGGGCGCCATGAACCCCTCCCTGGGGGCTACCTAGACCCTCCCTGGTCCACGGACCCCCTTTCCGAC
>PWEV01000216.1 GCA_003553625.1 Halomonas sp.
CGGCGGTAAGTCCCTTGTTCTGAATCGCTTCCGTTAAAGTCGTAAAGAATCTCCGGTTGAAAGGCAAATTTTTCTCCCACATGCAACTGCAGGAAAAATCCCGTACTGAAGGCAAACACATTATTTGCCCTGAAGAATTCGTCGGAGTATTCATGGTAAGAACTGCCGGCATGTGCGAGGACACCGGCGTTGAATCTCAGTCCCCAGGGACGTTGCATCCTTGCGAAACGCCGGGAGGGGGCCAGTTCAGAAAGGTTTGAATACTCAGTTACCAAAGTCTGCAGGTAGCGGGTGATTTTGGCCATTCCATCATAGTCCAGAAGGTCGTAAGTGTCTTCCGGCTCATGATAGGGTGATTTGAGCCTTGTAAACGCATGTATGGCCGGAATACCGGTTTCTCCGAAAGGCCAGGTGTCAGTGCGGGGTGCAATGTCTGCGGTGGTGTTCCTGAGCTGAAAGTCCATTTTTTCCGCCAGTTGCTCAGCAATACTCACACCGTCAGCCAGGGTTCCTGCACCTTGCAGGTCAAGCCCGTCATTTGCTTCATACATCCCCACCATGTCAAGACTGAACATCAGTTTGATTTTATCTGTATCAAAAAAATCATTGTTGTTGATAAACTCCCGGGCCCCAAGCAACCCGCTTTCTTCCGCATCAAATGCAATAAAAATTACACTGCGTCCCAGTTGTTCTCTGTTCGCAGAAAAATAACGGGCAAGCTCAATTAAAACCGCTGTTCCTGAAGCATTGTCATCTGCCCCTGGGAAAATGATTTTTTCTTCATTCTGAAGCACGTAGCCCAGGTGATCATAGTGTGCTCCCATTACAATAAATTCGTCACGCAATTCCGGATCGCTTCCTTCCAGATAACCAATCACATTGGTCCCCGGAACCCGGGCCAGCCCGATACGCAGATCTATGTGGCGGAAATACTCATCAGCGGCAGGCAGCAGACCGGCCGATTGAAATTCTTCAGCAATATAGTTTTTGGCAAGGATTTTACCTTCGGTGCCCAGTCCGCGGCCCTCCATGGAGTCAGCAGTCAATACAGCTACATGTTTTTTCAATTTGCCGGAAAGGGAAGCCAGGTCGTTTTGGCCGGCCTTCAAAGATTGAGTTGCGGCAATAAAAGCGATCAGCAGGAGCAGCAATGTTTTCATGGCATAAGGATAATTATCTGACGAACAGGTGCTATTTGTTTCATCGATGGAATTATTGTATATTTAAATGACATCCGTGTGTATTTGTATCAAAAGGTATTTGTAGTATGAAACGTTCCGAAAAAGCAATTCATGCCTTGCTGGCTGAGGCAGGCATTGAAGTGAATGGCCCGGCTCCTTCAGATATACAAATATATCATAAAGATCTGTATAAACGGGTGCTGCAAAAAGGGTCGCTTGGGCTGGGAGAGGCCTATATGGATGGCTGGTGGGATGCCGGAGAACTTGATGCCTTTTTTTACAGGGTGCTCAGGGCCTCCCTTGATGAAAAAGCAAAGAACTGGAAAATACTGGCACATGCCTTGAAATCGATTCTGCTGAATTCGGGCAAAAGATCCAGGGCTTTTGAAGTCGGGGAAAAGCATTATGATATTGGCAATGACCTTTTCCGGTATATGCTTGATAAGCGGATGGTGTATTCCTGTGCTTACTGGAAGGAGGCAGGCAATCTGGATGAGGCCCAGGAGGCCAAGCTTGAACTCATTTGCAAAAAGCTGAAACTTGAACCCGGGATGAAGGTGCTGGATATTGGTTGCGGATGGGGTAGCTTCTGTAAGTATGCCGCCGAAAATTATGGTGCCGAAGTGGTTGGTATCACCATTTCAAAAGAACAGGTCAGCCTGGCCCGTGAGGCTTGTAAAGGGCTGAATGTAAAAATCCTCCTCAGGGATTACCGTGAAATGAAAGCTTCAGATTTGCCTGATAGCGGCAGGTTATTTGACCGTATAGTTTCGGTCGGAATGATCGAGCACGTGGGATATAAGAATTACCTTACCTTTATGAAATCGGCATATCAGCTGCTGGAAGATGAGGGGATTTTCCTGTTGCATACGATTGGGGGAAATAAGTCTTCTGTAAACGCTGACCGGTGGATCAACAAGTACATTTTTCCCAACGGAATGCTTCCCTCAATCAAACAAATCGGGAAGGCCACCGAAGGGCTGTTTGTAATGGAAGACTGGCACAATTTCGGTGTGCATTATGACAGGACTCTAATGGCATGGTTCCGGAATTTTGAACAGGCCTGGCGGCAGCTTAAAGAAAATTATGATGACAGGTTTTATCGTATGTGGAAATATTACCTGCTCTCCTGTGCCGGCTCTTTTCGTGCACGAAAAAACCAGCTCTGGCAGATTGTATTGTCAAAAAACGGCCTGCCAGGGGGGTATGAACCGGTTTTATAACCCAGGCAGGTAACACAACCGGGTTTTGTCGGCAGATTTTATTTTTTTACCGGAATAATGTAAATTTTTGTTAAGATTACGTATATTTGCAAGTTAAGCATACTGCAAATGGTCTATTCATATATACAAATTAATATAATTTGTCGCCGAATTTCAGCGAAACTGAATTTTAAGAATCATACCGATATAATCAATCAGCATGGATACCGGGTCGGCGTTTACTGAGAAAGCGGGGATAGATACCGGGGAGTTCCGGATAAGCGGAGAAGAAACGTTCAAGCAGCTT
The DNA here is from genome assembly GCA_003553625.1 of Halomonas sp. Taxonomy (GTDB): domain Bacteria; phylum Pseudomonadota; class Gammaproteobacteria; order Pseudomonadales; family Halomonadaceae; genus Halomonas. The sequence continues at coordinate 2,691 of PWEV01000216.1, forward strand.
ATCAAAAACTCCTTTGACATGATCGTCCTGTTGGATGCAAATGGAATTCAACGTTTTGTCAGTGAATCCTGCAGGCACATTCTCGGATATACCCCCGGGGAGTTAATGGATATTCCGGTGATGGAAAAAATGATCCATCCGGACGACCGTGAAAAAGTAAAAAAGGCTTTTTCCCGGCTCATTCATGATTCCGGAATTGGCAATATTCAATACCGGCACAAGCATAAAAAAGGTCACTGGGTGTATCTTGAAACCTGTGGCTCCAACCAGTTGAGCAATCCGGCCATTCAGTCCGTAATTCTGAATGTCAGAGACATTACTGAACGTAAGCGAACCGAAGAGGCTCTTACTGCCAGCCAGGAGAGCCTGAAAGAACTCAATGCCGCCAAAGACAGGTTTTTTTCAATTATCGGTCATGATCTGAAGGGGCCCTTTAACCATATTCTTGGTTTTAGCAATGTAATATTGAATCAAATACAGAATGGCGACCTTGCCGGAACTGATCGTTATGCCAGGATTATCAGGGATTCTTCTGCACAAGCTCTGGAGTTATTGACAAATCTGTTGGAATGGTCGCTTTCCCAGACCGGTTCCATTACTTTTGAACCGGAAAAAGTCAGCCTTTTGCCATTGGTGAATGAGGTCATTCATTTTTTTTCCGACCCTGCTGAACTGAAGTCAGTCAGAATTAAACGGAATATTCCCGCTGATCTTTTTATTGAAGCTGACAAAGGAATGCTGAAAACCATCCTGCGCAATCTGATCTCCAACGGGATCAAATTTACCCCCTCGGGTGGCCAGGTTCTGATTGACGTCGACAAGCATAAAGATGGGCTGATTGTATGTGTTTCGGATACAGGAATCGGACTGAAGGATGAGGAAATGGATACGTTATTCAGTCTGGGAAACAGGTATTCACGGCCGGGTACGGATAACGAAAGCGGCACCGGTCTGGGCCTATTGCTCTGTAAAGAGTTTGTCGAGATGCATGGGGGGGGAATCTGGGCCAAATCAAACCCTGAAGGCGGAACCACATTTTGTTTCACGATCAAGCAACCTGTATGTTAAAGCCACCCTGCATCATAACGATTTTTGGATTTCTTTTCATATTTTTCTGCTGCGTTAATCCGGTGCAGACTGATTCACTGGATTTTTCAGGTGTCGACCATTTCCTGGAAATCACTGCCACACTGGATAAAGACGCGGATCCTGACCCGGTGGACTGGGAAACCCTGTTTGATACTCCGGGATATTCCATGCTTACGCAGAGTGAATTTGAGAGGGAGTTTTTCATGGAAAGTTTCCGGCTTGTTTTTATGCCATCCAGGCAGGAAGAACTGCAAAAGAGATTGGATGAGGAAAAGAACAAGCCACCCCATTTTCGTTTTTTGCATCATTATCTGAACGTAAAACAGCACAGGCAGGAAGTTGCGGATTTTTCCGACAGTCTTCGGGTAAACGCAGGAGAGTTGCTTGACCAGTCTGCAGAGATGGCCAGGAAGTATTTGCCGGCCATGCAAACTGAAGGCTATATTCCGGTTTCTTTTGTTGTATTTGCCAATGATGCCAGGGGTTATACGCCCGTTGTGATTGATGCTTTCTTTGCCATGGAACTGGGGGAAAAGCTGCATTATTTGATTGCCCATGAGCTCCACCATTTCTATAGAAATCAAATACTGGCCTTTGACAGGGATCATATCGGGCCGGCTGACGCAGATATCGTATGGGTGATTGACCAGATACACGCAGAAGGGGTGGCAGATCAGATTGACAAAAGGGTGCTTATTTCCGGTGAGGATGGCCCCATGCACGACATGGCCGATAGATGGGAGGAAATGGTGGCAGAGGCCCCGGTGTTTTTGAAGCGAATGAATGAGGCTCTGGACGGGGTCGCTGCGGGATATGAAGGAATGGGTGATGCAGGAACCCGCCTGCGTGAAATCCTCCCCATGAGCGGGCATCCGGTTGGTTTTTACATGACCAATTTAATTATCCGGGAACTGGGGAAAGAAAAGCTTATAGAACAGACCGGCAATCCCCTTGCATTTTTTCGCCTGTACAACCAGGCCGCACAACAAGCTACCAGTGGTGATCCTCCTGTTTTGTCAGCAGGAGCCATGGAGGTGATCGGTGAGCTCGAAAGCCGGTATGTTATCCGCTAGCGGTATCGCTGCCGAATACCCGCTCCAGCAACGCGGTGACCCTGGCTTCGGGCCTGGTACGTATCTTAGCCTCTTCTTCGGCCAGCTTCAGGAATAATCCATTGAGTGCTTCACGGGTCAGGAAGCTATCCAGCTCTGTATCCACGGGTTCCAGGCCGGCGATCCGCCCGGCTGTTGAGGAGGCAATCCTGTTCCATTGACCGGTCAGTGCATTCCATGCCTGGTTGGTGGAAATGTTTCCTGCAATGGCTTGATCCATACTTTCACGGATCTTAGGCTGATAGAGATTGTAAAGCTCATCATAGGTGCGGGTTTTCAAATACTGGGTGGCTGCATCCCTGTCACCGCGGAGGATTTCAAATCCGTCCTGGATGCTCATACCGGTAATGGCTTGCGCAAATACCGGTGCTGCTTCCCGGGCAGCTTCCTCAGCGGCCCTGTTGATGCGCAGGATGACATCTTCCACCAGTTGTTCCCCTCCGGGCAGGTAGGAAAGGTTGCTGGTAATGACCTCTGCCTCGGGAGGCAGCATGATCCTGATCATTTCATCCCGGTAATATCCGCCGTCAGCCGATAAGCGTGTCGCGGCTGAATCAGATCCGATCACCAGGGCCTGACGAAGGCCACGTACGACCTCCTGCCGGGTGAGCGGGCGGCCGGACTCTGCCTGTTGGGCGATTTGTTTCAGTTCGTCACACCCTGCCGGGATAATAAGCAGCAGGAACAACAGGAAGGAGATCATTCTGGTCTTCATAAAAAGGGCCTGGTTTATTTCAAAGATAGTAAAAAGAATCCTGGTGCAGCAGCTGGCGCGCTGCTTTAGCTGTAAATGAACTCCAACCGCAGGGCCGGAAGGGAAATGCATGAGATGTCTGAAGGCTTTTAAAGGTCACAGCCGGCCCTTATTTTGCATCCCGGATACAGCGAACAGAGAGACCACTGCGTTTATCGGCAGGCCTGCGAATCATGAAGTTTTCCCAACTCCAGATATAGCGGGCGATGGCATCAGAGGCCGATTGCTC